>NZ_JAYRLV010000022.1:0-2216 GCF_041912815.1 Allobrachymonas sp. | reverse complement strand
ATGGACTACGTGGACGGCAACCAGCTCGATTCCGAGCTGCTGCAGCGCCAGGCCGCCATCGGCATCCCCCCGGCCATCGAGGACTTGATGGGGCCTGCCATTCGTGCGCTGACGGGCTACGAGGAAGCGACCCGCACGGACTGGCGCGTCTCGCCCGATGCGGGGCCGAGTGGCCAGGATGTGGCCGACGCCCTGAATTACCAGCTGAAGCAGGCCGAGAAGGCCAGCCATGCCGATACCGCGTGCGGTGGCGCCTTCCGGCCCCAGGCGGCGGTGGGCATCGGCTGGGTTGAAGTGGGGCGCGAGTCCGATCCCTTCCTCTACCCTTACCGCTGCAGCGATGTGCATCGCAACGAGATTCACTGGGACATGCAGGGCAATGTGAACGACCCGCTGCTCGACAAATCGCGGTGGCTGCGCCGCTCCCGCTGGCTGCGGCCCGACCGCATCGAGGCAGCATTCCCCCAGCACAAGGCGCTGATCCGCATGTGCGGGCGCCACGGCTCCCAGTGGTTGGGTGACAGCACAAGCATGCAGGCGCTCGACGGTGGCGGCTCCACGGGTTTGCACAATACATGGGGCGATGCGCGCGGCTGGACTGTAGAGGAATCTCGATGGTTCGACCCCACGCGCAAGGAGCTGTGCCTGACCGAGCTGTGGTATCGGCGCTGGGAGTCGGTCCCGGTGCTGACCAGCCCGGATGGCCGCGTGGTGGAGTTCGATGAGGACAACCCGGCCCACCTCTACGCGGTGACGACCGGCGTGTCGAAGGTGACGTATGCCACCGTGGCGCGCGTGAGGATGGCTTACTGGCTGGGGCCGCACCGGCTGCACGACGGCCCGAGCCCGTACCCGCACCGGTATTTCCCCTACGTGCCGTTCTTCGGCTTCCGCGAGGACCGCACCAACGTGCCCTACGGCTATGCGCGCGGCATGATCTACCAGCAGGACAGCGTGAACAGCGGCACGGCCAAGCTGCGCTGGGGTTTGAGCGTGGTCCGCACGGAGCGCACCAAGGGCGCCGTGCTCATGTCCGATGCCCTGTTTCGGCAGCAGATTGCCCGCCCGGACGCCGACATCATCCTCGACCCGGAGCACATGGCCCAGCCGGGCGCCACGTTCAAGGTGCACCGCGATTTCCAACTCAACGACCAGCAGTTTCAGTTGCTGCAGGATGCGCGCCTGGCCATCGAGCGCGTGAGCGTCATCACCAGCGGTTTCCAGGGCAAGAGAGGCACGGCCACCAGCGGCGTGCAGGAGCAGACCCAGGTGGAGCAGACGAACCAGTCTCTGGGCACGCTCATGGGCAATTTCCGCATGGGGCGCACGCGCGTGGGTGAAATCCTGGTGTCACTGATCGTGCAGGACTGGGGCAGCCGCGAGAAGACCATCGTGATCGAGGGCGCCGATGGCGTCACTCCAGATCGCACGATCGTGCTCAACAAACCCGAGCTGGACCCCGTGACGGGCCAACCCTACCTCTCGAACGACCTGATGCGGACCATGCTGAAAGTCGGAGTGGAGGAAGTGCCGAGCAACGCCACCTATCGCGGCCAGCAGCTCAACGCCATGTCTGAGGCCGTCAAGAGCCTACCGCCCCAGTACCAGGCCGCCGTGCTGCCGTTCATGGTCAGCCTCATGGATGTGCCATTCAAGCGCGACGTGGTGCAGGCCATCCGTACGGCCAGCCAGCAGGAGAGCCCCGAGGCCATCGAGAAGCGCATCAAGGACGAGGTGCAGAAGGCCCTGGTGCAGGCCGGGCACGAGCTCAAGGCGCGCGAGCTGGACATGAAGGAGCGCGTGAGCGACGCCCAGATCAAGAAGATCATGGCCGAGGCGGTGCAGACCGGAGTGCAGGCTGCTTTTTCTGCTATGCAAGCAGGAGCGCAGGTGGCCCAGATGCCGCAGATTGCCCCGGTGGCCGACGCCATCATGCAGGGCGCCGGGTACATCCGGCCCGCGCGCAGCGATGACCCAGACTTCCCCACGGCCAGCGTACCCGTGGCGCCAGGCCCCGCGCTGCTGCCGCCCGGCGTGCAGCAGAACACCAGCCCGGCGTTCCCACCCGTGCCTGATGACGGTGCTTCACCCATGGCGGGCATCGAGACGGCCAGCATGGCCGACAACATCTAGCCAAACTTCCGCACGCAAGAGCCACCCGCCCAGGTGGCTTTTTTCATGGCGCGGCGCGCTATCCCCCCAGTCTGGTTTGTCCA
>NZ_JAYRLV010000021.1:0-4467 GCF_041912815.1 Allobrachymonas sp. | reverse complement strand
CCTGGACATAAAAGAAGCCGCAAGATGCCCCGGGACCAACGAGGGAGGGAGGGAGGAGGAGGAGAAGAGTCCCGGGATTTCAGCCCCAACACTGGGGAGATCTTGCGACCGAAAGCTTGTGGCTACTGTACTCGTTTGACTTGTTGATGGGGACGCACGCCAGCCGTACTTTTCAAACCTTTGCGTAAATCTGTAAATGATTTGGCGCCATGCCTTGGATTGTTGGCTCTTGGAGGCGGAAGTTTTGCTACTTCTGTCCCCCATGCGGGGTACATGGGTGAATTCCTGACTCGAAGTTTGGGGCTTCGGGCTTACACCAAGCTTCAAGTCAGGCAATTTCACGTAAGCGAGCGCGGATCAGTTGTCCCGTATTTGAGTTTCATCCGGTGACCGCAGAGCGGCCCTGGGCTTGTCATACGCCTGCAAGCGAAGACTGTTGAACTGCGGCCGGTGCCCATCGACGACCGTCCGGAAACGGACCGGTGGCATCCGGCTTTCGCCCGGCGGCTGGGGTGACGTTCCCCCTGCTCACGGGATGCGAAGGGTGGCCGCGCGGCACCCCGTTTAGAATGCCGCCCCTAAACCATAGGACGGACCATGCTCTACCCCGAACTCTTCAAGCAACTGGAAGCCGTGCGCTGGAACATGGACACCGACATCCCCTGGGACAAGTTCGATGCCAGCCTGCTGACCGAGGACCAGGCCCAGACGATCAAGATGAACGCCATCACCGAGTGGGCGGCGCTGCCGGCCACCGAGATGTTCCTGCGTGACAACCGTGACGACAGCGATTTCTCCGCCTTCATGAGCGTCTGGTTCTTCGAGGAACAAAAGCACTCGCTGGTGCTGATGGAGTACCTGCGCCGCTTCCGCCCGGACCTCGTGCCCAGCGAGCAGGAGCTGCACGAGATCCGCTTCGACTTCGACCCGGCCCCGGCCCTCGAGACGCTCATGCTGCACTTCTGCGGCGAGATCCGTCTGAACCACTGGTACCGCCGTGCCGCCGAATGGCACACGGAGCCCGTGATCAAGGCCATCTACGAGACCCTGGCCCGTGACGAGGCCCGCCATGGCGGTGCCTACCTGCGCTACATGAAGCGTGCCATGCAGAAGTTCGGTGACGAGGCCCGTGCCGCCTTCGCCAAGGTGGGCGTGCTGATGGCCAGCGCGCGTCGCACGGCCCAGGCACTGCATCCCACGAACCTGCACGTCAACGCCAAGCTCTTCCCGCGCGACACCATCCAGAGCCGTCTGCCGGATCCGGAGTGGCTGGAGAAGTGGCTGGACAAGCAGATCCAGTTCGATGCCGTGTGGGAGACCAAGGTGGTCGAGCGCATCCTGCACAACATGAGCCTGCTGATGGAACGCAGCTTCGCCAGCGTCCAGGAGCTGAACCGCTTCCGCAAGGAAGTCAGCGCCAAGGTGGGGGCCGCAGCCGCCGGTGGTGCTGAGCCGAGCCCGGCCGCCTGATCCCCGTCGCGCAACGCGCATGGAAAAGCCCGCCGGCCGGCGGGCTTTTTCTTTGGGTCTGCGCGGGCGCGTTCAGGCCGGACGGCTGCGCTGGAGCACCAGCAGGTAGAAGCACAGGCCTGCGACGACCAAGCCGCCGATGAAGTGGGGCGAGGCCAGGTTGGCAAGGGCCGCACCGAGATCATTGAGCATCAGCTGGGCGATGCCGCCCACCGTCTCGTGTTCCAGCTGCTGGGGCATGCCCCGGCCTTCCATGGTCTGGCTGGCATTGAAGAAGGCCAGGCCGGCGCCTTCGAACTGGTGCTTGAGGAGGTTCCAGACCGTGCGGTCGCGATAGATCTTCTCCATCACATTGCCCAGGATGACCACGCCGCCGACCACCAGCGGCACGCCCCAGCGCTTCAGGTAGGCCGCGGCCACCATCAGCGTCATGAAGATGGGCGCCAGCCACAGCGTCATCAGCACCAGCCCGGTGCTGGCCCGCACCCAGGCAATCAGCGCCACCGTGAGCAGCTGGCCCCAGGGCACGGCACCCAGCCCACTGAAGCCGTGAACCTTGAGAACGGCAGCCACCGCCATCACGGGGGCGAACAGCAGGCCCACCAGCAGGGCCAGCAGAGGCACCAGCAGGGCATGCATCAGCAGCGTGGCGCCGATGCTTTCGGTGTGCGTGGCCGGCAGCGACAGCCAGAACTCGATGGAGCGGTCCTGCTGGTCCCGGCGCGCCAGCCCGGGCAGCTGGAACATGGCGACCACCCAGCTCAGGACGAAGGCCGCGACGGCCGTCCCGAGCATGGCGATCGCCGCCGTGCCCACGGCGGGCGGCACCTCTCCGTTCACCTCGACGAAGCCGGGCACGGGCATCAGCAGCAGGCCCAGCACCGGCAGCGAGAGCATCACGGCCAGCCAGCCGATGCGGTGCTGCATCCACTCGCGCTGCATGAGAGTCAGGAATCGTTGTGCGTTCATGGTGAGGGCTCCTTCAGGCTTCGCGGGGCTGCAGTTCGGGCTTGCGGGTGAGGGCGACGAAGAGGTCGACCAGGCTCGGGCGGAATCGCTGCCCCAGCGCCTGCACGTCGGCCGGCGGCTCGCCATCGAACAATGCGGCCGAGCGGCCCTGCTGGCGATAGCGCAGCAGCGGATGGGCGCGGGCCACCGTGTCAGCCGCGGCCGGGTCGTGGGCCAGGGCCACGAAGCGCGAGTCCATCTCCTCCAGGCTGATGTTCAGCACCAGCTTGCCCTCGTCCAGCATCATCACGTCGGACAGCAGGCTCTCGATCTCCTCCACCTGGTGCGTGGAGATCACCACCGTGCGTTCGCCGTCGCACCATTCGTCGATGAGCATCTCGTAGAAGCTCTTGCGGGAGATGACGTCCAGGCCGAGCGTGGGCTCGTCCAGGATCATCAGGCGCGTGTCGATCGCGGCGATCAGGGCCAGGTGCAGCTGCGTCACCATGCCCTTGGAGAGGGACTTCACCTTGTCATTGAGGCCCACGCTCGTGCGCTTGAGCAGCGCCCGGGCGCGCTCGGCCGAGAACTGCGGCTGCAGCCCGCCCATGAGCGTGATGAGCTCGTGGACGCGGGCCCAGCGCGGCAGCACGGCCACGTCCGGGATGTAGGACAGGCCCTTCAGCAGCTCCGTGCGCTGCCGGCGGGGATCCACGCCCAACACCCGCAGCTCGCCTTCGCCGGCCTGCAGGCCGACCATCGCCTTCATCAGCGAGGTCTTGCCGGCGCCGTTGTGCCCCAGCAGACCGACCACGCGACCCTTGGGAATCTGGAAGGTGAGGTGATCGCAGGCGATCTTGCGGCCATAGCGCAGCGTGAAGTCTCGCGCGCTGACCAGCGCCTCGGGGGTGTTGATGGTCGTGCTCATTGCAGGTCCTCCCATTGCAGATCCTGGGCGCTGATGCCCAGTTGTTTGAGTTTTTCTCGCAGCTGCGGCCATTCCTTGCTCAGGAACTGCTCGCGTTCGCTTTGCAGCAGGCGCTGGCGCGCGCCGGGTCGCACATACATGCCCAGGCCGCGGCGGCTCTCCACCAGCCCGTTGTCGGCCAGCGATTGCAGCGCGCGGCTGACCGTCAGCGGGTTGATGAGGTACTGGTTCGCCAGCAGACGAACCGAGGGCAGGGCTTCGCCTTCCGGCGGATTGCCATCCAGCAGCTGACTGGCCAGGCGGTCAGCCAGTTGCTGGTAGATCGGCGCATTGTCATTCCAGCTGTGCATGTCGCTTCAGGCCAGGCGCCTGCGGTGTGTTGCTGATGTAGCACACCATAACAATGACCCGTGGGGCGACCTAGCGGCGGGCGACAGACTGCACGGAGGGGGGGATGAGTTGCAGTCGATGTCGGTGTCGGTTTGCGCTGTGGCTGTCGGGTTTCACTCATCTCCGAACTATTTGCACTCATCTCTGAACTAGGCGAACTGTCGGCGCCCCTTGGATCCGGAACCAGCGATGGCGCCAGCCAAGCCCGGCGACAACGGGGCAAATGTCATTGCCGCTGCCGGCTGAGCTAGTCCAGTCGGCCCCCTTGCCAGGTCAAATCTGGGGCTGAGTTGTCCGTCGATGGCACGGTAGATTTCCAGGTTGCTCCAGCTTGGAGCAACCTCATCTCGATCGCCATGTGGCGGAATCCTCGAACGTATACCGGGTCGTACTCCTGCCTGATGAACTCCTCAGGTGATAGGGGCGTCGACCCTTTCCGGCAGAGACTCGTTGGCCGAATCGCTTCCCAGCGCAGATCCGGGCGCAGGTAGAGCCAAAGCGGAAAGTGGATGTCAATGCACGAGAACAACTCGTCAAGCGCTGGTGAAGACTCAACCGTCGCCTGCACGCTCGGCTGCGTTCGAATGTAGGCCTCGCGCGCTAGACGGCGCAGGTCTGGTGAGGGCATCAGTGTTGGCGCCGATCTAAATTTGACCCACCCTGCCGATTGAACATTGACCCAGGGCTTGGGGCCGGCATCGGCTGATGCCGGCTGTGGACAACTGTAGCGC
>NZ_JAYRLV010000020.1:0-20629 GCF_041912815.1 Allobrachymonas sp. | reverse complement strand
GTCTTGCGACGGGCTGTCTCCAGCAAGGGCAGGATGTGGGCAAACTGGGCGCGACTGATGTCGCTGGGGTAGGTCTTGGTGCGCATCCATCGATTCTCTCTGAATCTGCTATCGGATCGTGAACACGTTCTCAGTAGTTCACGTTGATCACGACCTGATCCTGGTAGCTGTCCGGGGTGTAGTTGGCCACTGCGGCCGTGCCATAGATGTTGTAGCTGGCGGCCGATCCGGTTCCCGTGCCGGCAACCCCGTTGCCCACCGAGGTCGAGGTGGCGGTATTGCCCCAGATGGTGCCGCTGGTTCCGGAGGTGGATCGAAGCTGGTAGGGCACCTGATCGGTATTGGTGGCGGCATTGGCCACGGAGGTCATGACTCCTGCCCCAGCGGTATTGCCGTTGGAGGGGAGCAGCCCGATGTAGTACGGGGTGCCGTTGGTGCAGGTCACGCCGAAGGCGGTCGAGCCGGTAACGGTGCCCGCACTGGTCGGCACCGTGCCGAAATTGAGATCATTGGCAGCGGTAGACATCATGCATTGGGCCGCAACCGTCGCCGTCAGCGAGCCAGTGCCGCTCTGGAAACTGGATTCTGCCTGGGCCATGCCGGCAGCCCCTGCCATCAGTCCTGCCGCCGCAACCAAACGCATGATCTTGTGCAAACGCATTTTGAATGCTCCCTGTAAGTAAATTGAAATCTGGCGGTGTTATAGGTCTGTGCCAGAAGGACACAAGTCGGCCAAAGCATGCAAAAAAAAACCCTTCGCTCATCGTTGTGTACTATTTGACGATTTCCTCCTGAAACTCCCCACTGCGGCATGGCATGTGCAGTGTCATTCTTCTTTCTGTCCGCTCCACCTCCTTTTTCATCCTCGATTTCTCATGTCCACTTCTTCCTCTGTTTTTCTGCGCGCCCTCGCGGCTGCCTGCTTCCTGTGTGGCGCTGTATGCATGGCTCCCGCACAGGCCCAGACCCCTTCCGAAGCCGATTCGGCCGATGTCCTGATTGCCCGCGCCCAGCAGACGCTGCAGCAGCTCGACCGCGGCGAGGATGAGGCCCTGTGGGCTTCGACCATGCCGTTCATCCGGCAGACCTTCAAGAAGAGCAAGTTCCTCTCCGAGCTGCATGCCGCGCACAAGGGCTTCCAGGGCAAGGTCGCCAGCCGGGGATGGATCGGCGTCTGGCGCGTTCTGCATCCGGCAGCCGACCCGCGCTCTCCTGCGGGGCTCTACGCCAATGTGGAAATGGGCACCCGGCTGACCGACGGACAGGTGGTAGTGGAGCGGGTCAGCATGGGGCTGGATCAGGAAGGCCACTGGCGCCTGACGGGCTACATCGTGCGTCCCGGAACTGCCCCGGCTGCGCACCCATAAGCGTCCTGCACGGACCCTCATGGCCCATGGGGGGCCCGTCTGCCCTGCAGCGCCCCCTGTCCATCCCATGCGCCAGAGGCGGCATGCCGCACCCTCCCGGAAATCCTGGGTCTGCCGGGCAGAACAAGCCGCCTACAATGGCAGTCACATCTCGCCACAAGCCAGACAAGAACGCAAGGAGAACCCCCATGCCCCCCGAGATTTCCGCCAGCAACCCCAACACGTCGGCCAATCGCCATCCCGAGCTGCGCCAGGCTGCGCTCGACTACCACGAGCTGCCCCGCCCCGGCAAGATCAGCGTCGAGGCCACCAAGCAGATGGTCAACCAGCATGATCTGGCACTGGCCTATTCGCCCGGCGTGGCTGCGCCCTGCGAGGAGATCGTGAAGGATCCCTCCGCAGCCTTCCGCTACACGGCCCGCGGCAACCTGGTGGGCGTGGTCACCAACGGCACCGCCGTGCTGGGTCTGGGTGACATCGGCCCGCTCGCCGGCAAGCCCGTGATGGAGGGCAAGGGCGTCCTGTTCAAGAAGTTCGCCGGCATCGACGTGTTCGACATCGAGATCAACGAAAAGGATCCAGACCGCCTCGTCGAGATCATCGCGGCACTGGAGCCCACCTTCGGGGGCATCAACCTGGAGGACATCAAGGCACCGGACTGCTTCATCGTCGAGCGCAAGCTGCGCCAGCGCATGAAGATTCCGGTCTTCCACGACGACCAGCACGGCACCGCCATCGTGGTGGGGGCCGCCGTGCTCAACGGCCTCAAGGTCGTGGGCAAGAAGCTCGAAGACGTCAAGGTCGTCACGAGCGGCGCCGGCGCGGCCGCGCTGGCCTGCATCAACCTGCTCGTCAAGCTGGGCCTGCCCCGCCGGAACATCTGGGTGACGGATCTGGCCGGGCTGGTCTACCAGGGCCGCACCGAGCTCATGGATGATGACAAGGCCCAGTTCATGCAGGACACCGACCTGCGCACGCTCGGCCAGGCCATCGAGGGTGCGGACGTGTTCCTGGGACTGTCTGCGGGCGGCGTGCTCAAGCCCGAGATGGTGGCCCGCATGGCGGCCAATCCGCTCATCTTTGCGCTGGCCAACCCCACCCCCGAGATCAAGCCCGAGGAAGTCCGCCAGGTGCGGGACGATGCCATCATGGCCACGGGCCGCACCGACTACCCGAACCAGATCAACAACGTCCTGTGCTTCCCCTACATCTTCCGCGGCGCCCTGGACTGCGGGGCCACCGTCATCACCGACGAGATGGAAATCGCGGCCGTGCACGCCATTGCCGAGCTGGCCCAGGCCGAGCAAAGCGAAGTGGTGGCTGCTGCCTATGTGGGGCAGAACCTCGCTTTTGGCCCCGAGTACCTGATTCCCAAGCCGTTCGATCCGCGGCTCATGATCAAGATCGCACCGGCGGTGGCGCAGGCCGCCATGGACGCGGGCGTGGCTTCGCGCCCGATCAAGGACATGGCCGAGTACGAGGAGCAGCTGCAGAGCTTCGTCTACGCCTCGGGCGCGACCATGAAGCCCATCTTCACCGTCGCCCGCATGGCCACCAAGAAACGCGTGGTCTACGCCGAAGGCGAAGAGGAGCGCGTGCTGCGTGCCGTGCAGATCGTGGTGGACGAGCGGCTGGCCCGCCCGATTCTGGTCGGACGCCCTGCCATCATTGCCCGTCGCATCGAGCAGTTTGGCCTGCGTCTGCGCCAGGGCGAGCACTATGACGTGGTCAACGTCGAGGATGACGAGCGCTACCGCGACTTCTGGCAGACCTATCACAAGATGACTTCCCGCAAGGGCATGACCATCCCCATGGCCAAGATCGAGATGCGCCGCCGCCTGGTGCTGATCGCTGCCATGATGGTGCACAAGGGCTATGCCGACGGCATGATCTGCGGCACCTGGGGCAGCACGGCCATGCACCTGCAGTACATCGAGCAGGTGATCGGGTTCGAGCCCGGCGTGCAGGGCTATGCCGCCATGAACGGACTGCTGCTGCCCAAGCAGCAGGTCTTCATCGTCGACACCCACGTCAACTACGACCCCTGCGCCGAACGCATTGCCGAGTTCACCATCATGGCCGCGCAGGAAATCCAGCGCTTCGGCATCGTGCCCAAGGTGGCGCTGCTGAGCCACTCCAACTTCGGCTCCACCAACCATCCCACGGCGGTCAAGATGCGCGAGGTGCTGTCCATCCTGCAGCAGCGCGCCCCCTGGCTCGAAGTGGACGGCGAAATGCACGGCGATGTGGCGCTCGACGAGGCCCTGCGCAAGACGCTCATGCCCGAGAGCACCTTGACGGGCAACGCCAACCTGCTGGTCATGCCGACGCTCGATGCCGCCAACATCGCCTACAACCTGCTCAAGACGGCAGCCGGCGGCAACATCGCCATCGGCCCCGTGCTGCTTGGTGCCGCCAAGCCGGTGCACATACTGACGGCCAGTGCCACGGTGCGCCGCATCGTGAACATGACCGCCTTCACCGTCGCGGAAGCCAACGCCAACGCCCCCACGCCCGGCGCGGCCTGAAGACTGCAGGAGGAGGTGGCGCGCGGCAGCCCGCTCATTCCACCCCTCCTGCCCTTTTCGCTTCCTCCGGCCTGTCCCTGAGCACGCACCGTGCGCGAGGGCAGGCCGTTTTTCATGGCTACAGGAAGCGGTGGGGCACCGGTCAGTCGTCAGGCTGCGGGTGTCGCTCCGGTATCGTGCTGATCCGCGTCCAGGGCCTGCAGGCGGCGCAGCAGGGCCCGGTCACGGTGTTCCACCGCCTGGGTGAAGCGGGCGGGATCGGGCGTGCCGAAGGCCTCCACCAGCATCCGCCGCGTATCGGCGTCGAGGTGCGGCGAGCCCAGGTCCGCCCACCAGGTTTCCAGCGCCGGCCCCAGGTGCTCCAGAAAATGCTCCATGCCCCCAAGCCCGCCGGCCAGATTGAAGATCATGCTCGGCCCCATGATGGACCAGCGCTGCCCCGGCCCGGCAGAGACGGCCAGATCGATGTCTTCCACCGAAGCCACGCCCTCGCGTGCCAGATAGACCGCTTCGCGCCAGATGGCGGCCTGCAGCCGGTTGGCGATGTGTCCCACCACTTCCCTGCGCAGCCGGATGGGGGTCTTGCCCAGGGCGCGATAGAGCGCCAGCACGGCCTGCACCGTGGCTTCGGACGTCTGCTTGCCCGGCACCACTTCCACCAGCGGAATCAGGTGCGGCGGGTTGAAGGGGTGTCCCACCACCAGCCGCTCCGGGTGCTGCATGCCTTCCTGCAGTGTGCTGGGCATGATGCCGGAGGTGGACGAGGCAATGATCACGTCCGACCCCAGCACCGATTCGAGCCCGGCATACACCTGCCGCTTGATGTCGAGCCGCTCGGGTGCGTTCTCCTGCACGAAGTCCGCTCCCTGCGCAGCCTCCTCGACACTGGCATGCACCGTCAGGGCCTGCTGGGCCGCATCGAGCGTACGGCCCGCCGTGTGCCCGAGCTGTTCCATGCTGGACCAGGCTTCGGCCACAAAGGCGCGCAGGTGCGCCTCGGCGCCAGGAGCAGGATCGCTGGCCCGCACCTGCAGGCCCGCTCCGAGAAACAGCACGGTCCAGCTGGCTCCGATGGTGCCCGTCCCGATCACCGCTGCCGTGCGCGGCAGCTCCGTCGTGTGTGTCATGCTCATCTGTCTTTCTCCTTGTGCGGATGGCGTCCCGTCGGGCAGCGTGCCTGGAGCGGCGCGCCACCGGGGACGGGGGTCGGGAGCCCTGCATGCCCCGATCCACTGTCCGGCCCCTGCTGTCCCGTGCGGGTCGATGCCTCCTGCAAGGCAGGCACCAGGCCACACGTCCCGGACATCAGGCGCCGTTGCAGCAGAAACGGAGCACTGTCTCCCGCAGGTCCGGGCGCCCGATTCAGAGCCCGTCCTGAAAGTCGATGGCCGCGTGCGTGCCATCGCAATAGGGTTTGTTGCGCGACTGGCCGCAGCGGCACAGCGCCACGCGGTTGCGCCGCTCGTACACGGTTCCATCGGCCGATTCGATGGCGATGCCGCCCTGGACCCAGAGAGGGCCGGAGCAGCCGCGTGCCGTGTCCTCGGTCACGCCGATGGCCGGAGCCCGCGGCGTCTCGACGGGCGTACCGGTCTGGTTGTTCCATGCCACGAGCCGACCAGCCGAGCAGTTGTTGACCTGCCGCACGAAGTTGCGCGCCACCTCGGGGTCGTCAGTGGCCTCGACCTGGTTCCAGACCCGGCCATGGGGATCGCAGAAGCGCGCAAAGGCACACAGCGACTCCTGATCGGTCAGCGACAGCGCCGGGCCGGGCATCAGCTCGGCACGTTCACGGTAGGGCGCGCGGTCGGCAGTTTCGGTGCCGTCGAATCCCACCTTGGCATGGCTGCCGTCGCAATAGGGCTTGTTCGCCGACTGGCCACAGCGGCACAGTGCATACTCCTCGCCCGCCTCGAAGGTCCGGGTGGTTTCCCAGTCGAGCGACTGCCCCTGCGCATCGGTCACGATGGCCTGCTGCCGCAGCGGCACCCCGCCACTGACCACATAGGGGCCGTCCTCGGTGATCTTGACATGGGGAGGCTGCTTGGGGGTGGAGGCGTGTGTCATGGGTACGTTCCTTGCAAAAGAGGCATGAAAATGGGTCTGCCCCCGGGACTTCCGCTCTGCAAGCCATGACATGGCTGCACTGTGCCGGCCCCACACTGCAGGCCGTGCGGACGCGGCCACAAGTGCCGCATTCCCAGGAGGGCCCATTGTGTGTCCCCCCGCAAAGGTCGAGTGCCGCCGGTGGTCTTGCAGCATGTCGGCCCCCTGACATTCCGGACATCTCCCGCCTCCCGGCCCCTCAGGTCAGGGCATGTGCTGCAGAAACGCCTGTGCCCGCGGGTGACGCGGCTCGGCAAAGAATTCCCGTGCCGGACGGTCCTCGACCACCACCCCCTGGTCCATGAACACGGCCCGATGGGCCACCTCGCGGGCAAAGGCCATTTCGTGCGTGACCACCAGCATGGTCATGCGTTCCTGGGCCAGGGCCCGCATGGTGCGCAGCACCTCGCCCGTGAGCTCGGGATCGAGCGCGCTCGTGGGCTCGTCGAACAGCATAATGCGGGGCTCCATGGCCAGCGCCCGCGCAATGGCCACCCGCTGCTTCTGCCCGCCCGACAGGCGCCCCGGATAGGCGTCGCGCTTGTCGAACAGCCCCACCTTGCGCAGCAGCTCCTCCGCCCGGGGCACGATGGCCGCGCGGGCCATGCCCTTGACGGTCATCGGGGCCTCGATGAGGTTCTGCAGCACGGTCATGTGGAGGAACAGATTGAAGTGCTGGAACACCATGCCGGTCTGCGCACAGATGCGCCGCACGGTACGCTCGTCGGGGTAGCGGGCCTGTCCGGAGGCATCGGTATCGGCCAGTGTCTCGCCCTCGATCACGATGCGTCCCCGGTCGATGTGCTCCAGGTGGTTGACGCAGCGCAGCAGCGTGCTCTTGCCCGAGCCCGAGGAGCCCAGAATGGCGATCACCTCGCCTTCAGCCACATCGAGCGAGATGCCCCGAAGCACCTCGTTTTCGCCGAAGCGCTTCCACACCTCCCGCACGACGAGAGCGGGAGCCTGTGCGCCGTCTGCGTCACTGGTCCTGGCGTGCATACCGTTTCTCCCCATGCTGGAACAGCCATGTCAGCACCAGCGTCATGATCAGATAGAAGGCCGCCGCCACAATGAACGGGGTGATGGTGAAATCGCGCTGCACGATGTTGCGCGCGGCACGCAGCAGGTCGTTGAGCGCCAGCACGTAGATCAGCGAGGTGTCCTTCACCAGGGTGATGGTCTCGTTGCTCATGGGCGGCAGGATGTGGCGCACCATCTGCGGCAACACGATGCGGCGCATGGTCTGGCCGTAGCTCATGCCGAGCGACTGGGCCGCCTCGTACTGCCCCCGATCCACGCTCTGAATGCCAGCGCGGAAGATCTCGGCGAAGTAGGCCGCGTAGTTGAGCGCAAAGGCCAGCACCGCAGACGGAAAATCCGGCAGCCGCAGCCCGATCCCGGGCACGAAGGGCAGCGCAAAGTACACGAACAGCAGCTGCAGCATGAGCGGCGTGCCGCGCATCAGCCAGAGGTAGCCATTCACGGCGGTGCGCACGGCCCCCCAGCGCGAAAGCCGCAGCAGGGCCAGTCCCAGCCCCAGCGGCAGGGCCAGCGCCAGCGTGATGAAGAAGAGTTTGAGCGTCGTCCCCGCGCCTTCGAGCATCGGGGGGAGCATGGCAAGCAAGGTATCCATGGGCAATCATGGCCGCAGACCGGACACGGCGCACCGTGCCGGGTCGCAGCCCCTTTCGAGCGAAGAAGCGAACCTTACTGCTGCGGAGCCTGGAACCACTTGGCTGCGATCTTCTGGGCCGTGCCGTCGGCTTTCATGGCATCGAGCGCGGCATCGAGCTTGGCCAGCAGGGCCTTGTCGTCCTTGCGCAGGCCCACGCCGTACTCCTCGCTGCCGAAGTTGTCGGAGAGGATGCGGTACTGCCCTGCCTTGCGGCTGGTGTAGTAGCGCCCCACCACCTCGTCCACCACCACGGCGTCGAGGCGTCCCGTCGTCAGGTCCATGAGGGCTGCCACGTTGTCGCCAAACTTCTTGATCTCCTTCATCTGCCTGGACACCGGGTCCTTGGCCACGGCCTCCACGGCGCTGCTGCCGTCCTGCACCCCCACCACCTTGGCGGCCAGATCGGCCTTGGCATGGATGGGAGAGGCTGCGGTCACCACGATGATCTGGTGGTTCTCCATGTAGGGCCTGGTAAAGGCGACGTTCTTCTTGCGCTCCTCGGTGATGGTCATGCCGTTCCAGAGGGCATCCACGCGCCGGCCATTGAGCTCGGCTTCCTTGGCGCTCCAGTCGATGGGCTTGAAGTCGGCTTCCATGCCCATGCGGCGGGCTGCCTCGCGGGCCATGTCGATGTCATATCCGACCAGCTCCTGCTTGTCGTTGCGAAAGCCCATGGGCGGAAAATTGTCATCGAGCCCGATCACGAACTTGCCCGCATGTCCGGCATCGGCTGCGCCCGCCGGAGCGGCACCCGAGGCACCGGATGCGGCAGGCGCCGCTCCCTGCTGCTTGCCACAGCCAGCCAACACGCCGGCTGCAGCCAGCAGGGAAAACGCGGAAAGGGAAGTAAAGGCGCGACGTTGCATGCGAACGATTCCATGAATGCAGGAAAAAGAAAACGCCCGGCGCTCCTCCTGAGAGCAGTCCGGGCATCCAGGATGCCATGCCCTGCGACCCGCAGGGAGCCGGAGACCATGCGGGATGCGGAGCGCGGTAGCGCTCTGTGCACAGCCTCACGCAGAGGCCATGATCCCGTCCACTTTCCCGATTATCGCGGATCGCCTTCCCTTCCTGCCAGCATTCCAGGAGGACCCTGGTGCCGGATACCGCACCAGGAGCGAGGGGATACGCCGGCCTATCCTCGCCGCTCTCCCTCGACCGATGAAGAAGCTCCCGCACTCTCCTGCATTTCCAGCCCCTGCAGCGCCGCCTGGTCCATCAGCACCAGATGCCGTCGGTCGATGCGAATCCAGCCCTGTTCGCGCATCTGCCTGAGCACCAGATTGGTCGTCGGGCGTGAGGCGCCAATCAGGGTCGCCAGCTCGGCCTGCGTAAAGCGCAGACCGATGCGTACCCCTCCTTCCGGTGCCGGTTCGCCGAAGTCATGGGCCAGCCGCAGCAGGCACTGCGCCAGCCGCGCCGGGACATCACGGAACACCAGATCGCGGGCGCGCGACTCGATGCGCAAGAGCCGCCCCGACACCTGGCGCGTCACCGTCAGCGCAAAGTCCGGTGCCTCCCGCATGAGCGCTAGAAACACCTCCCGTGCAAACCGCAGCACCACGCCTGCATCGAGGGCGGTGGCATAGTGTTCGCGGCGCGCCCCCTGCAGAATGGCCAGCTCCCCGAAGATCTCTCCAGGAGCAACGACCTCCAGCGTGAACTCCTCCCCCTGCTCGGAGAGGCTGTAGATGCGGCTGTGCCCTTCTTCCTGCAGATAGACCCATTCGGGATTCTGGGAGGGCACAAAGATCCGCTCTCCCGGCAGATAGTGCGCCACGCGCGCCTTGCCGCGCAGATGGCTGTAGAACGCAGCCGGCAGGTGCTGCACCCAGTCTGCCGAACGAAGATACCAGTGGCCCATCATGTACAGAATCCCCTGCTTTCTGCCACCCGAGGTGACGCCCCGGCGGCAGCGGGAGAACTCCGTTCGGCCACTGCCCTCCAGTTCAGCCCCGCGCCGCACATTTCACAATGTGGCGCATTGTGACATGTCCGCGAGGCCCGCGCTCTCGCCCCGCACGCTGGGCAGGCCGGGAACATCCCAGCCGAAAGCAGGGCGCATCGAGACGGGCAGGATCGATCCTGCCGGAGACTCAGAACCAGCCCAGCACCTTGTCCCGGCTGGGCACCCCGCCCGCATGCACCACCTTGCCATCGATCACCACCCCAGGGGTCGACATGATGCCGTAGCTCATGATGGAGGGCATGTCCTCCACCTTCTCGAGCGTGATCTCGGCTCCGCGCTCCTTGGCCACAGCCTCGATCAGCGCCACCGTATTGCGGCAGTTGGCACAGCCCGTTCCCAACACTTTCACGTCTTTCATGATGATTCCTCCATCGTTCACAGTACCAGGTTGAACACGTAGCCCACAAGCAGAATGCCCAGGGCCACCACCCCCGCAAAGGTCGCGATCAGCCGGGGCTTGAGCGCCTTGCGCAGAATGATCATTTCAGGGGCAGACAGCGCAATCACGCTCATCATGAACGCCAGCACCGTCCCCACGGCCGCCCCCTTGCCGATCAATGCCTCGACGATCGGAATGATGCCCGCGGCATTGGTGTACATGGGCACGCCCAGCAGCACGGCTGCCGGCACCGCCCACCACACATCGCGCCCCATGAACGAGGCCATGAAGTCCTGCGGCACATAGCCGTGGATGCCCGCCCCCAGCGCGATGCCGGCCAGGATGTAGGGCCAGACCTTGCCCACGATCGAGTGCACATGTTCGCGCCCTGCCTCGAACCGGCTCACCCAGTCGGGCCGCTCACCGACATACATGGCATGCTGCCCCTGCTGCATCTCGCGCACCCAGTCCTCCAGGAATCGCTCCATGTGCAGCCTCCCGATCACCAGCCCCGACACGATCGCGACCGCCAGGCCCAGCCCCAGATACAGGGCAGCCACCTTCCAGCCGAACATGCCGAACAGCAGCGCCAGCGCCACCTCGTTGACCATGGGCGCAGAAATCAGAAAAGAGAAGGTCACCCCGAGCGGCACCCCGGCCGACAGAAAACCGATGAACAGCGGCACCGCCGAGCACGAGCAGAACGGCGTGACGATGCCCAGCGTCGCCGCCAGCACGTTGCCCACTCCCAGCCGCCGCCCCGCCAGCAGCGCACGCGTGCGCTCGGGTGCGAAGAAGGTCTGCACCACACCCATGACGAACACAATGCCGATCAACAGGAGCAGCACCTTGGGTGCGTCATAGAAGAAGAAGTGCAGCGCCTCGCCCAGCCGCGTCTGCCGGGTCATTCCCAGGAGGGCGAGCGCCGCATTGGCCAGTGCATCGAGCTGGCTGTAGAGCACCCCCCACGCCACAGCCGCCACGCCCAGCATCACGATCCAGCGAATCAGGGGCGAACCCCACGCCATCTTCTGCGCATGCATGTCCTTCTCCTTCCCTTCAATGCGATCCCTGCCTCAGGCCCCGCTCATACCAGCCGCGCGAACCATTGACCACCTGCACCACCAGCAGCATCACCGGCACCTCGATGAGCACCCCCACCACCGTGGCCAGTGCCGCACCAGACTCGAAACCGAACAGGCTGATGGCTGCCGCCACGGCCAGCTCGAAGAAATTGGACGCACCGATCAGGGCCGATGGGCAGGCCACCGCATGCGCCTCTCCCACCGCCCGGTTCAGCCCATATGCCAGCGCGGCATTGAACAGCACCTGCAGCAGAATGGGCACGGCCAGCAGTGCAATCACCAGCGGCTGGCGCACGATCGCATCCCCCTGGAAGGCAAACAGCAGCACCAGCGTGAGCAGCAGCGCCGCCATGGACCACGGCCCCATGCGCGCCATGGCTGCCTCCAGCGCCCCCTGCCCGCGCTGCAGCAGCTGCCGGCGCCAGAGCTGGGCCACGATCACCGGCAGCACGATGTACAGCAGCACCGACACCATCAGCGTATCCCACGGCACCGTGATCGAGGCCATGCCCAGCAGCAGGGCCACCAGGGGCGCAAAGGCAAACACCATCACCGAATCGTTCAGCGCCACCTGCGAGAGCGTGAACAGCGGATCCCCTCCGGAGAGCCGGCTCCACACGAACACCATGGCCGTGCAGGGCGCCGCCGCAAGCAGGATGAGTCCCGCCACATAGCTGTCGATCTGCCCTGCCGGAAGCCACTGCGCAAACAGATGCCGCACGAACAGCCAGGCCAGCAGCGCCATCGAGAACGGCTTGACCAGCCAGTTCACGAACAGCGTCACCCCGATGCCGCGCACATGCTGCCGCACCTCGCCCAGGGCGCCGAAATCCACCTTGACCAGCATCGGAATGATCATCACCCAGATCAGCACCCCCACCGGCAGATTGACCCGTGCCACCTCCATGCGGCCAATGGCCCGAAACACCCCCGGCGCCATCTGCCCGCAGGCAATCCCGACCCCGATGCACAGCACCACCCACACGCTCAGATAGCGCTCGAACACTCCCATGGGCGCCCGCTGCCGCTGGGGCTGCTCCTGTTCACGACATCCTGCGGACATGGTCACTCCCCCTGTGCCGGTGCATCGAGCGCCACGCCCAGGGCCTGAGCCACCTCAGGCACCAGCCGGGCACGAATCTCGTCGCGCACCGCCACAAACGAGGCGAGCGGCTCCCCATGGGGATCATGAAACCCCACGTGCAGATGCCGTGTCCCCGGGAAAACCGGGCACGCCTCGCGCGCATGGTCGCAGACCGTCACCACCAGATCGAACACCTCCCCGGCCATGCTCTCCACATCCTTGGGATGCAGCCCCTCGACAGGCAATTCGGCCAGCCGCAGGGCTTCCAGTGCCCCAGCCGCCACGCCCGGCTGCGGACGGGTTCCGGCCGACACGGCCCGCACCCGTCCCGCCAGATCGGCATTCAACAGCACCTCGGCCATCTGGGACCGACATGAATTGCCCGTGCACAGCACAAGCACACGCTTTTCGTTCTGGTTCATGAGAGGTTCTCTTCCTTTTTTCCGAGTTGGGCCCGCCGCTTGTCCATCGTGCTGCAGCACGCCGTCAGCGGCAGGCACACCGTCGCCGAAGGCGTGGCCATGCCTGCACAGCAGTCCTGGGTCAGGAAGGCAATGAGTGCATCCATACGGGGATAGTTCGCCGAATAGCGAATGAACCGCCCCTCGCGCACCCCCTCGATCAGCCCTGCCCGGCTGAGCTGCGAGAGGTGAAACGACAGCGTGGCCGGCGCCATGCCCAGCCGCTCGCCCACCCCACTCGCATGCAGCCCTGCAGGCCCCGCTTCTACCAACAGACGAAAAATGGCCAGCCGGGATTCATGCCCCAGCGCAGCCAGCAATGCAGCAGCTTCAAACAATTCCATATTTCGATGATAGTCGAATAATCATGCGAAAACCAGCCCTTGCTGCCACGAATTTCCCTTTCCCGCAGCCCAGCCTCTTTCTCTCTGCCGCTGCACATACCTTGTGCGTACAATGCCTCTCACCATTGATCTTTTGGACCTCATGGTCTGCCATTTTCCTTGCGACATTCCGTGCCATGACTCTTGCACAGATACCGAGCCATGCGCTCCTCGGGCTCGCCGCCCCGGCCGTCACCGTGGAAGTGCATCTCGCCAACGGCCTGCCCAGCTTCACGCTCGTCGGTCTGGCCGACACCGAAGTCAAGGAAGCCCGCGAACGTGTGCGCAGCGCCATCCAGAACGCAGGACTGGAATTCCCCACCAACAAGCGCATCACCGTCAACCTCGCCCCGGCCGACCTGCCCAAGGATTCAGGCCGCTTCGATCTCCCCATCGCCCTCGGCATTCTGGCCGCCTCTGGCCAGATCGACCGCGAGCGCCTGGGGCGCCACGCCTTTGCCGGCGAATTGTCCCTCTCCGGTGCCCTGCGCCCTGTACGGGGCGCACTGGCCATGGCCGCTGCCCTGTACCGACAGGGATGCGGCACTCCGCTGGTCCTGCCACCCGGCAGCGCCGAAGAAGCGGCCTGGGTCCCCGGCGCCGAGGTGTACCGTGCACGCCATCTTCTCGACGTCGTCCGTCAGTTCCTGCCATTCGGAAGCTGCCTGACGGCCTCCCAGGCAGACAGCGACCAGCAGGAAAGCGGCTGGACCCGACTCCATGCCCCCGATGCCCTGCCCCAGCCCGACTACCCGGACATGTCCGATGTCAAGGGACAGGCCGCAGCCAAGCGTGCGCTCGAAATCAGTGCCGCAGGCGCCCACAGCCTGCTCATGATGGGCCCACCCGGATCAGGCAAATCCATGCTGGCCCAGCGCTTCCCGGGTCTGCTGCCAGCCATGACGGCCCGCGAAGCGCTCGAATCCGCTTCCATTGCCAGCCTGGCCGGACACTTCGATCCCGCCCGCTGGGGACAACGCCCCGTGCGGGCTCCCCACCACACCGCCAGTGCCGTGGCTCTGGTGGGCGGTGGCTCCCCTCCGCGCCCCGGCGAAATCAGCCTCGCCCACGAAGCCGTACTCTTTCTCGATGAACTGCCCGAATTTCCCAGGGCAGCCCTGGAAGCCCTGCGCGAACCCCTCGAAACCGGACGCATCCACATTTCGCGTGCCGCCCAGCAAGCCGAATTTCCTGCCCGATTCCAGCTGCTGGCAGCCATGAATCCCTGTCCCTGCGGCTACCTCGGCAGCGCCGTGCGCGCCTGCCGCTGCACCCCCGACCAGGTAAGTCGCTATCAGGGCAAGCTCAGCGGCCCCCTGCTCGACCGCATCGACCTGCGCGTCGAAGTCGCCGCCGTTCCCCCACAGGATCTCCTCCATGCCCCGCGTGGTGAGCACAGTGCCACCATCCGGGAGCGTGTGACCGCCGCACGCGCCCTCGCCCTCGATCGACAGGGCTGCCCCAATGCCCTGCTCGAAGGTGCCCGGCTCGACCAGGTACTGGACCTCACCCCCGAGGCCAGCTCCTTCGTGCAGACAGCCGCTGTCCGTCTGGGCTGGAGCGCCCGCAGCATGCATCGCACCCTGCGCATCGCCCGCACCATCGCCGATCTGGCCAGCGACTCCCGACTCGCTGCCGCCCACATTGCCGAAGCCATCCAGATGCGCCGCGCCCTGCCCGAACGCCTCTGAACGGCCCCCCGCTTGGCCGGCACCCGGGCCGCATCTCCATCCCGCCACGCACCGCCCGGTGATGGCTGCCGTGCGCCCACTTTCCCCTCCAGCCTCGCCACCGGCTGCATCGGACCCTCTCTGCATGGCATGGAATGCCTTCCCGATCCCCCAACCACGCCCCACAGATCAAAAAAAAACGCCCTGCAGTGCAGGGCGTTTCTGTGCGGTCCTTGCGGACAGACGCAGGCGGCGGGATCAGACCACGCCGGCCTTCTGAACCAGGCGGGTAGCCACCCAGTTCTTCGTCTTGGACAGCGGACGGCTTTCGGTGATTTCGATGATGTCGCCCACCTTGTACTCGCCATTTTCGTCATGGGCGTGGTACTTGCTGGTCTTGATCATGATCTTGCCGTAGAGCGGGTGCATCACGCGGCGTTCGATCATCACGGTCACCGTCTTGCTGCGCTTGTCGCTCACCACCTTGCCGATCAAGGTGCGCTTGAGGGAGGTTTTTGCTTCCGTCATCTGGTCACTCCTTGATTACTTGGCGGCTTGCTTTTCAGCAAGAATGGTCTTTGCACGTGCGATATCGCGACGTGTCTGGCGCAGCGTTGCAGTGTTCTGCAGTTGCTGGGTGCCCTTTTGCATGCGCAGATTGAAGTGGGCCTTCTGCAGGTCCTTGACTTCGGCCTCGAGCGCAGCGACGTCCTTGTTGCGCAGATCAGCAGCTTTCATGGTCTATTCCTCCTGATCAAGCGCCCAGCAGGCGCGTTGCGAACACGGTGCGCAGCGGCAGCTTGGCAGCGGCCAGTGCAAAGGCTTCACGTGCCAGTTCCTCGGAAACGCCGACGATCTCGAACAGCATCTTGCCGGGCTGGATTTCAGCGACGTAGTACTCCGGATTGCCCTTGCCGTTACCCATACGGACTTCAGCAGGCTTCTCGGAAATCGGCTTGTCGGGGAAGACACGGATCCAGATGCGACCGCCACGCTTGACGTGACGGGAGATCGCACGACGTGCGGCCTCGATCTGGCGGGCGGTCAGACGGCCGCGGTCGGTGGACTTCAGACCGAAGTCACCGAACGCCACGGTATTGCCACGGGTGGCGATACCGGTGTTGCGGCCTTTCTGCTCTTTACGATACTTTCTGCGTGCAGGTTGCAGCATGTTGTTTCTCCTGGATCAACCGAACGGGATTATTCGGCTGCAGTACCGTCTGCTGCTGCAGCAGGCGCGTTTTCCTTGCGGACGCGCTTAACGGCGGACTTGGCTTCGGCACCAGAGGCTTCGCTCGGCTTGTCGCTGCCATCGGCGGGAGCGGTGTTGCCGGGGCCGGCCACGCGGCGGGTGCGCGGACGGTCGTTGCCACGGCCATCACGGCGGCCGCGCGGACGACGCTCGTCATCCGGACGGGGCGTGCTGTCGAGCGAGGGCACATCGTTGCGGCCCAGGGTATCACCCTTGTAGACCCACACCTTGACGCCGATGACGCCGTAGGTGGTGTGTGCTTCGCTCACGCCGTAGTCGATGTCGGCACGCAGCGTATGCAGAGGCACGCGGCCTTCGCGATACCACTCGGTGCGGGCGATTTCGATGCCGTTCAGACGACCGGCGGACATGATCTTGATGCCCTGAGCGCCCATGCGCATGGCGTTCTGCATGGCGCGCTTCATGGCGCGGCGGAACATGATGCGCTTTTCGAGCTGCTGCGTGATGGAATCGGCGATCAGCTTGGCATCGACTTCGGGCTTGCGCACTTCCTCGATGTTCACGGCGACCGGAACGCCCAGCATGGCGTTCAGTTCCTTCTTCAGGTTCTCGATGTCCTCACCCTTCTTGCCGATCACCACACCCGGACGGGCAGAGTAGATCGTGATGCGGGCGCTCTTGGCAGGACGCTCGATCAGGATGCGGGCAACGGAGGCGTTCTTGAGCTTCTTGCCCAGGTATTCACGCACCTTGACGTCTTCGGCCAGCATGCCGGCGAAGTCGCGGTTGTTGGCATACCAGCGGCTGTTCCAGTTGCGGGTCACCGCCAGGCGGAAACCGGTAGGATGGATTTTCTGTCCCATTGCTTACACCTCTTCGTTGCCAACAGTCACATACACATGGCATGTGGGCTTGCTGATGCGGTTGCCGCGGCCTTTTGCGCGGGCGGTGAAGCGCTTGAGCGTGGGACCCTGCTCGACGTAGATGGTCTTGACCTTCAGTTCGTCGATATCGGCTCCATCGTTGTGCTCGGCGTTGGCAATGGCGGATTCGAGCGCCTTCTTGATGATCACGGCAGCTTTCTTCTGCGTGAACGTCAGGATGTTGAGCGCCTGATCGACCTTCTTGCCGCGAATCATGTCGGCGACCAGACGGCCCTTGTCGACCGACAGACGGACGCCACGAACAATTGCACGTGTTTCCATGGTCTTTCCTTATTTCTTCGCTTTTTTGTCTGCCGCGTGACCCTTGTAGGTACGGGTCAGGGCAAATTCACCCAGCTTGTGGCCAACCATCTGGTCAGTCACATAGACGGGCACGTGCTGCTTGCCGTTGTGCACGGCGATCGTCAGACCGATGAACTCGGGCAGGATCATGGAGCGACGCGACCAGGTCTTGACGGGCTTCTTGTCTTTGGTTTCGATGGCCTTTTCAACCTTGGCCATCAGGTGATGGTCAACAAATGGACCCTTTTTGAGAGAACGAGCCATTGTCTACCCCTTATTTCTTGCGACGCGACACAATCATGGACTGCGTGCGGCGATTGTTGCGAGTACGGTAACCCTTGGTGAGGTTGCCCCAAGGATCGACAGGCGCCATACCAGTACCGGTACGTCCCTCGCCACCACCGTGCGGGTGGTCGATAGGGTTCATGGCCACGCCGCGGACGGTCGGACGGATACCCATCCAGCGCTTCACGCCGGCCTTGCCCAGTTGACGCAGGCTGTGTTCTTCGTTGGCCACTTCACCGATGGTGGCGCGGCATTCGATGTGGATCTTGCGCACTTCGCCCGAACGCATGCGGACCTGTGCGTAGATGCCTTCACGGGCCAGCAGAGTGGCGGAAGCACCAGCGGAACGCGCGATCTGTGCACCCTTGCCCGGCTTGAGCTCGATGCAGTGAATCGTGGAACCGACAGGAATGTTGCGGATCGGCAGGGTGTTGCCCACGCGGATCGGAGCTTCGGAGCCGCTCACGATGCTGGAACCGACTTGCAGATTGCGCGCTGCAATGTGGTAGCGGCGTTCGCCATCGGCGTAGCACACCAGCATGATGTGCGCAGTGCGGTTCGGGTCGTACTCGATGCGCTCGACCTTGGCGACGATGCCGTCCTTGTCGTTGCGCACGAAGTCCACCACGCGGTAGTGGTGACGATGACCGCCACCCTTGTGGCGCACGGTGATGTGCCCGTTGTTGTTGCGACCGGCCTTCTGGTACTGAGGCTCGAGCAGGGGACCGAAACCGGCGCCCTTGTGCAGATGGTCACGGGTAACCTTGACGACATGGCGGCGGCCAGCGGAGGTCGGTTTGATCTGGATGACAGCCATTATGCAGCCTCCCCTGACAGGTTCAGTTCAGAACCTTCCTTGAGCGTGACGTAGGCCTTGCGCACGTTGTTGCGGCGACCGATGGTACGGCCGAAACGCTTGACCTTGCCCTTGGTGTTGACCACGGACACGCCCGTCACTTCCACTTTGAACATCAGTTCCACGGCAGCCTTGATTTCGGGCTTGGTGGCATCCTGCATCACCTTGAAGGTGACAGCATTGGATTGCTCGGCTGCCATCGTGGCCTTTTCGGACACGACGGGTGCCAGCAGCACGGCCATCAGGCGGCCTTCGTCGAATTTCTTGGTGCTCATGCGAACATCTCCTGCAGCTTGCCGAGAGCGCCCTTGGTGACGAGCACTTTGCGGTAGAAGACCAGCGACAGCGGATCGACGTAGCGGGGCTCGACGACCAGGACGTTGGGCAGATTGCGGGAAGCCAGGTACAGGTTCTCGCCCACTTCCTCGGCGATCACGAGGACGGAGGAATCGAGGTTCATCGCCTTGAACTTGGACACCAGACCCTTGGTCTTGGGGCTGTCCACATCCAGGGAATCGACCACGGCCAGACGGCCGTCACGCACGAGCTGCGACAGGATCACAGACATGCCGACGCGGTACATCTTCTTGTTGAGCTTCTGTGCGAAGTTCTCTTCGGGGCCGTTCGGGAATGCACGACCGCCTCCACGCCACAGCGGAGAAGACGTCATACCGGCACGGGCGTTGCCGGTACCCTTCTGCTTGAAGGGCTTCTTGGTGGAGTGGCGGACCTCGGTACGGTCCTTTTGCTTGCGGGTGCCCTGACGTGCGTTGGCCTGATAGGCCACCACGATCTGGTGCACGAGGTCTTCGTTGTAGTCGCGACCAAACACGGTGTCGTTGGCATCGACCTTGGCAGAAGACTGGCCCTGTTCGTTCAGGAGTTCGATCTGCATCACTTGGCTCCTTCAGCAGCTTTGGCCTTGACCGCCGGACGGACGGACACGAAACCACCCTTGGCGCCAGGAACGGCACCCTTGATCAGCAGCAGCTGACGGGCTTCGTCGATACGCACGACGGACAGGTTCTGGACCGTGACGGTTTCGTCGCCGAGGTGACCGGTCATCTTCTTGCCGGGGAACACGCGACCCGGATCCTGGGCCATGGAGATGGAACCCGGAACATTGTGCGAACGGCTGTTACCGTGAGAAGCGCGCTGGGAACCGAAGTTGTGGCGCTTGATGGTACCTGCGTAGCCCTTGCCGATCGAGGTGCCCTGCACGTCGACCACCTGGCCCACGCTGAACAGCTCGGCTGCAGGCAGGGTTGCGCCTGCGGGGTACTTGCCGGCAACCTCATCGGTCACGCGGAATTCCTGGGTGATTTCACCGGCTTCGACGCCGGCCTTGGCCAGATGGCCAGCCTGGGGCTTGGTGACGCGGGAGGCGCGACGCTTGCCATAGGTGACCTGCAGAGCCACGTAGCCATCGTTGGCTTCGGTCTTGACCTGGGACACGCGGTTGTTGGACACGTCGACCACCGTGACGGGAATGGCATCCCCTTCATCGGTGAAGACACGCATCATGCCCACCTTGCGGCCCAGCAAACCCAAGTGTTTGCTCAGACTCATTGTTTTCTCCGTAACTTTCACCACGACCAACTGCAATTGGCTGACCGCGTGTTGATGTGAAAGACTGTTGATGAAACTTCGCACCCCATGGATTGCGCGCACAAAATCAGCTCGCAAGGGACACGAAGCTGACAATTGTAGGGGGGCTGCCATTCTTTTGCAAGCGCCGTGTTTCTGCCTGCGTGCCAGAAGGCAGCGAGATGTGGTGCGGCAGCCGCAGCAGCGCACGCCGCGCTTGGGAGCGCGCAAGAAAAAAGGCCGGTGATCGCTCACCGGCCCGAAGAGTCCTGTTCGGCTTCCGGCCGAAGCCGGAAGCGGGGGACATGCCGCTTACTGCAGCTTGATCTCGACGTCGACACCTGCAGGCAGGTCGAGCTTCATGAGCGCGTCCACCGTCTTGTCGGTGGGATCGACGATGTCCATCAGACGCTGGTGCGTACGGATCTCGAACTGGTCGCGGCTCGACTTGTTGACGTGCGGCGAACGCAGAATGTCGAAACGCTTCATGCGCGTCGGCAGGGGCACGGGACCCTTGACGATGGCGCCGGTGCGCTTGGCAGTGTCGACGATCTCGGCAGCGGACTGGTCGATCAGCTTGTAGTCGAAGGCCTTGAGGCGGATGCGGATTTTCTGCTTGGACATGTGCATTACTCCAGGATCTTGGCCACAACGCCAGCGCCGACGGTACGGCCGCCTTCGCGGATGGCGAAGCGCAGACCTTCTTCCATGGCGATCGGGGCGATCAGCTTGACGGTGATCGTCACGTTGTCGCC
>NZ_JAYRLV010000019.1:0-27429 GCF_041912815.1 Allobrachymonas sp. | reverse complement strand
GGCGACAACGTGACGATCACCGTCAAGCTGATCGCCCCGATCGCCATGGAAGAAGGTCTGCGCTTCGCCATCCGCGAAGGCGGCCGTACCGTCGGCGCTGGCGTTGTGGCCAAGATCCTGGAGTAATCCGGTTATAGGGGTATAGCTCAATTGGCAGAGCGTCGGTCTCCAAAACCGAAGGTTGTAGGTTCGATTCCTACTGCCCCTGCCACCTAAGTGTGGCAAAAAAGAGAGCCCGCCTTGTGCGGGCTTTACTGTCTGCATGAGGCAAGGTAGAATCAAAAGCTTTGCTGAATTCGCAGCGTATTCTTGTGTCGCTCTCAACGAGTGGCACCGTTATCGGAATTGCCCTCAATGGCTACATCTCAGGTCGAAACAGTCAATACGGGAGCCGACAAGGCGCGGCTCGCTGTAGCTGCCCTTCTGGTCGTGGCAGGCTTTGTTGCCTATTTCCTGCTAGGAGCGCAAGGCGCTTATGCGCAGTGGGGTGCCCTCCTGATTGGGGTGCTGGCTGGTGTGGCGATCTTCATGACGTCGGGTGCCGGTCGTGCGCTGTGGGGCTTTGGGCAGGATTCTGTGCGCGAGATGCGCAAGGTGGTGTGGCCCACGCGCAAAGAGGCAACGCAAACCACGCTGTTTGTATTTGCCTTTGCGGTGACCATGTCGCTCTTTCTCTGGCTGGTGGACAAGCTTCTTGAGTGGGTCCTGTACAGCCTGGTTCTGGGGTGGAGATAAATATGTCCAGTATGCTGCTTGAAGCGCCTGCCAATCCCGACTTCCGTTGGTATGTCGTGCAGGCCTATTCCGGAATGGAGCGCGCCGTGGAGCGCAATATCCAGGAGCGCATCACGCGTGCCGGCATGCAGGACAAGTTCGGGCGCATTCTGGTGCCCACCGAAGAGGTCGTGGAAGTCAAGAATGGTCAGAAGCGCACCACCGAACGCAAGTTCTTTCCGGGCTATGTTCTGGTGGAGATGATCATGGATGACGAGACCTGGCATCTCGTCAAGCAAACAAGCAAGGTGACGGGGTTCGTGGGGGGGGCGCGCAATCGTCCCACCCCCATCTCGCAGGCAGATGTCCAGAAGATCGTCGGGCAGATGCAGGAAGGCAGCGAGAAGCCGCGTCACAAGGTGGAGTTCGAAGTGGGTGAGGCCATTCGTGTCAAGGAAGGCCCGTTTGCCGATTTCAATGGCTCCATCGAGGAAGTCAATTACGAGAAGAGCAAGCTGCGCGTGTCGGTCACGATCTTTGGTCGGGCCACTCCGGTGGAGCTTGAGTTTTCGCAGGTCGAGAAGACCTGACGGATATGGTGCGCCGGCTTCGATGCCCGGCTGGCGCATGTCGATTGATGGGCTGTAACCCCGGGGAGCCTGCTGTGGCAGGCGTTGAACCCGCAAGGAGAAAAGTATGGCGAAGAAAATCGTCGGCTTTATCAAGCTGCAAGTGCCGGCTGGCAAAGCCAATCCGTCGCCGCCGATCGGTCCTGCTCTGGGCCAGCGCGGTCTGAACATCATGGAATTCTGCAAGGCGTTCAACGCCCAGACCCAAGGCGTTGAGCCCGGTCTGCCGCTGCCCGTGGTGATCACTGCCTTCGCCGACAAGAGCTTCACCTTCATCATCAAGACGCCTCCGGCTACCACGCTGATCAAGAAGGCCATCAAGCTCGACAAGGGGTCTTCCAAGCCCCACGTCGACAAGGTCGGCAAGATCACTCGTGCGCAGCTCGAGGAAATCGCCAAGACCAAGATGAAGGATCTGAACGCCGCCGATCTGGATGCTGCCGTTCGTATCATTGCTGGTTCCGCCCGTTCCATGGGTGTGACCGTGGAGGGAGTGTGACATGGCCAAACTGACCAAGAAGCAACAAGCCCTGCAAGGCAAGGTCGACAGCGGCAAGCTGTATCCGGTGGCTGATGCTCTTCAGCTGGTGAAGGATTGTGCTACGGCCAAGTTCGATGAGTCCATCGACGTGGCTGTGCAGCTCGGCATCGATGCCAAGAAGTCCGACCAGGTGGTGCGCGGCGCCGTGGTGCTGCCCAACGGAACGGGCAAGACCAAGCGCGTGGCCGTGTTCGCGCAGGGTGCCAAGGCTGAGGAAGCCAAGGCTGCCGGCGCCGATATCGTCGGCATGGAAGAACTGGCCGCCCAGGTCAAGGCTGGCGACATGCCCTTTGACGTGGTGATCGCTGCTCCCGATGCCATGCGCGTTGTCGGCAGCCTGGGTCAGATCCTGGGGCCTCGCGGCCTGATGCCGAACCCGAAGGTGGGTACGGTGACTCCCGATGTGGCCACGGCTGTCAAGAACGCCAAGGCTGGTCAGGTGCAGTTCCGTGTCGACAAGGCAGGGATCGTGCATGGCACCATCGGCCGTCGTTCCTTCGAAGCCGACAAGCTGCAGGCCAACCTGGCTGCACTGATCGAGGCCCTCAACAAGGCCAAGCCGGCTTCTAGCAAGGGTGTGTACCTGCGCAAGGTGGCGGTTTCCTCCACCATGGGTGTGGGCGTTCGCGTCGACACGCAGTCCATCGCAGCCTGATTGTCCGGTCAGCGATGACGCAATTTGCATCCCGTGTCTGCACGGGATGCAGGTGATGGGTCGATTCTCTCGTCTGGGCCGTGCATGCATGGTCTGCAAAGGGGGTCGGGTCATCCAAGACCGCTGGTGTTCCTGGGCTTCAAGGAGTCTGGGGACTTAATCCATCAGCCAGCGCAGATGGCGATCCCGCACCGGACGGATTTCCTGGAGTGGATGCAGATTCACCCTGGGCCCGAAAGTGAGTTGGTCGCTTGATTTATGGGCGTGCGAACGGAATGGTCCGGCGCACATATTCAAGGAGTACATCTTGAGTCTCAATCGCAGTGAGAAAGAAGCGGTCATCAAAGAAGTGACCGACCTCGCCGCTAAAGCTCAGACGCTCGTGATGGCGGAATACCGTGGCATGACGGTGGCCAGCATGACCGAGCTGCGTACCAAGGCACGCGAAAGCGGCGTCACCCTGAGCGTTCTGAAGAACACTCTGGCGCGCCGTGCCGTGGCTGGAAGCAGCTTCGAGTCGGCGGTCGACCAGATGACCGGTCCGCTGATCTACGGCTTTTCCGAGGACGCCGTGGCAGCTGCCCGCGTGGTGGCTGACTTTGCCAAGACCAACGACAAGCTGGTCCTGCGCGGTGGTGTGTATGACGGCAAGGCACTCGATGTGGACGGCGTCAAGCAGCTGGCCAGCATTCCCACCCGGGAAGTGCTGCTGTCGCAGCTGTGCGGCCTGCTCATGTCGCCCATGTCGAGCACGGCACGCGTGCTCGCGGCTCTGGCCGAGAAAAAGGGCGAAGGTGCTGCCGCTGCAGCGTGATGCAGGCGCACTTTCCCCCATCCCCCATCTCATTTTTCAGGAAGATACAAAATGGCATTCGATAAAGACGCATTTCTGACCGCTCTGGACAGCATGTCCGTGATGGAACTCAACGAGCTGGTCAAGGCCATCGAAGAGAAGTTCGGCGTGAGCGCTGCTGCTATGGCTGCTCCTGCTGCTGGTGGCGCTGCTGGCGGTGCTGCCGCTGCTGCCGAAGAAAAGACCGAGTTCGACCTGGTGCTGACCGAAGCCGGCGCACAAAAGGTTGGCGTGATCAAGGTGGTCCGCGAAATCACCGGTCTGGGCCTCAAGGAAGCCAAGGACATGGTCGACGGCGCTCCCAAGACCATCAAGGAAGCGATGCCCAAGGCCGACGCCGAAGCTGCCAAGAAGAAGCTCGAAGACGCTGGCGCCAAGGCAGAACTCAAGTAATTGGGTTGCCGCAGGGGGCTGGAACATCTCTCGAAGGTGTTCCAGCCTTTGGCGTTTCTGTGAATGGCGCCATGCTGTCGTCGTCCGTGCAGGCGGAGGAGGGACAGCATGGAGGGCCATTTCCCCAGATCGCACCTTCAAGCGCAGGATTTGGCATGATGATGCCGAGTGCTTGAAAGTGTCTTCTGTTCCCGATGGCGGAAGACCCTTGGTTCGGGCTGCGTGCAATGCGCAGCCGTCTGCCATGGCTGGTAGGGGCCAGCCACCAAGTTGACCAGCCGGCACCACCTGGTCATTCATTCGAGGAAAGACTTACCGCCACACCCAGCCAACGTCTTCACCTGGAGAGTTCATGTCTTATACCTATACCGAACGCAAACGCATTCGCAAGAGTTTCGGCACCCGCGACAGCGTGCTGAAGATTCCCTATCTGCTGCAGATGCAGCGCGACGCTTACACGGCCTTCCTTCAGGCGGATGTGCCTCCCCAGAAGCGCCGGCATGAGGGCTTGCAGGCAGCGTTCGAATCCGCGTTTCCGATTGTCTCGCACAACGGCTATGTCGAGATGAAGTTCGTGGAGTACAACCTGGCCAAGCCCACCTTCGATGTGTGGGAGTGCCAGACCCGTGGCCTGACCTTCGGGTCGGCCGTGCGCGCCCGCGTGCAGCTCATCATCTATGACCGCGACGCCTCCACGGCCCAGTCCAAGGTGGTCAAGGAAGTGAAGGAGCAGGAAGTCTACATGGGCGAAGTGCCCCTGATGACCGACAAGGGCTCGTTCATCATCAACGGCACCGAGCGCGTGATCGTGAGCCAGCTGCACCGCAGCCCGGGCGTGTTCTTCGAACACGACAAGGGCAAGACGCACAGCTCCGGCAAGCTGCTGTTCTCTGCACGGATCATTCCGTACCGTGGTTCCTGGCTCGATTTCGAGTTCGACCCCAAGGACATCCTGTATTTCCGGGTCGACCGCCGTCGCAAGATGCCCGTGACGATTCTGCTCAAGGCCATTGGCCTGAACAACGAGCAGATCCTGGCGAACTTCTTCGTCAATGACAATTTCCGCCTGATGGACAGCGGCGCGCAGATGGAATTTGTGCCCGCCCGTCTGAAGGGGGAGGTTGCCCGCTTCGACATCACCGATCCGAGCGGCAAGGTGGTGGTGGCCAAGGACAAGCGCATCACGGCCAAGCATGTGCGCGAGATGGAAGCTTCCAACACCACCCATGTGAGTGTGCCGGAAGACTTTCTGCTTGGCCGCGTGCTGGCGTCGGGCATTGTCGATCAGGACACTGGCGAGATCATTGCCAAGGCCAACGAGGAACTCACCGAGGCACTCCTCAAGAAGCTGCGTGAGGCAGGCGTGCAGGACATCGCCTGCATCTATACCAACGAGCTCGATCATGGCGCCTACATCAGCCAGACGCTGCGCATCGACGACACGACCGACGAATTTGCGGCTCGTGTGGCGATCTATCGCATGATGCGTCCCGGCGAACCGCCGACCGAGGATGCCGTGCAGGCTCTGTTCCACCGCCTGTTCTTCAGCGAGGATACGTACGATCTGTCGCGCGTGGGCCGCATGAAGTTCAATGCCCGTATCGGACGCGATGAGGCCGAGGGCTCCATGGTGCTGTCCAACGAGGACATCATGGCCGTGGTCAAGCTGCTGGTCGAGCTGCGCAATGGGCGCGGCGAAGTCGATGACATCGACCACCTGGGCAATCGTCGCGTGCGCTGCGTGGGTGAGCTGGCCGAGAACCAGTTCCGCACCGGTCTGGCCCGCATCGAGAAGGCCGTGAAGGAGCGTCTGGGGCAGGCAGAGCAGGAACCGCTCATGCCCCATGACCTGATCAACTCCAAGCCAATTTCCGCGGCGCTCAAGGAGTTCTTCGGTGCTTCCCAGCTGTCGCAGTTCATGGACCAGACCAACCCGCTGTCCGAAATCACGCACAAGCGTCGCGTTTCGGCGCTTGGCCCGGGCGGTCTGACCCGCGAGCGTGCCGGCTTCGAGGTGCGCGACGTGCACGTGACCCACTATGGTCGTCTGTGCCCGATCGAAACGCCTGAAGGTCCGAACATCGGTCTGATCAACTCGCTGGCTCTCTATGCACGCCTGAATGAATACGGCTTCATCGAGACGCCCTACCGCAAGGTGGTGGACGGCAAGGTGACCAACGAGGTGTCGTATCTGTCCGCGATCGAGGAAGGCAAGTACATCATTGCGCAGGCCAATGCCCAGCTCGACGCCGAGGGGCGTCTGACTGGCGAGCTGGTGTCGGCGCGCGAGAAGGGCGAGTCGGTGCTGATCGACCCGGCCCAGGTGCAGTACATGGACGTGTCCCCGGCGCAGATTTCGTCGGTGGCGGCCGCTCTGGTGCCCTTCCTGGAGCACGATGATGCGAACCGCGCATTGATGGGTGCCAACATGTCCCGCCAGGCCGTGCCGGTGCTGCGTCCCGAGAAGCCCATGGTGGGCACGGGCATCGAGCGCGTGGCGGCCGTCGACTCCGGCACCGTGGTGACGGCCCGTCGCGGCGGTGTGGTGGACTATGTCGATGCGACGCGCATCGTGGTGCGTGTCAACGACGCAGAGACCGTGCCGGGTGAAATCGGTGTGGATATCTACAACCTCATCAAGTACCAGCGTTCCAACCAGAGCACGAACATTCACCAGCGTCCCATCGTCAAGCGCGGCGAGCGTCTGGCCAAGGGGGATGTGGTGGCGGACGGCGCGTCGACCGATCTGGGCGAAATCGCCATCGGCCAGAACATGCTGATCGCGTTCATGCCGTGGAACGGCTACAACTACGAGGACTCGGTGATGATTTCCGAGCGCGTGGTGGCCGAGGACCGCTACACCAGCATCCATATCGAGGAACTGGTGGTCATGGCCCGCGACACCAAGCTGGGGGCCGAGGAAATCACCCGCGACATCCCGAACCTGAGCGAGGCTCAGCTCAACCGTCTCGACGACTCGGGCATCATCTATGTCGGAGCCGAGGTGCAGCCGGGCGACGTGCTGGTCGGCAAGGTGACGCCCAAGGGCGAGACCACGCTGACTCCCGAAGAGAAGCTGCTGCGTGCGATCTTCGGCGAGAAGGCCAGCGATGTGAAGGACACCTCGCTGCGCGTGGATCAGGGCAGCTCCGGCACCGTGATCGACGTGCAGGTGTTCACCCGCGAGGGCATCCAGCGCGACAAGCGTGCCCAGCAGATCATCGACGACGAGCTCAAGCGCTTCCGTCTGGATCTCAACGACCAGATGCGGATCGTGGAAATCGATGCCATGGACCGCGTGCGCAAGCTGCTCCTGGGCAAGGTGGCCAACGGAGGACCGCAGAAGCTCGCCAAGGGCAGCGCGATCGAGGCTGCCTATCTCGACGGGATCGACAAGCACCAGTGGTTCGACATCCGTCCGGCCGACGATGCCGTGGCCGACCAGCTCGAAAGCGTCAAGAAGTCGCTTGAGCAGGTGCGTCACAATTTCGATCTGGCGTTCGAGGAAAAGCGCAAGAAGCTCACCCAGGGCGACGAGCTGCCGGCTGGCGTGCTCAAGATGGTCAAGGTGTACCTGGCCGTCAAGCGCCGCCTGCAGCCGGGTGACAAGATGGCCGGCCGTCACGGCAACAAGGGTGTGGTCTCCCGCATCGTCCCGATCGAGGACATGCCCTACATGGCCGACGGCACGCCTGCCGACATCGTGCTCAACCCGCTGGGTGTGCCTTCGCGGATGAACGTCGGGCAGGTGCTCGAAGTGCATCTGGGCTGGGCCGGCAAGGGCATTGGCCAGCGCATCGGCGACATGCTCCAGAAGCAGGCTGCCATGAGCGAGATCCGTGGTTTCCTCGACAAGGTCTACAACTGTTCCGGCCACAAGGAACACCTCGAAGACCTGCAGGACGACGAGGTCATGCGCATGGCGCAGAACCTGACGACCGGCATGCCGTTTGCCACGCCGGTGTTTGATGGCGCCTCGGAAGAGGAAATCCATCAGATGCTGCGCATTGCCTATCCCGACGAGGTGGCTGAAGCCAAGGGGCTGACCCCGACGCGCACGCAGGCCTACCTGTACGACGGTCGCACCGGCGAGCGCTTCGACCGTCCCACCACCGTGGGCTACATGCACTTCTTGAAGCTGCACCACCTGGTCGACGACAAGATGCACGCCCGTTCCACCGGTCCGTACTCGCTCGTGACGCAGCAGCCGCTCGGCGGCAAGGCCCAGTTCGGCGGCCAGCGTTTCGGGGAGATGGAAGTGTGGGCGCTGGAGGCCTATGGCGCTGCCTACGTGCTGCAGGAAATGCTGACCGTCAAGTCCGACGACGTGCAGGGTCGCACCAAGGTGTACGAAAGCATCGTCAAGGGCGAGCACGCCATCAACGCCGGCATGCCCGAATCCTTCAACGTGCTGGTCAAGGAAATCCGCTCTCTGGGCATCGATATCGAACTGGAACGCGACTGACGTCCTGTGCACGCCTCCGGCCTTCTGCGGGAGGCGTGCTGCTCCCGTTCCATTCAATATCGCATTCGTGTGATTAAGGAAAGCAACCCATGAAATCTTTGCTCGACCTGTTCAATCAATTCAAGCCCGATGACCATTTCGATGCCATCAAGATCGGCCTGGCATCGCCCGAGAAAATCCGTTCCTGGTCCTTCGGGGAAGTGAAGAAGCCCGAGACCATCAACTACCGCACGTTCAAGCCCGAGCGTGACGGCCTGTTCTGCGCCAAGATCTTTGGCCCGATCAAGGACTACGAGTGCCTGTGCGGCAAGTACAAGCGCCTCAAGCATCGCGGTGTGATCTGCGAGAAGTGCGGCGTGGAAGTGACGCAGACCAAGGTGCGCCGCGAGCGCATGGGCCACATTGAGCTGGCTGCGCCCTGTGCCCACATCTGGTTCCTGAAGTCCCTGCCGAGCCGTCTGGGCCTGGTGCTCGACATGACGCTGCGCGACATCGAGCGCGTGCTGTATTTCGAAGCCTATGTGGTGACCGATCCCGGCATGACTCCGCTGAAGAAGTTCAGCATCATGTCCGAGGACGACTACGACAAGAACGTGATCGAGTACGGCGATGAATTCCAGGCCAAGATGGGCGCGGAAGGCATCAAGGAACTGCTCGAGAACATGGACATCGAGACCGAGATCGAGCGCCTGCGCGGCGACCTGACCGGTTCCGAGGTCAAGATCAAGAAGAACGCCAAGCGCCTCAAGGTGCTCGAAGCCTTCAAGAAGTCCGGCATCAAGCCCGAGTGGATGATTCTGGAAGTGCTGCCCGTGCTGCCGCCGGACCTGCGTCCGCTGGTGCCGCTCGACGGCGGCCGCTTCGCTACCTCCGACCTCAACGACCTGTATCGCCGCGTCATCAACCGCAACAGCCGTCTCAAGCGCCTGCTCGAGCTCAATGCGCCCGAGATCATCGCGCGCAACGAGAAGCGCATGCTCCAGGAAGCCGTCGACAGCCTGCTCGACAACGGCCGTCGCGGCAAGGCCATGACGGGGGCCAACAAGCGTGCGCTCAAGTCCCTGGCCGACATGATCAAGGGCAAGAGCGGCCGCTTCCGCCAGAACCTGCTGGGCAAGCGCGTCGACTATTCGGGCCGTTCCGTGATCACGGTGGGCCCGACCCTGAAGCTGCATCAGTGCGGTCTGCCCAAGCTGATGGCGCTCGAACTGTTCAAGCCCTTCATCTTTGCCCGTCTGGAGCAGATGGGCATCGCCACTACCATCAAGGCGGCCAAGAAGGAAGTCGAGAACAACAATCCCATCGTGTGGGACATCCTCGAAGAGGTGATCCGCGAGCACCCGGTGATGCTCAACCGTGCGCCGACGCTGCACCGTCTGGGCATCCAGGCCTTCGAGCCCATCCTGATCGAAGGCAAGGCCCTGCAGCTGCACCCGCTGGTGTGTGCGGCGTTCAACGCCGACTTCGACGGGGACCAGATGGCCGTGCACGTGCCGCTGTCCGTCGAGGCGCAGCTCGAAGCCCGCACGCTGATGCTGGCCTCGAACAACGTGCTGTTCCCGGCTTCCGGCGAACCGTCCATCGTGCCGTCCCAGGATATGGTGCTGGGCCTGTACTACACCACCCGCGAGAAGATCAACGGCAAGGGTGAGGGGATGCTGTTCACCGATCTGCGCGAGATCGAGCGTGCCCTCGAGAACAAGCAGCTGGAGCTGACCGCCCGCATCACCGTGCGCCTGACCGAGTACACCAAGGACAAGGCCACCGGCGAGTTCGTGCCCTTTACCCATCTGGTCGAAACCACGGCCGGCCGGGCACTGCTGTCCGAGATTCTGCCTCGGGGCCTTCCCTTCAGCGTGATCGACAAGCCGCTCAAGAAGAAGGAAATCTCCAAGCTGATCAACACCTCCTTCCGCAAGTGCGGCCTCAAGGAAACCGTGGTGTTCGCCGACAAGCTGATGCAGAACGGCTTCCGCCTCGCCACCCGTGCCGGCATCTCGATCGCCATCGACGACATGCTGGTGCCGCCGCAGAAGCACGACATCATCGGACGTGCCGAAGCCGAAGTGAAGGAAATCCAGCAGCAGTACGCATCCGGTCTCGTGACCGCAGGCGAACGCTACAACAAGGTCGTGGACATCTGGGGCAAGGCCGGTGACGAAATCTCCAAGGTGATGATGTCGCAGCTCGCCAAGCAGAAGACCACCGACCGCCACGGCAAGGAAGTGGACCAGGAGTCCTTCAACTCCATCTACATGATGGCCGACTCGGGGGCGCGGGGTTCCGCCGCTCAGATCCGTCAGCTCGCCGGCATGCGCGGCCTGATGGCCAAGCCGGACGGCTCCATCATCGAGACGCCCATTACGGCCAACTTCCGTGAAGGCCTGAACGTGCTGCAGTACTTCATCTCCACCCACGGCGCCCGGAAGGGTCTGGCCGACACGGCACTGAAGACCGCCAACTCCGGGTACCTGACCCGCCGTCTGGTCGATGTGACGCAGGATCTGGTGGTGACCGAGGACGACTGTGGCACCCATGATGGCCAGGTCATGCGCGCCATCGTCGAAGGCGGCGAGGTGATCGAGTCGCTGCGCGACCGGATTCTGGGACGTACGGCTGCCGAAGAGGTGCTGCACCCCGAGACCCGCGCCGTGCTGACGCACCCGGGCGAAATGTTCGACGAGGACATGATCGAAACGCTGGAACAGGCGGGCGTGGACGAGGTCAAGGTGCGTACTGCTCTGACCTGCCAGACGCGCTTCGGCCTGTGCGCGACCTGCTATGGACGCGATCTGGGCCGTGGTGGCCTGGTCAACGTCGGCGAGGCGGTCGGCGTGATCGCGGCGCAGTCGATCGGCGAGCCGGGCACGCAGCTGACGATGCGGACCTTCCACATCGGGGGTGCGGCCTCGCGTGCAGCCATTGCGAGCAGCGTGGAAGCACGCTCCAGCGGCACGATCGGCTTCAACCCGACCATGCGCTACGTGAGCAACACCAAGGGTGAGCTGGTGGTCATTTCCCGTTCGGGCGAGATCATCATTGCCGATGACAACGGACGCGAGCGCGAGCGCCACAAGGTGCCTTACGGTGCCACGCTCACCATCAAGCCCGACCAGCAGATCAAGGCCGGCACGATCCTTGCCAACTGGGACCCGCTGACGCGCCCGATCATTACCGAATACGCCGGTCAGGTGAAGTTCGAGAATGTCGAGGAAGGTCTGACCGTGGCCAAGCAGGTCGACGAGGTGACCGGCCTGTCCACTCTGGTGGTGATCGATCCCAAGCGTCGCGGCTCCAACAAGGTCGTGCGCCCGCAGGTCAAGCTCATCGATGCCGAAGGCAAGGAAGTCAAGATTCCCGGCACCGATCACTCGGTGACGATCGGCTTCCAGGTCGGCGCGCTCATCCAGGTGCGTGACGGCCAGGAAGTGGGCCCCGGCGAAGTGCTGGCCCGTATCCCGATGGAAGGCCAGAAGACCCGCGACATCGTGGGTGGTCTGCCGCGCGTGGCCGAGCTGTTCGAAGCCCGCACGCCGAAGGACAAGGGGGTGCTTGCCGAGATGACGGGCACGATCTCCTTCGGCAAGGAAACCAAGGGCAAGGTCCGCCTTCAGATCACCGATCCCGAAGGCAAGGTCTGGGAAGAACTCGTGCCCAAGGAAAAGAACATCCTGGTGCACGAAGGGCAGGTGGTCAACAAGGGCGAAAGCATCGTCGATGGTCCGGCCGATCCGCAGGACATCCTGCGCCTGCTGGGCATCGAGGAACTGGCCCGCTACATCGTCGACGAAGTCCAGGACGTGTACCGTCTGCAGGGCGTGAAGATCAACGACAAGCACATCGAGGTGATCGTGCGCCAGATGCTGCGCCGTGTCGTGGTCGAGAATCCCGGCGATTCCGGCTACATCGCAGGCGAACAGGTCGAGCGCAGCGAGATGCTCAACACCAACGACCAGCTCCAGTCCGAGGACAAGATGCCCGCCACCTACAGCAACCTGTTGCTGGGGATCACCAAGGCTTCGCTGTCCACCGATTCGTTCATCTCTGCGGCATCCTTCCAGGAAACGACGCGCGTGCTCACCGAGGCGGCCATCATGGGCAAGCGCGACGAGCTGCGCGGTCTCAAGGAGAACGTCATCGTCGGTCGCCTGATTCCGGCCGGCACGGGCCTGGCGTACCACAAGGCGCGCAAGGCCAAGGACGAAATGGACGAGGCCGAGCGTCTGGCCATTGCCGAGGCAGAAGCCTTGGAACTGGCTGGCGAGACTGCCGATGCGCAGGCCGAGGTGCATGCCGAAGCCGATGCCCCTGAAGGGACTGAACCTCCGGCGGCCGAGTAAGCCATCGGTGCGGCCGGAGCCGCGCGGAGTCTGTAAAGAGACTCCGACGCTGCCCCGGCTTGCCATGCAAGGACCTGTGCAGCCCTGCTGCACAGGTCTTTTTTTTGGCATGATCGACCGTACCCCTGTGCTGCAGACCGTCCTGATCCGTGCGCGCCCGCACAGCCTCTTTCTTGCCCTTGTTCTCCGTTTCGATGAATACCTCGCCGACACCTCCTTCCAGACCTCTGCGTCCGCACCGGTCCGGCCCTGGCCGCACCTCCCCCCGCACGCAGGAGGCTGCGCGCACCGACGCACGCGCTTCCCAGGGAGTGCCCCTGTGGCAGCAGCTGCAGGAGGCGGCGCGGGTGCTGCAGGGAGTGCAGACCGGCAGCAGTGTCTCGGTGCGGCTCGAAGCCGTGCCGGAACCCCTGCGCCCCGGTGTGCAGGCCCTGACCTATGCCGTGCTGCGGCATCTGGGAGAGGCACGCTGGCTGCGCGACCAGCTGGTGCCCCGGCGTCCACCACCTGCAGTCGATGCGCTCCTGCTCGTGGCGCTGGCCCTGGCCGCGCGCATGGACGGAGGAATGGCGGGAGAGGTGGGCGCCCAGTACACGGCCTTTACGCTGGTGAACCAGGTGGTGGAGGCAGCCAAGCGACAGCCGCGCGCGCGGGCTCAGGCGGCGCTGATCAATGCGGTGCTGCGCCGCTTCTTGCGGGAGCGGGAACACTGGATGGAGGCCCTGTGCCAGGCCAGTCCGCGCCAGCAGCCTGCCCTGCTGAACGTGCCGGGGTGGTGGTGGCAGCGTCTGGAAAGAGAGCATGGGGCGGAGGTGGCAGAATGCATCGTGCGCGAAAGTGCCACGGCGGCACCCATGACCCTGCGCATACATCCCCGTGCAGGCACGCCCCGCGAGTATCTGGAGCATCACCTGCGGCCAGCGGGGCTCGATGGGGTCTGCAACGGTGCGCATGGCGTGACCTTGCAGCAGGCCGTGCATGTGTCCCGGTTGCCCGGCTTCCAGGAAGGCTGGGTGTCGGTGCAGGATGCCGGCGCGCAGCTGGCGGCGCCCCTGCTGGTGCAGGCGCTGCAGCAGAGCCTGCCCGCACTGTCACGTCCATGGACCGTGCTCGATGCCTGTGCCGCGCCTGGAGGCAAGACAGCCCATCTGCTGGAGCTCGGGGTAGAACAGGTCACCGCTCTGGATGTGGATCCGGCGCGGTGCACCCGCATCCACGACACGCTGCAGCGGCTGGGAGTGCAGGCCCGGGTGCAGGCAGCCGATGCCGCCGATCTGGCAGGGTGGTGGAAGGGCGAAACCTATGATGCGATCTTGCTCGATGCACCGTGCACGGCGTCGGGCATCGTGGCGCGGCATCCCGATGTGGTCTGGCTGCGCCGCCCCGAGGACATCGACGCCCTGGCCCGGCAGCAGCGCCGCCTGCTGGAGGCTCTCTGGCCGCTGGTCAAGCCCGGGGGCGTGCTGCTGTATTGCACCTGCTCGGTCTTCACGGAAGAGGGCGCAGCCCAGCAGGAGGCGTTTCTTTCGCACCACAGTGAAGCAGCCGCCCTTCCGGCGCCGGGGCATTTGTTGCCACTGCACCTTTCGTCGTCTCTGGATGAAGGGGACAATAGCCCCCACGACGTGCACGGAGGGGTGAGCCTCAAGCCTCCGCTGCGCGATCATGACGGATTTTTCTATGCCCTGTTCCGCAAGACTCCCTGAGCGTTCCTCTGCGACGAACGGAGTCCGGCAGCGGGGCTTCCTTGTGTGGCACGTGTCTTTCGCAGCGTTTTCCTCCTCCCTTCCTCGATCTGACCGCACGGCGCAGAACGGCAGTCGCAGCCGTGCGGGCCAGTGTCGCGGTGTCGGCGCCTGGCGTGCCCGTCTTCTGGCGCTGGTTCTCATGGCGCTGTCCCTGTGGGGGACGCTGGGGTTCACCCAGTCGGCGCAGGCGGCTTCGGCTGCCTTCAGCGATGTGCGCTTCGAAATGGCGGGCGATGCCGTGCGCATGACCGGCAACATCCGCTTCACGCTCTCGGAGCCCGTGCAGCAGACCCTGCTCAAGGGCGTGCCTGTGTACTTCGTCTTCGAGACCGACACCACCGTCAACCGCTGGTACTGGACCGACCGCTCGCTCTACAGCCATCGCCGCTACATGCGGCTCGCCTATCTGCCGCTGCTGCGTAAGTGGCGGGTCAATGCCAGCAACGAGCCCTTCAGCCGGGGATCCACCGGTGTCGTGCTCAATCAGAACTTCGATTCGCTCGCCAGTGCCCTGTCCGTGATCCAGCGCATCTCCAACTGGCAGGTGCTCGACAAGGAAGACTGGAGCAGCGATGCGCGCTACACGGTCCAGGCCCGTCTGCGGCTCGACACCTCCCAGCTGCAGGGCCTGCTGCAGATCGGGGCAGGCAGCGCCGACTGGCATCTCGACGTCCAGCGCAACTTCCGGCTGACGCAGCAGGACCTCTCCCGGTCCTGATCCCGGATCGGCCATCCTGCGGGGATCTGCATGCTGCGCACCTTCTTTCAGTATTGGCGCAATTCGCGCAACATCCGGTGGGGCGTCACGGTAGGGGCCGCCCTGACCGTCGCCATGTCGCTGGTGCTGATGTTCCTGCTCGCCCAGGCCACCAACGACCCCGAAGCCTACGAGCGCAACTTCCAGACCCTGCTGGTGGCCAATCTGGTCGTCGGATGCATGCTCGCGGCCGTGGTCGGCTGGATGGGCTGGCGGGTGTGGAAGCGCTTCCGGCGCCGCAAGTTCGGCAGCCGCCTGCTGCTCAAGCTGGTCGCCGTGTTCACTCTGGTCGCCAGCGTGCCGGGGGCCCTGACCTACCTCGTGTCCTATCAGTTCGTGACACGCTCCATCGAGAGCTGGTTCGATGTGCGCGTCGAACACGCGCTCGATGCCGGCCTGAGCCTCGGGCGCAATGTGCTGGATGCGCTCACGGCCGATACCGCCAGCAGGACGCAGGCCGCCGCTACCCAGCTCGGGGTGGCACAGCCTTTTGGCCTGGCCCTGACCCTGGAACAGCTGCGGGTGCAGCAGAATGCCGATCAGCTCATCCTGTGGGACCAGAACGGCCAGCGCATCGCCAGCGCTGGGATACAGTCCTCCACCCATGCCTTGCCGGCCCCCACCTCCGACGTGCGCGCCGCGCTGCGCACCAAGCCCGTCTACACGTCGCTCGAAGGGCTCGACGATGCAGGAGATGCCTCTACCTCCTTTGCCCCCGACAGCCCTGCGGCCAGCACTACCCCCGCCGCGACCCCCCGCACGATCGACAAGGCTCCGGCCGCGCGCATCGTGGCCTACAGCCTCGTGCGACCGGGCCAGTTCGGACTGCTGGATCAGGCCTGGGTGCTGGAAGTCGTCAAGGCCGTCCCCCCCGAGCTGCTGCGCAATGCACTCGTGGTGCAGGACACCAACCGGGAATACCAGGAACGCGCCCTGGCGCGCACCAGCATGCAGCGCATGTTCATAGGCACCCTCACCCTCACGCTCATCCTGGCCGTCTTTGGGGCTGTGCTGCTGGCGGCGCTGCTGGCATCCCAGCTCACTCGCCCTCTGTTCATGCTGGCCGAAGGCGTGCAGCAGGTGGCCGAAGGCAATCTGGGCCCCAAACCCATCTACCAGGGGCATGACGAGCTGGGCACCCTGACCCACGCCTTCGCGCGCATGACCCAGCAGCTGGCCGACACCCAGCAGGCACTGCGCAGCAGCGTGGTGGAGCTCGACGCATCCCGCAGCGAACTGCAGACCATACTCGACAACCTCAGCACCGGTGTTCTCATGCTGCGGGCCAACGGATGCATCGTGTCGGCCAACCCTGCAGCCACCCGCATTCTGGGACAGGAGGCGGCTGCGCTCGAAGGCCACACCCTGGGCAGTCTGCCCGGCATGTCCCGGCTGGGCGAGGTCGTGCAGCAGCAGTTCGACAACCTGCAGGAACCTTCCGGCGACTCTGCTGTCGTGGCTGCCGTTTCCGCACCCTCTGCCGCCCAAGCGCTTCAGGTAACGCAGGAGGCCGCTGCTCCTGCGACTCCGGGCGCCGGAGAGGCAGCACCTGCCGCCCGATCCTCTTCCCCCTACTGGCAGCAGACCCTCGAACTCAATCCCGCCGAGCACGAAGGGCTGCAGCACGATGCCATCACCCTCGTCCTGCGCGGAGCCACCCTGCACGACGCCGCCATCCCCGACGCGCGCCTGCTGGTCTTTGAAGATATCTCGGCCATCGTCTCCGCACAGCGCACCCAGGCCTGGGGAGAGGTGGCACGGCGCCTGGCACACGAAATCAAGAATCCCCTCACCCCCATCCAGCTCTCGGCGGAGCGTCTGGAACTCAAGCTCATGCACACCCTGCCCGAGAAGGAGCAGGCCGTGCTGCGCAAGTCCGTGCGCACCATCGTCGAACAGGTCGACGCCATGAAGCGGCTGGTCAACGAATTCCGCGACTATGCGCGCCTTCCTGCTGCCCAGCTGCGCCCCCTCGATCTCAACGGCCTCATCACCGACATCCTGCATCTCTACGGCGACGAGAACGCCACCGTCCCCATCCGGGCCGAACTCGATCCCGGGTGCATGCCCGTGCTCGCCGATGCCGCACAGCTCCGCCAGGTCATACACAACCTCGTGCAGAACGCACAGGATGCGCAGGAGCAGGCCGGGCGCGCCAGCGAACCTGTGCTTCTGCAGACCCAATGGCGTCCGGCCAGCCGCCGGGTGCGCATGAGCATCCTGGATGCAGGGGGAGGCTTCCCGGACAACATCCTGCAGCGCGCCTTCGAGCCCTATGTCACCACCAAGGCCAAGGGAACCGGGCTCGGACTGCCCGTCGTCAAGAAGATCGCGGACGAACACGGTGCCAGCCTCACCGTCACCAATCGCGTGCAGGACGGGCAAGTCATCGGCGCCCAGATCTCCCTCATCTTTCAGGCTGCAGATGGCGTCGAATCCACCGCAGCCAGCACACCCCGCAGCGCATCGTCCCCGGAGACGCCTTCCGCCTGAACATGAATGCACGGCCCTACAACACAGGCCGTCTCACAGGGGGATTTTTTGCATGGCGGGAAGTCCATACCCCTTTCGCGGATGGGGCAAATTCCCTGTATCATTGGCGCAACATCCCGCGTATTTGTGGAAAGGCACCCATCGAGATGGCGAACATTTTGGTAGTCGACGACGAGCTTGGCATCCGGGAGCTGCTGTCAGAGATCCTCAACGATGAAGGCCACACCGTGGACCTGGCGGAAAACGCTGCACAGGCGCGCAAGGCACGGCTGGAAAATCATTACGACCTGGTTCTGCTCGACATCTGGATGCCGGACACCGATGGGGTCACTCTGCTCAAGGAATGGGCAGGGCAGGGCCTCCTCACCATGCCGGTCATCATGATGAGCGGACATGCCACGATCGAGACCGCGGTCGAGGCCACCCGCATCGGGGCGCTCTCCTTCCTCGAAAAACCCATCACCCTGCAGAAGCTGCTCAAAGCGGTGCAGCAAGGCCTGCAGCGTGAGGCAGCTCCAGCTGCGACCGCTGCAGTTCCCGTCATTGCCGCTCCCGCACCGGTCGCGACCGGTGGAGCCGTGGCGGGAGGGCAGATTCCTGCAGGCATCGAGCAGCCTGTCCTGCCGGTGCAGGCGGCGCCGGTGGCCTATGTCCAGTCTTCCCTGGCAGCCACATCCCCTGCAGCCAGCGGCCCCGTTTCCTCGCAGAGCTTCGATCTCGATCGTCCTCTGCGCGAGGCACGCGACATCTTCGAGCGCGCCTACTTCGCGTTTCACCTCCAGCGCGAGAACGGTTCCATGACCCGCGTGGCCGAAAAGACAGGGCTTGAACGCACCCACCTCTACCGCAAGCTCAAGCAGCTGGGAGTCGACATCGGCCGCGACAAGAAGGCCGCCAGCTGACACTGTCGGGCACCGCAGCATCCTGATACTCACAGGGGCAGGCAAATTTTCACTCCGTTTTTGTAAACCTCTTTTTTGACGCTATAATTTCAGCTTCAGGCTCGGTAGCTCAGTTGGTAGAGCAGCGGATTGAAAATCCGCGTGTCGGTGGTTCGATTCCGCCCCGAGCCACCAGATCAGGCGCCCTGCATTCACAAGATGCAGGGCGTTTTGTTTTTCATGCCGTCCAGTCATCGCATGCGCCCGGCATGCCATGGCGAAAATCCTTGCCCTACACCGGGAGGATTCTTTCGCACAGGCGGGTATACACCTACCCGGTGCACGATCATTCGTGCAGGCAGCTCCTGATAATGAATTGCATTCCGACGGATGCTGCTGTGAGTGGCATCCGTTCCTCATGGAGGTTTAAAGATGCAATTCCTGATCGTGCTGGCAGCCCTGTGCTTCCTGATGTTCGTGGCCTATCGGGGCTACAGCGTCATCCTTTTCGCACCCATCGCCGCCCTGGGGGCCGTGCTTCTCATCGATCCCCATCTGGTGGCACCCATGTTCACCGGCCTGTTCATGGACAAGATGGTGGGCTTCGTCAAGCTCTACTTCCCGGTGTTTCTGCTGGGAGCCGTCTTCGGCAAGGTCATCGAGCTCTCGGGATTTTCCAAATCCATCGTGGCCTGGGTCATCCGAGCCATCGGTCACCAGAGGGCCATGTTGGCCATTGTGCTGGTCTGTGCGATCCTGACCTATGGAGGGGTCTCGCTGTTCGTGGTGGTCTTCGCGGTCTATCCGTTCGCCGCAGAGATGTTCAGACAGAGTCAGATTCCCAAGCGCCTGATCCCCGGCACCATTGCACTGGGGGCCTTCACGTTCACCATGGATTCGCTGCCGGGCACTCCCCAGATCCAGAACATCATTCCCACCACCTTCTTCAAGACCAACATCTACGCGGCCCCCTGGCTGGGCATCATCGGGGCCCTGTTCATTCTGGGGTGTGGCCTGGTCTATCTGGAGTGGTGCCGTCGCCGTGCAGCACGTGCGGGTGAAGGCTATGGCACCGACCTGGTCAACGAGCCGGCACCCTTCGAGCATGAGCGCCTGCCCAACGCCTTCATCGCGCTGCTGCCCCTGCTCATGGTAGGCCTGATGAACAAGGTGCTCACAGTCTTCATTCCCCAATGGTACGGTCCTTCGGTCTCTTTCGCGTCTGCCGTGGTGGGCAAGGCCAAGCCCGTGGTGCAGCAGGTGGCGCCGATTGCTGCCGTATGGGCCGTGGAGGGGGCGCTGCTCATCGGCATCGCCACGGTGTTCGTGTTTGCGGGGCGTACCGTGGCGCGCAACTTTGCCGACGGAACCCGCACGGCCATCGGCGGTGCCTTGCTCGCCACCATGAACACCGCTTCCGAATACGGATTCGGTGCCGTCATCGCAGCCCTTCCCGGCTTCCTGGTCATTGCCGACGCGCTGCGCACCATTCCCAATCCGCTGGTCAACGAGGCCATCACCGTCAGTGCATTGGCCGGCATTACCGGATCGGCATCGGGGGGCATGGGCATTGCGCTGGCAGCCATGGCCGATACCTTCATTGCCAATGCGCAGGCAGCCGGCATTCCCATGGAAGTGCTGCACCGGGTCGCCGCCATGGCCTCCGGCGGCATGGATACCCTGCCACACAACGGAGCCGTCATTACCGTGCTGGCCGTGACGGGCCTCACGCACCGGCAATCCTACAAGGACATCTTTGCCATCACCTGCATCAAGACCCTGGCCGTCTTCGTCATCATCGCCGTGTTCTATATGACAGGGTTGGTCTGATCAGGGCCGCCGATGGGGGGCAGGGGGCGGGCAGCAAGGCCGTGGCTCTCCCTCATGACGCAGAAAAGCCTGCATGTACCGCTGCTTCAAAGGCGGTGCATGCAGGCTTGTCGTGTCTGGTGCCGAAGGCCGGAATCGAACCGGCACGGTGTTGCCACCGGCAGATTTTGAATCTGCTGCGTCTACCAATTTCGCCACTCCGGCAGGAGAAGTAGAATGGACTGATCATTATGACACAAGCCATGGGGCGCCCTTGTCTGTGTGCACCCGGCGTGGCTACAGCACTTTTCTCATGCGTTCTCCCCGTTATCCCACCATCGAACAGTTCATCGGCAAGACCCCTCTGGTGGCCTTGCAGCGTATCGGAGCGGCCGAAAATGCCGCCCGCAACAACATCATTCTGGGCAAGCTCGAAGGCAACAACCCTGCCGGTTCGGTCAAGGACCGGCCTGCACTGTCGATGATCGCCAAGGCAGAAGCACGAGGAGATATCCGTCCCGGAGACACCCTGATCGAAGCCACGAGCGGCAACACGGGCATTGCCCTGGCCATGGTGGCAGCCATCAAGGGCTATCGCATGATCCTCATCATGCCCGAGGATCTGAGCATCGAGCGCGCGCAATCCATGCGGGCCTACGGAGCCGAGCTGATCCTTACCCCCAAGAGCGGAGGCATGGAATACGCCCGTGATCTGGCCATCCAGATGCAGGCCGAAGGCAAGGGGCGCGTGCTCGACCAGTTCTCCAACCCCGACAATCCGCAGATCCACTACGAAACCACAGGGCCTGAAATCTGGTCCGACACCCGTGGGCGTGTCACCCATTTCGTCAGCGCCATGGGCACCACCGGCACCATCACCGGGGTGGCGCGCTATCTCAAGGAGCGCAAGCCTGCTGTGCGCATCGTCGGTGCCCAGCCCGCCGAAGGATCCCGCATCCCGGGAATCCGCAAGTGGCCTGAGGCCTACATGCCGGCCATTTACGACGCTGCCGTGGTCGACGAACTGGCCTATGTGACCCAGGATGATGCAGAAGACATGTGTCGCCGCCTGGCACGCGAAGAAGGCATCTTCGCCGGCATTTCGGCAGCGGGCGCCTGTGTGGTGGCCCAGCGCCTGGCTCAGCAGGTGCGCAATGCCACGATCGTGTTCATCGTGTGTGACCGCGGGGACCGCTATCTCTCGACAGGGGTGTTCCCTGCCTGACCGGGGAGCATGAGGCCGGTCTTCGCCTGCACGCCGAGGGGATGAGTGCCCTCGGATTTCTTTTTTCCGATATCCACGCATCATGAACGCCACCCCCATCGACCAGGAACTCGACACCTCGGGTCTGACTTGCCCCATGCCCATCCTCAAGGCCAAGAAGGCACTGGCCGGCATGGCCAGTGGACAGGTTCTCAAGGTCATCACGACCGACCCCGGCGCCCTCCGCGACTTTCAGGCATTTGCCCAGCAGACAGGGCATGCCCTGCTGAGTCAGCAGCAGGAAGGAGCGCAGGCAGTGCACCTTCTGCGCAGGCGCTGACACCATCCATCCTGCAAACAGCAAAAAAAACCTCCAGATCTCAATCGAAACCTGGAGGCTGAATCCACCTGATAGGAGGGTGGAGGAGACAACTATTGCATGAAACTGAATATGCAACACTTTCAGTGTAGCAAGAAGATGCTGCACTGCACAAGTGATATGTGACATTTGACACGACACCTGCATAAAAGGCGAGAAATGTCAGCAAGCTGTCATTTTTTCACCACATCTTGGAAACGCGGCAAGAAAGCCCGGGCCACGGCCCGGGCGGGCAGAAATCTGCGCATTCAGCTTGCGGTGGTGTCGGTCAGGGTATAGCCCGTGGTGATCTCGGCCGACTTGCCCAGCATGATGCTGGCCGAGCAGTACTTGTCATGGCTCAGTGCAATGGCGCGCTCTACCGCACTGGCCGGAATGCCCCGTCCGCGCACATCAAAGTGCAGATGAATGCGCGTGAACACCTTGGGGTCGATTTCCGCACGCTCTGCCTGCAGCTGCACGGAGCAGCCTTCGATGGCATGCCGGCCCCGCTTGAGGATCAGCACCACGTCATAGGCCGTGCATCCTCCCAGACCGGCGAGCAGCAATTCCATGGGACGTGCCGCCATGTTGCATCCGCCATTCTCGGGCTTGACCGAATCCGGTGCTCCATCCATCGGGACCACGTGTCCACTGCCGGTTTCGGCCACGAACCCCATTGCAGACCGGGTGGCAAGTCCCCCCGTCCAGCTCACCGTGCATTCCATGCTGTCCCTCCCGTGAATTCATTGCGTGTGATGTGAAGCCATGGCGCACCATGGCCGCCCGTGCCTCCAGGATGAGGCACTTGTGGGATGTGGCGCCGCAGTGGGGTGATATATCACCTCGCCGTCAGAGCCGGTGCGCCACGGTGGTCATGATACGGGCCGCCATCCGCATCAGTGCAGGAAGGGGAAATGCCAGCGGCGCTCCTCCTGCCTTCAGGGCCTCGTCGGCGTGGCGGCGTTCGTCGGCTTCCATGCGGGACACCACGCGCCGGGAGGCCGCATCGTTTTCCGGGAGCCGATCGAGATGGGACTGCAGGTGCGCCTCCACCTGGCGCTCGGTTTCCACCACAAAACCCAGGCTCCGGGCATCCCCCTGCATCCCCATCAGGCATCCCAGGGCAAAAGCGCCTCCGTACCACAGCGGGTTCAGCCAAGACACATGGGTGCCCAGGTCCTGGATTCGGGCATGGGTCCAGGCCAGATGGTCCATTTCCTCCTCGGCAGCATGCAAAAAATGGGCGCGCAGCGCAGCATTCGAAGTCACGAGCGCCTGGGACTGGTACAGGGCCTGTGCGCACACCTCTCCCACATGGTTGACCCGCATCAGCGCGCCGGAGAGCGCACGTTCCTCAGCCAGCAGGCACGTGTCATGGGCTGCAGGCGGGTCCCCCTCGTCGGCAGGGGAGGCGGTGCAGCCTGAGGGCGGGGCGCATACCGTGCGCAGACCGGCGTCGGCAGCGCTCAGCCAGCGATCCAGAAGAGAAAGATGTCGCATCAGCAGGAATCTCAAAGAGGCTATGAGCAAGGAAATGGGGACCTCTGCGGGGGGCTTTTACCCCATGAGATCCGCAAAAATGGATCGTACAAAGCGGGAAAACAAGGGTGTGTCCCTTGTGCAACAGTTGTGTTGTCGACCTGCAACGCGATGCAGATAAAAGGCTGATTTCCTTTGCAGACCCCCTCAAGGTCTGGTGCAATAGAACCAACTTCCGAAAAGGAGGTTGGCCCGGGGAGTCGGGGTCCGCACCGAGGCGCAAGCCGCGCGAACCTGCCACACCGGCGCCCCATGTTTAACCTTGGAGAAACTTGCAATGAAAAAATCTCTGCTCGCACTTGCCGCCCTGGCTGCCGCTGGCGCTGCTTCCGCTCAGTCTTCCGTGACCCTGTACGGCATCGCCGACATCAGCGGTGGCTACAAGGAAGTGAATGTCGATGGTGCAAAAACCAAGACGACCGGTGCCAACGTTGGCAACCTGAGCGGCAGCCGCATCGGTTTCAAGGGTGCTGAAGATCTGGGCAACGGCCTCAAGGCTGTGTTCAACTACGAATTCGGCATCGACTCTGCTCACGGCAACTGGACGGATAGCAAAAACCTGAACAACGAAGGTTCTAGCTCTACCTCTACTCGCGAAGCTTTCGTGGGCCTGGAAGGCAACTTCGGTCAAGTGCGCGTCGGTACCACCGATACCCCGGTGCGTAACCTGGCCATTGCTGGTACCGCTGACGGCTACAGCGATTTCGACACCACCACCCTGCGCGCTGTGCAACGTGCTTCCGGTGTCCATTACTTCGGCAACTTCTCCGGCGTGGGCATCCAGGCATTTGCTGGCTACCACAAGGATGAAAGCCTGGGCACCACCACCAACAACTACAAGGGCTATGGCCTGGGCCTGAGCTACGCCAACGGTCCTCTGCTGGTTGGTCTGGCTGCACAACAGTTCAAGCAATCTGAAGCTCCCACGTCCAAGAAGACTGAAGCTGTTGTGGGTGGCACTTACGACTTTGGCACTGCCAAGGTGTTTGCCAACTACGTGTACGGCAAGGTGGGTGTTGACGGCAACTTCAACACCGCATATGCCGGCGTCTTCGACAAGGTTCAAGAACTGAACCTGGGCGTGACCGTTCCTTACGGTGCAGCTTCCTTCGTGGCTGAATACGGCCGCAACCGTTACAACCTGGCTGGCACGAACGAAAAGTTCAGCGGCAATGACTTCATGATCGGCGCCAACTATGCCTTCAGCAAGCGCACCGACGTGTATGTCCGCGCTGCTCAGCAAGAAGACCTCAAGGACGGTGACGTCAAGCTGTGGACCCGCACGTACGCTGCTGGTATTCGTCACAAGTTCTAATTCACAGCTGGCCTAGCCAGCTTGGATGACGACTTGTCAGGCCACCCCTTCGGGGGTGGCTTTTTTTATGGGCGTTGTGTTGCTGTCACATTCGAACGATCGTGCGGGAATACACGGAGTTACGTTTGCGGAGGGCTTCTTTAGAATTCAGGCTCCTGAGCAAGGGAGTCTCCAAAGCATGCACCATGCAGGTGCTGGATGGCGTGCCCTTGCTCGTTGCACCATGACATGATGAATGGAGACAAGCGATGCGCAACAAGGCATTCGGGTTCGCACTCAAGGGAAGCATGCTGTGCGTGCTGGCGGGCTGGGCAGGGCAGGCCGCTCTGGCGTCGGGCTATCACTTCGGCACGCAGTCGGTCAGTGAACAGGCTACGGCCAATTCGTCTGGCGCCGAGGCAGCGAATCCCTCCACCATTTTCTACAACCCCGCCGGCCTGACCTATCTGCCGGGGGTTCAGTTCGGGGGCAGCCTGAATCTGGTGGCTCCCACCGTGAAATACAGCAATGCGCAGGCCAAGTACCCAGGAGGGACGGCAGTGCAGGGACAGACCAGCGGAAAGATCACCAAGGATCTGGTGGCTGCACCTCACCTCTATGGTTCTTGGCAGCTCAATGACCGCTGGACGGCTGGGCTGGGTATCTATGTGCCCTTCGCATCGGAGACCGAATATGACGGCAATTCGGTTCTGCGCTACAACGTCAACCGCACCAAATTGACGTCCATCGACATCAATCCCACCATCGCCTACAGGCTGACCGATCGCCAGTCGGTGGGCTTCGGCCTGATTGCCCAGTACAGCGATGCAGAGCTGCGGCAGTATGCCAACTGGGGGCCTCTGGCTGCGACCGATCCCCGCGTGCAGGCGGTGATGCGCGCCAGGGGGCGTGCCAATCCCAATGGCATGCTGGACGGGGTGGCGAATGTCAGTGGCAATGACTGGGGGTTCGGCTTCAATGCCGGCTGGCTGTGGGATGTGACGGATGCGGTGCGCATTGGTGCCAGCTACCGGTCCAAGATCTCGCATACGCTGAGTGGCACGACGGAATGGTCGGTGGGGAGTGATGCACTGGGGATCGGCAGCGCCGTGCTGCCGGCGATCCGTGCGGCAGGGTATGCAGCCTCCGAGGGCACCAAGGTGAAGATCGTCACGCCCGAGTCGCTGTCCCTGCACGGCATGTGGAAGGTCAATCCGGTGCTCAACCTGTTCGGTGATGTAACCTGGACCCGCCATTCCCGCTTCAACCAGCTCAACATCCAGTATGACAACGCCAAGATGGTGGCCAATGCGGTCTCTGGGGGTGTCACGACCGCCAGTGCAACCACGATTGCCCCTCTGTGGCGGGATACGTACAAGGTGGCGATCGGGGCGAGCTACCAATACAGCGATCCGCTGCAGCTCCGCTTCGGGATTGCCTATGACCAGTCGCCGGTGCGCAGCGCGGATACGCGGTTGAGCACCATGCCGGACAACGACCGCATCTGGCTGTCGACCGGGTTCAAGTACGATCTCAACAAGCATGCCAGCCTGAACATGGCCTACAGCTACATTTACATCAAGCCGGGTTCGGCCAATGTGAATGGCTACTGCGGCAGTTCGGTGGCTTCCGGCGCGGGGGCGACGAGCTGCGTGTCCAGCCGCACGAATGGCAGCGCGGACTACAACAGCCACGCGCATATTCTCGGCATCGCCTATACCTACCGGTTCTGAAGAAGCCCTGGACATTCCACGGCCCCATGGCAAGAAGGCCCCTCTCTGGAGGGGCCTTCTGCATGGAGAAGGGCGGGGAGCGTGTCAGGTCAGTCCGGCAGCTGCGCGGAGAACGGCCGCACGGTCAGTCTGCTCCCAGGAGAATTCCGGCTCGTTGCGGCCGAAGTGGCCGTAGGCGGCCGTCTTGCCGTAGATGGGGCGCTGGAGCTTGAGCATCTCGATGATGCCCTTGGGGCGCAGGTCGAAGTGCTCCTGTACCAGCTGCTCGATGGCCTGGTCGGGGATGACGCCGGTGCCTTCTGTGTAGACGGTGATGTTGATCGGGCGTGCCACGCCGATGGCGTAGGACACCTGGACCTGACATTGACGCGCCAGCCCGGCTGCCACCACGTTCTTGGCGACGTAGCGCGCTGCGTAGGCTGCCGAACGGTCGACCTTGGTCGGATCCTTGCCGCTGAAGGCGCCACCCCCATGGGGGCAGGCTCCGCCATAGGTGTCGACGATGATCTTGCGCCCCGTCAGGCCGCAGTCCCCCTGCGGGCCCCCTACGACAAAGCGGCCGGTAGGGTTGATCAGGTACTGGGTGTCGACGAGCCATTCCGTCGGGATGACGGGCTTGATGATCTGCTCGATGATGGCTTCGTTGAATTCGGGCTTCATGCGGTCGCCCACACTCATGTCCGGATGGTGCTGGCTGGAGATGACGATGGTCTGGATGCTGTGGGGCTTGCCGTCGACATAGCGCATGGTGACCTGTGCCTTGGCATCGGGGCGCAGGAAGGGCAGTGCACCACTCTTGCGCAGGGCGGATTGCCGCTCCATCAGCCGGTGGGCATAGTGGATGGGCGCAGGCATGAGTTCCGGAGTTTCGTCGCAGGCATAGCCGAACATGAGGCCCTGGTCGCCCGCGCCGATGTTGAGGTAGTCGTCGCTGGCTCGGTCCACGCCCTGGGCAATGTCGTTGCTCTGCTTGTCATAGCCCACGAGCACGGCGCAGCCCTTGTAATCGATGCCGTAGTC
>NZ_JAYRLV010000018.1:0-33141 GCF_041912815.1 Allobrachymonas sp. | reverse complement strand
ACAGCTTCAGGGTCATGCCCAAGCGCTGGGTGGTGGAGCGCAGCTTTGCGTGGCTGGAGAAGAACCGCAGGCTCTCGAAGAACCATGAGCGATGGCTCAACACCAGCTTGCAGTTCGTTCACTTGGCGTTCCTGGCTCTTTTACTCAGAAGATTGTGAACACGTTCTAAGACGAGTCGCTCAGCCCAGAACTGCCGCACTCCCTGCCAGCTCCTCTGCTTGGCAGGGACAAGGCCTCCTATCGGGCCAGGGCACGCAGGGCCTGGCGGATGCCCTCGCTGACCCCGATATCGCCCGGCAGGGCCTTGAGTGCGGCACTGGCTTCCTTGTCGCTGTAGCCCAGAGCCAGCAGCGCCTGGAGAATGTCCTGCTGGGCCTCGGTTGTCGCGCCTGTGCCGGCTGCCGGCATCGCCACTTCTCCGAGCTTGCCCTTGAGTTCGAGCAGCAGCCGTTCCGCCGTCTTCTTGCCGATGCCGGGCACCTTGACCAGCCGCGCCGTCTCCTGCGCTGCCACGGCCTGGGCCAGATCGGCCACGCTCATGCCCGAGAGAATGGCCAGCGCCGTGCGCGCGCCCACGCCACTGATGCGCAGCAGCTGCCGGAACACCTCCCGCTCCTGCGCAGTCCCGAAGCCATAGAGCAGCTGCGCATCCTCGCGCACCACAAAATGGGTCAGCAGACTCACCGTCGCCCCCACGGCCGGAAGGTTGTAAAACGTGCCCATGGGCACATCTACCTCGTAGCCCACTCCGTGACAGTCCACGAGCACCTGGGGAGGCGTTTTTTCCAGCAGCGTGCCGGTGAGTTTTCCGATCATGGGGTATCCTTTGAACCTGTCGAGCGCAAGCCCCCGCGATGATGCCACAGCCGCATCCCGCCCGCGGCGGCAGCCATGCGCCCTCTCCATCATGATCCTACGCCACAGCTTCACCCCCCTTCACAACAGCCGGCTGTCCCACCTGTGCGGCCCGCTCGACGAGCATCTGCGCACCATCGAGCGCTCTCTGGAAGTGCGCATCGCACACCGCCACGAACAGTTCAAGGTCGAAGGTCCCAAGGCCGCCGCCCACCGGGCCATGGAGGTGCTGCAGGCCCTCTACGAACAGGCCGCCCGTCCGGTGCCGGCCAGCCTCGTACAGCTCATGCTCGCCGGGGACGGCACCGAGCCCCTGCCCACCGAGGACGCCGGGCTTTCCACCCGCCGGGGAGACCTGCGTGCCCGCACCGCCACCCAGGGCGTCTACCTGCAGAACATTGCCGACCACGACATCACCTTCGGCATCGGGCCGGCCGGCACGGGCAAGACCTGGCTGGCCGTGGCCTGTGCCGTCGACGCCCTCGAACGCAGCAGCGTGCAGCGCATCGTGCTCACCCGGCCGGCGGTCGAGGCGGGCGAGCGGCTCGGCTTTCTTCCGGGCGACATGGTGCAGAAGGTCGATCCCTACCTTCGCCCGCTCTATGACGCACTCTACGAACTCATGGGGTTCGAGAAGGTGCAGAAGGCCTTCGAGCGCGGCGCGCTCGAAATCGCTCCGCTCGCCTTCATGCGGGGCCGCACGCTCAACAACGCCTTCGTCATTCTCGATGAGGCCCAGAACACCACCCCCGAGCAGATGAAGATGTTCCTCACCCGCATCGGATTCGGCAGCAAGGCCGTGGTGACGGGCGACGTGAGCCAGATCGACCTGCCCAAAGGCCAGACCAGCGGCCTGATCGATGCCGAGCGCGTCCTGCGCCGGGTCGATGGCATCTCCCATGTGCGCTTCACCAGCGCCGACGTGGTGCGCCACCCCCTGGTCGGGCGCATCGTCGATGCCTACGATGCCGCCACCAGTGCCACCCGCCGCGCCAAGGACACCGCATGACCGCCCCCCTGCCTCCGCTCGCTCTTTCGCTGCAGTTCGCCCGCCTTGCCGATGCGCCCCTGCACCGCGCGGCCCTGCCCCGCCACCATGTCATCCGCACCCTGCGTCACGCCCTGGGGCAGGACGTGCAGCATGGGGAATTCGCCGTGCGCATCGTCGATGCCGAAGAAGGGCAGACGCTCAACCGCGACTACCGGAACAAGGACTACGCCACCAACGTGCTGACCTTCGACTACAGCGGCGCGCCCATGGTCATGGCCGATCTGGTGCTGTGCGCTCCCGTGGTGGCACGCGAGGCTGCCGAGCTCGGCAAGCCCCTGGCCGAGCACTACACCCATCTGCTCGTGCACGGTGCCCTGCACGCCCAGGGATGGGACCACGAAACCGGCGAGGCCGATGCCGAAGCCATGGAAGCCGAGGAAATCCGCATCCTGGCTGGCCTGGGCATTGCCAACCCCTACGCGGACCGCTGATCCCCGGATACAGCCCCGGCGTGCTCTGGCCCCCATGCAGCAGTCAGCCGGGCATGGCGCTGGGCAATCGCGGCCAGCAGACTCTGGTTGAGCACGGCAAAGGTATGGAACTGGGAGCCATTCATGCGCCCCTCCTCGGCCATGGTCACCGCCTGACCCAGCAGCTCATCGGCCTGGGCCTCGATGTCGTCGAGCACCTCGGCATCGGCCGCCAGCCGGGCGTGGTACTGCAGCTTGAGCAGCCGGTGCGCCATGTGCACGGCCGACTCCTGCCGCTGCGACAGCAGGTAGCTCCACAGCCCCCCGATGGCCGATGCCACCATGGTCAGGAGCGTGATCCCGATATAGAAAAAATCCGAGTAGCGCTCGATGAACGTCTGCTGCTCGCCTGAATAGTACTGCCGCGCCCCCGGATGCAGCCCCACCGTGGCCGCATCGTCGGGATCGAGCGCCTCGATGGCATTGGCCGAGGGAATCTGCGCAGCCAGTGCCGTGCGCATGGTGAACAGCAGCCGCGTCAGGTCGCCCGCCGGGCCATCGCGCACCTGGCGGCTCGCCACCAGACGCTGCGTGATCGACACGGTAGAGAGATCCTCCGCCGGCCACGCCGGGTCGGTGCCGAAGGTACCTCGTGGCAGATCGGTCGCGTCGAAGGCCTGGTCGTGCGCGGCCAGCGCCTCGGCGTCTTCCACGCCGAAGAGCACCGGGCGGCTCCGGGGGCCGGTTCCCGTGGTCATGGCCGTCAGCACCCGCTCCACCATGCCGCTCTGGATCGGAGAAGCCACCATGATCGCATCCACCCGATGGGTGTCGATCACTTCCTGCAGATCGCCGTAGGTGACGGACACCACGCGCACATGGCTGCGGTCGAGCTTGTCCTTGGCCAGCAGGGCATCGAAGATGCCCGTGTTGTCGGTCGCCCCCCGCAGCACCCCTACCGCGTGCCCCCGCAGATCGGCCACCCGGCGCAGCCGGCTGCCTGCGGGCGCCACAAAGACGATGGCCGAACGGTTCAGGATTGCCAGCGTGAGTCCATCGCGCGGCATGTGGTCGCTGCGCACCACGGCCACATCGGCCTCGTGGGCATCGAGCATGGCCGCGCTCTCCACCAGATTCTGGTTGCGCACCAGCTTCAGCCGCACGGCGGCGTGCTCGGCCGTGAGCTTCTGCGCAAAGGCGTTCATGAGCCGTGCATGTTCACGGCCTTCATTGCCCACGGCCAGCCGCAGCACCGTGGGAGCCGTGAGCCAGTACCACACTCCCAGTCCGGCGCAGGCCGTGGCAATGCAGGCGGCAACGATGATCCAGGCAGGGCGCAGACGCATGGGCAACAGTCGAGAGCGAGAGGAATGGGGAAGGCAAGGACAGGCGCAGCGCCTTGCATCGGCGCCTCGTCTCCGGGAGACGCTGTCGCCGACAGGCTGCCGTGCTTTCCGGATTATGCCGGCATCATCGCCCCGATGGCCCCCAGCGCCAGCGCCACGCCCAGCCAGTTCAGCCGCCCCAGCGGTTCACGGAAAGCCCAGGCTCCCAGGAGCGTCCCGCCCACGATGACCCCCATGTTCATCGAGGAGAACACCAGCGCCGGATTGCCCGGCAAGCTCTGGTGCGCCCGGATGTAGGTATAGATGTTGGCAAAGTTCAGCCCGCCCAGCAGCACACCGGCCAGCAGATGCCCTGCTCCCCAGCGCACCCGCACCACGGCCAGATAGCCCAGCATGAGCACGCCGGCAAGCGCAAAGGCCGCCAGCAAGCCGCCCGGGAAGGCGGCCCCTGCTTTCGCCATCTGCTTGAACAGGATGTCGATCACGCCATACCCCAACAGCACGGTCAGGGGCCAGATCCAGCTCCCTGCCCCATGCCCCTTGCGGGCACCGCCCCGCCCGGAACGGGTCAGCAGGCAGGCCATGGCTCCGAGCGCCAGCCCTACCCCCAGCAGCTTGCGCGCCGTCAGGGGCTCGCCGAACCACACAAAGGCCGCCAGCAGCGGAATGATGAGCGAAAGCCGCTGCGCTGCATCCGTGCGTGCCAGCCCCGCCTCGTGCAGCGAACGGGCCAGCAGCAGGAACACCGACGGCAGCAACACCCCGAGCGCCAGAAAGATGCCCCAGGGCTGCCCTGGCTCGAACAGCCGCGGAATATCCGGGCGCAGAAGCCAGGCACACAGGGAAGACGCCACCACATAGTTCATGAAGATGGCCTGCCGCACATCCAGCCCGCGTGCCCGCCCCGCCTTGAGAAGCGCGCCCACGGCCACGCTGCACACTACACTGACTCCCAGAAACACCAATCCCGTCTGCACGGACATCTGTCTTCTCCTCTGTCTTCAGGCCCTGCCGGCCAGCACCCTTATCCTGCACATCATGCGGTGCCCCCGCACGCTGCCGCTGCACCGCCCATGCAAAAAGGCGCTGCCGGGCAAGGGCAGCGCCTTTTTGTGCGGTGAGGCAGACAGCCATCGAAAGGCTTCTGCCTGCGCCGGACAGGCTCAGTCCAGCTTGTTGGAATGGCGCCAGATGCCCATTTCTGCGGCGTCCTTGACGAGCTGGTCGCGGAAGTCGGGGTGCGCAATCGCGATCAGGGCCTCGGCACGCTGCCAGGTCGACTTGCCCTTGAGCTGGGCACAGCCGTATTCGGTCACCACGTAGTGCACCAGCGAACGCGAGCAGGTCACCACGGAGCCGGCAGACAGCGTGGGCACGATGCGCGAGGCCAGCGTGCCGTCCTTCTGCTTGAAGGTGGAGCTGATGCAGATCAGACCCTTGCCGCCTTCGGAGTTGAAGGCACCCAGGATGAAGTCGAGCTGCCCGCCGGTGCCGGAGATCTGGCGCGTGCCGGCCGATTCGCTCGACACCTGCGAGAACAGATCCACCTCGATAGCATTGTTGATGGCGACCACCTTGGGGTTGCTGCCGATCACGTTCGGGTTGTTGGTGTAGGACACCGGGAAGATCGCGGCGGCCGGGTTCATGTCCAGGAAGTCATAGAGCTTCTGGGACCCCATGGCGAAGGTGTAGACCATCTTGCCGTGGTCGATGCCCTTGCGCTTGCCGGTGATGCGGCCAGCCTCGTACATGTCGACATAGGAGTCGGCCAGCATCTCGGTGTGCACGCCAAGATCCTTGAGGTCGCTCTGAGCGATCATGGCCCCGACGATGTTGGGCAGGGCCCCAATGCCGAGCTGGATCGTGGAGCCGTCCTCGATCAGGTTCATGACGTGGTTGGCGATGCCCTGGTCGGCCTCGCTCACCGGAGTGGCCGGCAGCTGGACCAGCGGCGTGTTGGGGCCTTCGATCACATGGTCGATTTCGGAGATGTGGATGCACTCCTCCAGCCCACCCAGGCAGCGCGGCACGGAGGTGTTGACTTCCACAATGGCCTTCTTGGCCTTGCGCAGATAGGCCGGGCCCATCGAGCAGCTGGTCGACAGGTTGAAGTAGCCATGCACGTCCATGGGAGTGACCTGCACCACGGCGACATCGGGAGCGATGTACTCGTCCACGATCTTGGGGCCCTGGTGGTAGGTGAAGGGAATGTAGCTGGCCAGCCCCTTCTCGGCGCCCTTGCGAGCCAGGCCGGAGAAATGCCAGTCGTTCCAGATGAACGATTCGCGGCGCGGATCGGCCTCCACGCACTTGAGCGGCTTGACGCGCGTGGTGGTGGTCAGGAGCACATCGCGCAGGTCGTTCTTGCGCAGTGCCAGTGCGGCATCGAATGCCTCGACGTTCTGGACGAATTCGCCCATGAAAACGGTATCACCCGACTTGACCAGCGCAGCAGCCGTTTCAGCCGATACGAGTTTTTGCCGGTAAAGATCTTGGTAGCTCTGTCCCATCGTCGGTGTCTCCGTCACTAGTTAATCCGATAAATTGTAACACCACCCCCCTCTCTCCCCAGTCAGGGAAATCGTGACTTTCCAGAGTGATTTGGCATAATCGATCGATACATGACATGTGTCTGACGCACATGCCGCACCACAAGGATTTCACTCATGCCGCAATACCGTTCCCACACTTCCACCCACGGCCGCAACATGGCCGGCGCCCGCGCGCTCTGGCGCGCCACCGGCATGACGGACGGGGATTTCGGCAAGCCCATCATCGCCATCGCCAATTCGTTCACGCAGTTCGTGCCCGGGCATGTGCACCTGCATGACCTCGGCCAGCTGGTGGCCCGCGAAGTGGAAGCCGCAGGCGGCGTGGCCAAGGAGTTCAACACCATCGCCATCGACGACGGCATTGCCATGGGGCATCTGGGCATGCTCTACAGCCTGCCGAGCCGGGATCTGATCGCCGACAGCGTCGAATACATGGTCAACGCGCACTGCGCCGACGCCCTGGTGTGCATCAGCAACTGCGACAAGATCACCCCCGGGATGCTCATGGCCGCCATGCGCCTGAACATTCCCACGGTGTTCGTGTCGGGCGGCCCCATGGAGGCCGGCAAGGTCATCGCCATTGCCAACGGCAGCCAGGTGGAACGCAAGCTCGACCTGATCGATGCCATGGTCGACGCCGCCAACGACCGCATCCCCGACGCCGAAGTGGCCGCCACCGAACGCTCGGCCTGCCCCACCTGCGGCTCGTGCTCGGGCATGTTCACGGCCAACTCCATGAACTGCCTGACCGAGGCGCTCGGCCTCTCCCTGCCGGGCAACGGCTCGCTCGTCGCCACCCATGCCCAGCGCAAGGAACTGTTCCTGCAGGCAGGCCGCCTGGTGGTGGAACTGGCGCGGCGCTACTACGAGCAGGACGACGACAGCGTGCTGCCCCGCTCCATCGCCACCAAGGAAGCGTTCGAGAACGCCATGAGCCTCGACATCGCCATGGGTGGCTCGACCAACACCATCCTGCACCTGCTGGCGGCTGCCAGCGAAGCCGAGGTGGATTTCCGCATGGCCGACATCGACCGCCTGAGCCGCCATGTGCCGTGCCTGTGCAAGGTGGCCCCTGCCACGCAGAAGTACCACATGGAAGACGTGCACCGCGCCGGCGGGGTCATGGGCATCCTGTCCGAACTGTCCCGCGCCGGGCTGCTGCACGGCCATGTGCACACTGTGCACAGCCCCTCGCTCGACACGGCGCTGGCCGAGTGGGATGTCATGCGCAACAACGAGGGCAGCGCCTCCCATCTGCGCTACCTGGCTGCCCCCGGCGGCGTGCGCACCACGCAGGCCTTCAGCCAGAGCCGCAGCTACAAGTCGCTCGATACCGACCGTGCCGAAGGCTGCATCCGCGACCAGGCCCATGCCTACTCGCAGGATGGCGGCCTGGCCGTGCTGTTCGGCAACATTGCCGAACGCGGCTGCGTGGTGAAGACGGCTGGTGTCGATGAAAGCATCTGGAAGTTCACCGGCCGTGCCCGCGTGTTCGAGAGTCAGGACGATGCCGTCGAGGCCATTCTGGCCGACCAGGTCGTTGCCGGTGACGTGGTGGTGATCCGCTACGAAGGCCCCAAGGGAGGCCCCGGCATGCAGGAAATGCTCTACCCCACGAGCTACCTCAAGAGCAAGGGGCTGGGCAAGCAGTGTGCGCTGCTGACCGATGGCCGCTTCTCGGGCGGCACGTCGGGCCTGTCCATCGGGCACGCATCGCCCGAAGCAGCCGAAGGTGGCGCCATTGGCCTCATCGAGGAAGGCGATGCCATCGAGATCGACATTCCGCAGCGCCGCATCCATCTGGTCGTGGGCGATGACGTGCTCGCCGAACGCCGCAGCGCCATGGAAGCCCGTGGCAAGACGGCCTGGAAGCCGGTCAACCGCGAGCGCCACGTTTCGGCTGCCCTGCGTGCCTATGCCGCCATGACGACGAGTGCCGACACCGGTGCCGTGCGCGACGTGACGCAGGTCGAGCACTGAGCCCCTCCTGCGCCCCGTGCCATGCCACGGGCTGTATGCCGTCCACAGGCGCGGCTCCTTCGGGAGCCGCGCCTTTTTTCTGGTTCATCGAACCATGCCAGCGAAGGGGGCTCCGCCACGGACGCATCGCCTGTACGCAAGCTCTGGAGCTGGATGGCCCGGCCCGGAGTCACGGCCTCAGCCACGCGGGTGGTGCCGGGCATGCAGCGTCTTGAGCCGTTCGCGCGCCACATGGGTGTAGATGGTGGTGGTGCTGATGTCGGCATGCCCGAGCAGCATCTGCACCGCGCGCAGATCGGCTCCGTGGTTGAGCAGATGGGTGGCGAACGCATGCCGCAGGGTATGCGGCGACAGCGGCGCCTGGATGTCGGCCTTGCGCGCATACCGCTTGACCAGGTTCCAGAACATCACGCGTGTCATCGCCTCGCCTGCATGCATGCCCCGTGCCGTGACGAACACCGCATCGGACGCACGGCCGGCCAGCAGCACGGGGCGTGCCTCCTGGAGATAGCGCTCCAGCCAGCGTGCTGCTTCGTCACCGAAAGGGACCAGGCGCTCCTTGTCCCCCTTGCCGGTCACGCGCACCACCTGCTCGCCCAGACCCAGCCCATGGCGCCGCAACCCCACCAGCTCGCTCACGCGCAGCCCGCTGGCGTACATCAGTTCGAGCATGGCCCGATCCCGCAGCCCGAGCAGGGTCGTCACATCGGGCGCGGCCAGCAGGGCCTCGACCTGGGCCTCGGACAGGCTGTGGGGCACCCGCACCGGCTGCTTGGCGGCCATCAGGCGCAGGGTCGGGTCTTCGGCCCTGCGCCGATCGCGCACAGCCCAGCGGTAATAGCGCCGAAGAACGGTGAGCTTGCGGTTGGCGCTCGTGGCCTTGCCCCCCTGCAGGTACAGGGCCGCCTGGTAGTGCTGCAGCTCGGGCTCGGAAGCGGTATCGAGGGTGCAGCCTGAACCGCTGTGATGCAGCAGCCAATCGGCAAACAGGGTGAGATCGCGCCGGTAGGCGGCCAGGGTGTTGGTCGACAGCCCGTCTTCCAGCCACAGCGCGTCGACGAAGGCATCGATGGCCGAGACATCGGCGGGCACAGGGGAAGGAGCGGAAGTGCGCGTCATGGCATGATTATCCGGCGCAAGGCGTATGGGCAGATGCCTGCTGCGGTGCACAGGAGCCTATGCGCGCGCACTGCCGCCAGCGGGATCATCGGCCTCCCGCTGGCGCAGGGCCCACTGCACATGTTCGCGCACGATCGGGTCGGGATGTGCCAGATGCTGCTGCAGGGCGGCGCGCACTGCGGGCACCTGTGCCGGAGCCGCCACCCGCAGGGCGTTGCCCAGGGCCACGGCCAGATTGCGCAGCCAGCGTGCATGCCCGATGCGCCGGATGGGGCTGCCCTCGGTCCGCCGCAGGAACTCCTCCTCGCTCCACTGCCACAACGTCAGCAGCTCGGCGTGCCCGAGCCCGTGGCGTTCGTCGAAATCGGGCAGTGCGTTGCGCCGCGCGAACTTGTTCCAGGGGCACACGAGCTGGCAGTCGTCGCAGCCGTAGATGCGGTTGCCCATGCGCGGGCGCAGGTCTTCGGGGATGCTGCCCGCATGCTCGATGGTGAGGTACGAGATGCAGCGCCGCGCATCGAGCCGATAGGGGGCCGTGATGGCCCCGGTGGGGCAGGCATCGAGACAGGCATGGCAGTGCCCGCAGTGCCCCTGCTCGGGCTCCGTGAGCGGCAGGGCAAAGTCGATGTAGATCTCCCCCAGGAAGAAGGTGGACCCCGCCGTGCGGCTCAGCACCAGGGTGTGCTTGCCCCGCCAGCCCTGTCCGCTGCGCCCGGCCAGCTCGGCCTCCAGCACAGGGGCGGAATCGGTGAACACGCGGTGCCCGAAGGGCCCCACCCAGCCTGCGATGGTGTCGGCCAACTTCTGCAGCCGGCCACGGACGACCTTGTGGTAGTCCCGGCCTCGGGCATAGAGCGAAATGACGGCCTCGCCAGGCTCGGTCAGGCGCCGCAGCTCCCGCGCACGCCAGTCGGCCGGGGTGGCCGCCGGCAGGTAGTCCATGCGCACGGTCAGCACCCGCACCGTGCCCGGCACCAGTTCGGCGGGGCGGGCGCGGCGCAGCCCGTGGGCGGCCATGTAGGCCATTTCCCCATGGAAACCCTGCGCCAGCCAGGCCAGGAGACCCGGTTCGGCACTGGCCAGATCGACATCGGCCACCCCCACGTGGGCAAAGCCCAGGGAGTGGGCTGCCTCGCGGATGCACGCCAGCAGATGATCGGGAGATAATGCGGAGGACTGACAGTTCACGCCCATGATTGTAAAAACCTTCACCTGGCCAGACGAATCCGCCACCGCCGACTTTGCGGCGCGGCTGGTTGCGCAGTGGTGCAGTCTGCCCTCTCCCCTCGACATGGTGCTGCTGCTCGATGGCGACCTGGGAGCGGGCAAGACCACCCTGGTGCGCCACGTGCTGCGCGCGCTCGGGGTGCATGGCCGCATCAAGAGCCCTACCTACGCCGTGGTGGAGCCGTATGACACCGCGCTGGCGCCGGTCTGGCACTTCGATTTCTACCGTTTCAACGATCCCCGCGAGTGGGAGGATGCCGGCTTCCGCGACCTGTTTGCCAGCCCCGGGCTCAAACTGGTCGAATGGCCCGAAAAAGCGGGCCCGCTCCTGCCCGTGGCCGACTGGACGCTGCATGTGGCCGTGCAGGACGACGATGTCCGCCACGTGCGCATCGAGGCCGCCACTCCCACCGGCGAACATCTCCTGCAGGCTCTCTCATGATGATCAAGCGTCGGCATCTCGTGCAACTCGCGGGCGCCCTGATGGCGGGGGTGCATACCCTTGCGCGCGCAGCCAACATCGTGGCCGTACGGGTCTGGCCCGCACCGGACTACACCCGCATCACCCTCGAATCGGACCAGCCCCTGCAGTACAGCCAGCGCGCGATCCAGAATCCGCCCCGGCTGGCCGTGGATCTCACGGGGGTGCCGCTCACCCCTGCCCTGCGCGATCTGGTGGCCAAGGTGCAGGCCAACGACCCGAACATCGCCCGCATCCGCGTAGGACAGTACACCCCGGAACTCGTGCGCATCGTGATCGACCTCAAACAGCCGATCTCGCCCCAGGTCTTCAGCCTGCCGCCGGTCGCTGCCTATCGCAACCGGCTGGTGTTCGACCTGTTTCCCTCCCGTCCGGTCGATCCGCTGGCGCAGTTCATCGCCGAACGCGACACCGCTGCCCCTGCTCCGACTGCCCCTCCCCCCGCCCGTCCGGCAGCCCCGCCAGTGCGCCGTGGAACGCCTCCCGATGCCCTCGGCGCACTCATTGCCCGCCGCAACGGCCGTACAGGCCCCGCCCACCAGCTGCCCGAGCTGGCTGCCCTGGACGCCCCGCCACGCAGGCACAGCGCCCCGGCTCCCGCCGAGCCAGCCCCTTCCATCGAAGCCCCTGCCGTGCTCACGGGCCGCAAGACCAGCCGGCTCATCATCGTCGCCATCGACCCCGGACATGGAGGGGAGGACCCGGGCGCCACCGGTCCGGCGGGCACCCACGAAAAGGACATCGTGCTGCGCATCGGCCACCTGCTGCGCCAGCGCATCGACGGCACTACGGTCCGCGGCAACCCGATGCGGGTGTTCATGACGCGGGATGCCGACTTCTTCGTGCCGCTGCACGTGCGGGTCCAGAAGGCCCGGAGGGTGCAGGCCGACCTGTTCGTGAGCATCCACGCCGATGCCTTCATCACGCCCCAGGCACGGGGATCGAGTGTCTTTGCCCTGAGCTCCAAGGGAGCCAGCAGCAGCGCCGCTCGCTGGATGGCCAACAAGGAAAACGAAGCCGATCTGGTGGGTGGCATCAATGTGCGCAGCCGCGACACACTCGTGCAGCGTGCCCTGCTCGACCTGAGCACCACCGCCCAGATCCGCGACAGCATGGTGCTCGGCAACTCCATGCTGGGCGAAATCGGCAAGATCAACCGCCTTCACAAGGGCAAGGTCGAGCAGGCCGGATTTGCCGTGCTCAAGGCCCCCGACATTCCCAGCGTGCTGGTGGAAACCGCCTTTGTCAGCAATCCCGAGGAAGAGGCCCGGCTGCGCGATCCCTCCTACCAGGCCCGCATGGCCGACTCGCTGCACCGCGGCATCCAGGACTATTTCAGCCGCAACCCGCCGCTGGCCCGCAGCCGCACGGTCTGATGGCGGGGCTGTGTCCCCCTGCTGCCCGCGCCCTCAGGCGGTGGCGTGCAGGCCCCCGCACGCAGCCCGGATCGCGATGATCAACGGCTGCCGTTGAGCTTGACATCCGCCAGCCAGGTGTCCGTGCGGTAGCCGGCCGACCCGCGGTAGGCGCTGGCCATGTCGTCGAGAATGGAGTTGGTGTCGTCCCGCGCATGCGCTCCGCCGTGGCGCGAGAGCCGCACGCTGCGGCGGTTCTCGTAGTCGATGCAGCGCGAGGTGGAGTTCTCGAACACCATGGAAGCCCCGCGCCCGAAGCGGCGCGGCACGGTCTGGTGCAGCTGGTAGGCCATGTTCACCGGCGTCTCCGCCGAGCGCTGCACCATGTGCCCCCTGGCGTTGTAGACCGTGAAGCAGGAGGCCTGCACACCGGCCGCAGCCAGCAGGGCTGCCGTCCCCAGAATCCACTGGATGCCGATGCGATGGGTTGTGGTGTGCATGGAATGGGTCCTCCGCCTGGGTCTCTGGCCTTGTGTGTGCTGCACAGCCAGCGTGGCTCCGCTCGGGGCACGCTGCTGCTGTCTTTTGCGCTACATCATACCGTTCGCCAGAAACCTTGCGGCGGCGCCCCGGCCCCGGAGGCCCGCCGGCCGCAGGGCTGTCGGGCCTCCGCCACACCCTCGGGCGGCAGCGGTCGACGTGCCTCGCCGTCGGGCTACAGGGTCAGGATGGTGGAGCCCATGGTCTGACGCGCCTCCAGGCTCCGGTGGGCCTCGCGCACGTCCTCCAGCGCAAATCGCTGCCCGATATGGATCTGGATCCTGCCCGAGGTCACCATGCCGAAGAGTTCATCGACCATGGCCTGCACGGTTTCCCGGGAGCGCAGGTGAGTGAACAGCGTCTGCCGCGTGAGGTACAGGCACCCCTTCTGGGCCAGCACCAGCGGTGCCACCGGAGGCACCGGTCCAGAGGCATTGCCGTAGGTCACCATGAGGCCGAAGGGCATCAGGCAATCGAGTGATCCCTCGAACGTGTCCTTGCCGACCGAGTCCAGCACCAGCTTGACCTTCTGCCCGCCTGTGATCTCGCGGACACGCTCCACGAAGTTCTCGGTGCGGTAGTTGATGACGTGGGCAGCCCCCAGGCTCTGCGCCAGCGCACACTTCTCGTCGCTGCCTGCCGTGCCGATGAGCTGCAGCCCCAGCGCCCGTGCCCACTGGCAGGCAATGAGCCCCACGCCGCCGGCAGCGGCATGGAACAGCACATGATCCCCTGCCTCCACGTCGAGCTGCCCCCGCACGCGGCGCAGCAGATATTCGGCCGTCAGCCCCTTGAGCATCATGGCTGCGCCCGTCTCGAAGGAAATCCCATCCGGCAGACGGCAGACGGTCATGGCCGGCAGGGTACGCCAATCGGCATAGCTGCCGGGACTGGGCGCCACGTAGGCCACGCGGTCGCCGACATGGAGATGGCTCACGCCCTCCCCCACCGACTCCACTACCCCGGCAGCCTCCAGACCCAGCCGCAAAGGCATGGGCAGGGCATACAGCCCGGTACGCTGGTACACGTCGATGAAATTGAGCCCTACGGCATGGTGCTGCACCCGAACCTCACCGGGCCCGGGCGCCGGAATGTCGACAGTGCAGATCTCCATGGCGTCCGGCCCCCCGGGCGCGTTCACCTGCACGACACGGCTGCGAATGGATGAGGACGACATGGAGTGCTCCTGGGCTGGTATTCGATATGCGGCGATCGTACCGCGCACCGACCGCCTGGCTCCCACCCGGAACGGATATCCCCGACACCCTCAGGGCCGATGAGACGGGGGCCCTGACTCTGCCAGCCCTGTCCGGCCAGAGGCCATGCATCGATCTTTGTTACAGTCTGGGGAATGTCTGTACCCTCACACTCCGCCTCGGGCGCCCCCTCCTCTGCCTCGGCTGCGGCCACGCCCCACCTCACGGCGCGGGCGGCCACCATGCTCACGGTGGCCCCGCTGCTGTGGGCCGGCAATGCCGTGGTGGGCCGTGCGCTCAACCCGCTCATTCCCCCCGTCACCCTGAACCTGCTGCGCTGGGTGCTCGCATGCCTGATCCTGCTGCCCTTTGCCGGCGGTGTCCTGCGTCCCGGCAGCCCGCTGTGGGCGCACTGGAAGCGGTTTTCCCTGCTGGGACTGCTGGGCATCGGCTGCTACAACATGCTGCAGTACATGGCACTGCGGACCTCCACCCCGGTCAACGTCACCCTGGTGGCCAGCAGCATGCCGCTGGGCATGATGCTCGTCGGCCGCCTGTTCTACGATGTGCCGATCACGCGCCCCAAGCTGTGGGGCGCTGCCCTCTCGCTGGCCGGTGTGCTGCTCGTGCTGTCGCGGGGAAGCTGGAGCAACCTGCTGCACCTGCACCTTGTGGTGGGCGACCTGTTCATGCTGGCGGCCACACTGTGCTGGTCGTTCTACAGCTGGATGCTGATGCACACCCGCGAACCCGCCGGACTCCGCGGGGACTGGAAGGCCTTTCTGCTCGCACAGATCGCGCTGGGGGTGGTGTGGTCGCTCTTCTTCACGGGCATCGAATGGGCCGTCGAGCCCGATCTGCACATCGTCTGGAGCCCGGCCCTCTGGGCAGGTCTGGCCTACGTGGCCATCGGTCCCGCCATTCTGGCGTTTGCCTTCTGGGGCATGGGGGTGCAGCAGGCAGGCCCCACCATCGGGAGCTTCTTCACCAACCTGACGCCGGTTTTCGCGGCCCTGCTGTCGGCCTTTTTCCTCGGCGAATCGCCTGCCTGGTTCCACGCAGTGGCCTTTGTCCTGATCGTGGCAGGCATCGTGGTGTCGTCACGCCATTGAGGCCACGTCCGGCACGTCCTCCAGCCGGCGCAGCACCTTGATCCATTTGTGCGCCGGCAGGCCCCAGCGCGCCCGGATCACCTCGGCCCGCGCCTGCATCCCCTCCGGTGACGGGGCCGATGCCGCATCGCGCAGGGCCAGCACCACCGTATTGCCCTCGCGGGTAGGACGGAAGCACCACACGGCACCTGGCCCGAAGGCCCCGGCCATGCGCTGCACGCTGCGCACGAAGCTGCTGTCGCGCCCGAACAGGTTCACGGTCATGCAGCCATCGGGAGTGAGTGTGTCGCGGCAGCGGGCATAGAAGTCCGCATCGTCGAGCACCGGGGCAGCGGCTTCCTGGTCGTACAGGTCCACCTGCAGCGCATCGACCACGCCCTGCCACTCGGGCTCCGCAATGGCCAGCCCCGCATCCGCGATCCGCACCTCCAGCCGCTCGCTGTCTGCCGGCAGACGGAACCACTGCCGGCAGGCCGCCACCACCTGTGGATTGAGCTCGATGCAGCTTGTGCGCATGCCGAGCTTGCGAAAGGCGAACTTGGTCAGGGCGGCCGCCCCCAGCCCCAGCTGCAGGGCACGCCGCTCAGACACGCTGTCCGGCTCCACGAACAGCAGCCATGCCATCATGCGCTGCACGTACTCCAGATCGATGGCCCAGGCATTGCCCAGCCGCATGCTGCCCTGTATCCAGGGTGTGCCTCCAAGATGCAGATAGCGGCTGCGTCCATCCTCGGAGATGTGGACAGCGGGACAGGCGGCATCCTGCCGGGCAGCGGATGCAGAAGAGGAACGGCGTGACGACATGGCGCAGATTGTAGGGGGCCCCGTGGCGCCAGCTCCCGCGCTCAGGGCTGCATGTCGAGCCAGATGGTCACCGGCCCATCATTGACGAGCGCCACCTGCATGTCGGCTCCAAAGCGCCCCGTGGCCACGTCCGGGTGCAGGCACCGCGCCTGCTGCACCACATGGTCATAGAGCGCACGTCCCTGCGCAGCAGGCGCTGCCCCCGTGAAGCTCGGGCGATTGCCGCGCGAACAGTCCGCCGTCAGGGTGAACTGGCTCACCAGCAGCAGACCGCCCGGTGTCCCTGCGCCATCAAGGTCCCTGAGGTCGCGATTGAGACGACCTTCGGCATCGCTGAAGATGCGCAGCTTGAGCACCTTGGCCAACAGGCGATCGGCCACCGCCTCGTCATCCTGGGGCTCCGCACACAGCAGCACCAGCAGACCGGGACCGATCCGGCCTATCTCCTCGTCCTCCACCGTCACGCTGGCCTGACGCACGCGCTGCAGCAGGGCCTTCATGCGACCACCTCCGGCACGTCGGCTCCCGGCTGACAGGCCAGCAGCGCATCGCGCAGCATCGGCAGACTGTCCACACCCCAGAACAGCGCATGGTCGTCGGTGCCCTCCCCAGTCGCAGCCGAAGCCGTCTGGAGCACAAAGGTCGGCACGCCGAACACCCCCAGACGCAGTGCTTCCTCGCCCAGAGCGAACAGCTCGGCCTTCACCGCCTCTCCCGCCGGATCGCGCACCTCGGGCAACAGGGCCGTCATGGCCTGCCAGATCTCTTGCTGGAAGTCCGCATCATCGGGATCGCGTCCCTCCTCCCAGATGGCCTGAAAAAGGGTCTCACACACATACCGACTCGGCAGCCCGTGCGGACTGCTCGCCAAGGCCATGCGCAGCCACGGCAGGGAACGGAACGGATGCACCGCCGGCATGCGCATGGGCAGGCCATGCTGCCCAGCCAGCCAGAGCGTGTGCCGCCGGATCCAGTCCCGCTTGGGAGGGAGCTGCACCGGTGGCGGAGTGCCGTGAGCCTTGAGCAGCGCTCCCAGCACGACCGGCCGGTAGTTCACTCGGCACGCCAGCCCCTCCAGCGTCTGCGGCAGCAGATGGAATGCCAGATAGGCATACGGCGACACCACATCAAAAAAGAAATGAACAACTGGCATGGATGAAATCCCCCTTCCAAAAACTCTGTCCGCACAGCGCCCCATCAGCGCAACGGCCCATCAGCCGCCCGCTGCCGAATCGCTGCCCACACGGCCTGCCGCGCGACGGAGTCCATGTCCCGCCACCGCACGATCTCGTCGAGGGTGCGCAAACATCCCTCGCACCGACCAGTCGCCTCGTCGATGCGGCATTTTTTGCGACAGGGAGAAGGCACCTCGTCCGCAGAAGCTCCGGAGGGTACGGTTGTGGCAGCAGAAAGACCAGGCAAGATGGCACTCATGGGGGCATTGTGCCCGCTTCCCCCTTTTCCAGCCCCGGACATGCAGGGCCCGCGCACAGGTTTCCGAAAAAAATTTTCGGTACACCTGGCAAACCGGGCTGAAAACGTGCATAATTCATCTCTGTCGCAGGGCTCTTAGCTCAGTTGGTAGAGCAGCGGACTCTTAATCCGTTTGTCGTAGGTTCGATCCCTACAGGGCCCACCAAATACCTGCAAAGCCTGTTTCTTCATCTCGAAGAGACAGGCTTTTCTGTTTCTGGCAAAAGCACACGACACAGACACAATGCCGCCCTGCGGGGCGCGGGCGGCACGTCTTCTTCAGCTTCCGGGCAGCTCCGGGCCCAACCCCCTCTTCACCCAGCGGGTCACCTCTGCGAGATCGCGCACCACCCGATGGGCTCCAGCTGCTCGCAGCAGCTCGGGCGTCACCACGGGATTGCCTTCGCAGCAATAGCCCAGCACCTGTGCCCCGGCCGCCACGCCCGCGCGCACGCCGGTGGCCGTATCCTCGATGACCACACACTGTTCGGGCTGCACTGCCAGGGCCCGCATGGCTGCGCAGTACACGTCGGGATGGGGCTTGCTGCGCGGGAAATCATGGCCACTGAACACCCGCCCCTCGAACGCCGCCCACATGCCGGTCTTTTCCAGCTGGAGCCGGAGCTTATCCCGGTCGGCTCCCGACACGCAGGCCATGGATCGTCCCAGCGCCGCACGCGCAGCATGCACCAGTTCCGGCGCACCGGCCATGGGCTGCAGATGGGCGCGCAAGGCCACATCCCGGCGTGCCCAGAAACGATGCAGCCATTCCACCGTGAAGGGTTTCCCCGTCTCGCGCTCGATGCGAGCCGCCTCGTCACGGGTGGCCTTGCCCACGAACAGGCGCATGCACTCCTCGAGATCCATCGTCCAGCCCAGCTCCTCGAGCATGTCGCGCAGCACGCCCATGGTGAGCGGCTCGCTGTCCACGAGAACACCATCGCAATCAAACAGCAGGCAGGTCCATGCCTGTCGCGTCATCGTCATGACAGCTCCCCATCCACATAGCTCCACCGCCACACGCCCTGTGCATCGGGCTCGCGCACGAACCGGCTGCGTTCGTGCAGACGGGAAGCGCGCCCCTGCCGTCGCGAACGGGCCACGAATTCGACCTCCGCATGGCAGGCGTCTGCCACATGCACGTCCCGCACCTCCAGCCCCAGCCAGCGCACGCCAGCTTCACAGGTAAGCGTGGGTGGGCGGGTGTCGGCATGCCAGGTGTGCAGGAGGTAGTCGACATCCTCCCGTACAAACGCGGTATAGCGCGAGCGCATGAGGCTTTCGGCATCCGGAGCCGGCACGTCGGCAAAATGCCCGATGTAGCGCCCACAGCAGGCGGCCCCCGACAGAGGGCGGCCCGTTGCGGCATCGCTTCGGCCGCACGGGCAGGGGCCATCGGGCCAGACAGGAGAGGCAGGATGTTTCTTCATGCCGGGTAGTCTACCCGTGCTCCCATGGCAGGCAGCCGGTCAGGCCAGCGTCTCTGCGCCTGCCGCCATGCCTCACCAGCCCTGGTATTCCGTGCCGTCGTACCGCACGAATCGCGCATGGGCCGCAGGCGTCAGCGCATCCAGGGTCTGGCGGATGCCGGTGGCGCTGTCCTGCACCGACAGCGGAGCCCGATCCCCGCCCATGTCCGTGCGCACCCATCCCGGATGCACCAGCACCATGGAGACCGTGGGGTAGCTGTGCTGGGCAGACACCACCGCCATATTGAGTGCAGCCTTGCTGACGCGGTACAGCCAGGCATCGCTGCCGCCTGTCTCCGTCATCCGCCCCATGGCACTGGAAATGAAGGCAAAGGTACCGCCCTGACCGGCACGCCCCTGCTCCACTCCCGGCGCCAGCTGGGGAATGATCTGCATGGCTCCGAGCACATTGGCGTGCATGACCCGGTCGAATTCGGGCTGTGTGGGCGGCATGGTGGCATCGGCACGGCTCATCTGTCCGGCCACGTACAGCGCCAGATCGATCGCCACGCTGCCCAGCTGCCAGGCCAGACCGCTCACGCTGGCCGGATCGGACACATCGACCCGCAGAGTCTGTGCCACGCCCACGGCAGCCAGCCGCGCCAGGCCCGCCTCGTCGCGCGCCGTGGCAATGACCCGCTCGCCTGCTCGCACATACTGCGCAGCCAATTCCAGACCAATGCCCCGCGAGGCGCCTATCAAGACCACGGTTCCCATGATGCTGTCTCCTTCCGCATGATGCGGCGGCACAGGGCCGGAGAGCGGCTGCTTCCCGGGTCCCTCACCACCCATGCGCCCATTGTGACGGTCTTTGCCTCCCCACAGAAAAGGCTCCTTGCGGAGCCCCTTCAGTTGGCATGTGTCCCGGACGGTCCGGTCTACAAGACCCGAACCATCCGGGTGTGCACGCTTACAGCATCTCGACGCACATCGAGACGCCCTCGCCGCCGCCGATGCACAGGGTAGCCAGCCCCTTCTTGAGGCCGCGCTGCTTCATGGCATGCAGCAGGGTGACCAGAATGCGCGCACCGGACGCCCCGATGGGGTGCCCCAGCGCACAGGCGCCGCCATTGACGTTGACCTTGTCATGGGGAATGGAGAGTTCCTTCATCATGGCCATGGGAACCACAGCAAAGGCCTCGTTGATTTCCCACAGTTCCACGTCCTCCACGTTCCAGCCTGCCTTGGCCAGTGCCTTCCTGGTCGCGCCGATGGGCGCGGTGGTGAACCACTGGGGCTCATGGGCAAAAGTGCCATGGCTGACGATGCGTGCCAGCGGCTGCAGGCCCAGTTCGCGTGCCTTGCCCTCGGTCATCAGGACCACGGCAGCAGCACCGTCGTTGATGCTGGAGCTGGAGGCGGCCGTCACGGTGCCGTCCTTCTTGAAGGCGGGGCGCAGGGTGGCGATCTTCTCGGTCTTGATGCGGCCGGGGCCTTCATCGGTATCGACCACACGTTCGCCCTTGCGTTCCACCACGGTGACAGGAGCGATTTCTTCCTTGAAGGCACCGCTGGCGATCGCTGCCTTGGCACGCTCCACGCTGGTCACGGCAAACTGGTCCTGCATTTCACGGGTGAAGCCGTACTTGGCAGCGCAGTCTTCGGCAAACATGCCCATGGCCAGCCCGGTGTAGGCGTCTTCCAGACCGTCGAGCATCATGTGGTCGAAGACCTTGTCGTGCCCGATGCGATAGCCGCCACGCGCCTTCTTGAGCAGATAGGGCGCGTTGGTCATGCTTTCCATGCCGCCCGCCACCATGATGTCCGCATTGCCGGCCGCAATGGTGTCGGCCGCCATCATGATGGACTTCAGCGCAGAACCGCACACCTTGTTGAGGGTCACGGCACCCACGGACTGCGGCAGCCCCGCCTTGATGGTGGCCTGGCGGGCAGGGGCCTGACCCTGACCAGCGGTGAGCACGTTGCCGAAGATCACTTCCTCGACCTGTTCGGGCTGGATGCCGGCCTGGGCCACAGCGGCCTTGATGGCCACGGCGCCCAGCTCGTTGGCGGACACGCCGGCAAAGTCGCTCTGGAAGGCGCCCATGGGGGTGCGCTTGGCAGCGACGATCACGATGGATTCGGACATTTCAATTCTCCTTGGTTGGTGAAGGGACTGCAGAAGGATGAGGATGGGACTGCGGATGGCGCATGAAGCGCTTCTCCTGCTCATAGGGAAACACGTCGAGCACTTCGCCCCGACGGATGCGCTCCTGGTGCGCCTGCCAGAACTGGGGGTCGAGCAGATCGGCATGGTGCTTCATGAACACCTCCCGCACGGCCGGATTGCCGAGCAGGAAGGGGCCGAAGGTCTCCGGAAACACATCCTTGGGCCCCACGCTGTACCAGATCTCGCCGCTCAACTCGTCTTCCTCGTGACGCGGCGGCGGCACGCGCCGGAAATGGCAATCGGTCAGGTACTCGATTTCATCGTAGTCATAGAACACGACCTTTCCGTGACGCGTCACCCCGAAGTTCTTCCACAGCATGTCGCCGGGGAAGATGTTGGCAGCCACGAGATCCTTGATCGCATTGCCGTATTCGACGACGGCATGCTCCATCTGGTAGCGGGACTTGGGATTGTCGAGCCCGGCATCGAACGCCTCCTGCAGATAGATGTTGAGCGGAATCATGCGCCGCTCGATGTAGGCATGCTTGATGATCACCTCCAGATGGCCATCGTGGTTGCGGTCCACGATGTCGATCTGGCTGGGCGCGTACTTCTGGATCTCCTCGATGAGCTCCGGCTCGAAGCGCGACATGGGAAAGGCCACATCCCGGTATTCCATGGTGTCGGCCATGCGCCCCACCCGGTCGTGATAGCGCACGAGCTTGTACTTTTCCTTGATCTGCTCGCGGCTGGTGTCCTTCTGGGGCGGGTAGTAGTCCTTGATGATCTTGAACACATACGGAAAGCTCGGCAGGTCGAACACCAGCATCACCATGCCCTTGATGCCGGGCGCGATGCGGAAGCGGTCCGTGCTGTGCCGCAGGTGAAACAGAAAATCCCGGTAGAACAGGTTCTTGCCCTGCTTGGCCAGCCCCAGGGCGTTGTAGATTTCCCCCTTGGGCAGGCGCGGCATGAGCGTGCGCAGAAACTGGACATAGGCCGAAGGAATCTCCATGTCCACCAGAAAATAGGCCCGCGCAAAACTGAACAGCGCCAGCAGATCGTTTTCGCCGATGAGCACGGCATCGATGTAGAGCTCGCCACGCTCGTTGTAGAGAATCGGCAGGGCAAAGGGCGCCTCGTTGAAGCTGTTGACGATCTTGCCCACCACATACGCCCCCTTGTTGCGGTAGAACAGGTTCGACAGCACCTGAATCTGAAAGTTCGCGCGCAGCTTGCCGCCTCCGATCTGCAGCTTCCACACTTCGACCACCCGTGCCACATCCGACTCCAGATTGGCAAAGGGGGCATGCAGCCCGTAGTCGTTGAGGATGGTCCGCACCACATCCGGGAGATGGTCGGGCTTGGGGTAATAGGCGCGGTAGGACGTCTGCACGTCCGGCCGGATCTCCATGTATTCCGTGCTGATGGCCGGCCGCACGAAGATGAATTCGTTGTGGAAATAGTTGCGGTGCAGGATGTTGGTGGTCACCGAATTGAAGAACGTCTCTGCCAGCTCGGGCTGCAGGTGATCGGCGAGCAGTCCGATGTAGAACAGCTTGACCTGCTGCCATACGGCCATCGACAGATGGCTCGCGTCGAACTCCCGCTCCAGTCGGCGTTCGCACTCGTGCACGCGCAGATCGTAGAACTCGATGCGATCGCGCTGGGCCCGCTGCTGGGCCTGCCAGTCCTGCGTCTCGAACCGGTGCTTGGACCGCGCGGACTCGGCGCGAAACAGCCGATAGTGGCGATTGAACCCGTCCAGCATGGCATGCGCGATATCCAGTGCGCGCGGCTCATCCAGACGCTGGGGAAGCGTGGTGTCAACGATCATGTGGCTCGGTGTGTCGGTGGGCGGAACCGCAGGTCTGGTTCCGCATGAACACAGACCCCTGCGTGCCGCCCGGACAGCACCCGCCGGCACGAACCGGGCGGGTGCTGCTGCCGGAACGGCACTGCCTGCACTTTACTCGCAATACTGGCTTTCCCAGCGGGCAATGGCGCGCGTGCGGGCCGCACGGACCTCCTCGGTGCTGCGCACGGTCATGTCCATGTCATGGGCCAGACCATCGCTGATGCCGTAGACCCACCCATGCAGGGTCAGATCCTGCCCGCGCGACCAGGCATCGACCACCACCGTGGTCTGCGACACGCGCACCACCTGCTCGATGGCATTGAGCTCGCACAGCGCATCGAGCTTGCGTTCTTCGGGCACGCGATCCATGCGGTGCTGGTGGCGGTCCAGCACATCGCGCACGTGGCGCAGCCAGTTGTCCACCAGCCCCGCACGCTGGTTGAACAGCGCCGCCTGCACTCCGCCGCAGCCATAGTGCCCCACCACCAGCAGATGCTGGACCTTGAGCTGGTCCACCGCATACTGGATGGTCGACAGACAGTTCAGATCGGAAGGCACCACCACATTGGCCACATTGCGGTGCACAAAAATTTCTCCAGGATCCAGGCCCGTGATCTGGTTTGCCGGCACGCGACTGTCCGAGCAGCCGATCCACATGTACCTGGGATTTTGCTGCGCCCGCAGGCTGCTGAAAAAGCCGGGTCGATGACTTTCCACCTGCGCCGCCCAGCGACGGTTGTTCTCGAACAAGTGCTCCAGCTTGTCCACGGGTGGCTGTTGCTGTGGGTCTGTCATTGAAGTTTCCTTCCTTGCTGTTGTATGGCATGCGCGAAGCACAGACTCCGCCATGCACCATTCCCATGAATCGCATGGGTACGAGTACGCACGGTCACTCCTGCTCCTGTGCGCCAGCCTGCATCTGGCGCCAGGCCTGCCGTGCCTGTTCTTCGTGGGACTCCACCTCCATCAGATTCGCCTGCAGCTCGGCCAGCTGCATCTCCAGACGCTGCCGATGGGTCGCCAATGCCTCCAGATAGGCCCGCATCTGTGTCTCCGTATCCCGCGGGCTGTCATACATCTCGATGATCTGACGGGCTTCGCTCAGACTGAATCCCAGTCGCTTGGCACGCAGAATCAGCTTGAGACGCGCCCGGTCCCGGGGCGAATACACGCGCACCCGCCCCCCCGTCCCCTGCCGCACGGGCTGCAGCAGCCCTACATCCTCGTAGAAGCGGATGGTGCGTGTCGTGAGATCGAACTCCCGGGCCAGATCGCCGATGGAGTAGGTGGCGTTGCGTGAAACCATGTTGTCCGTCATGAGCATCCGAAAAAAGCGCCTTGCCTTGATATGTGCCAAGGTTGCCTGCTCTCGCAATGCGTGGGGGAATTCGCCACCGCCTTCTGCACATCTGGATGCACAGCACCGATGACTGCCAGAAATCTCTGTGGCCTTCCTGCATCAGGCCACTTGACCATGGCCGAATTGTATGTGCGGACCGACTACCCCTGACGGCAATAGCGCCTCTCTGCCCACCCTCACCGCCTTGAACTGCCCGGTTCCATACCTGTCCCGACGCACGCTCCGCGCACCCGGTACACGACCTCAACCGGGCCGATCGGGGCTTTCCATATAACCAAACGTCGTCAAGGGGTCAAAAACTTGCCATATTCTGGCGATAGCGTTATGCTCACCAGCCATGAAGAAGCCTCATTTCATCTCCTTTCGAGCGTATGGCGCGCAGATGGGAACGGGTCTGGCCCTGTGCTTGGCCGTGTTTTCATCTCCCGCCCACGCAGGGACGAAAGCCACTTCTGCTGCCCAGCAGACAGCGGTGTCCCAAGGCATGAATGCCGCCCCCCCATCCTCCTCCACAGCATCTCCCATGGCTGATGCTCAGGACGGCGTGTTCTCCAACAGCATGTCGAGCCAGCGCGCCAAGCGCCGCACTGCCCGTCAGGTGGCACACAGCGGAGCCACTGCTCCCTCGCTGTCCACCCCCACGGAACTGCGGATCGCCCATGCCGATGCATCCTCCTTCCAGCAGGGGTCTGCCTCTTGGTACGGCGACCAGTTCCACAATCGCCGCACCGCCAATGGCGAGCGCTATGACATGCATGCACTGACCGCTGCACACAAGACCCTGCCATTCGGCACGCTGGTTCGCGTGGTCAGCCCTACCACCGGCAAGTCGGTCGTGGTGCGCATCAACGACCGGGGTCCCTATGTCAAGGGGCGCGTCATTGATCTGAGCCGTGCAGCAGCCGAGCGCCTCGGCGTGCATGGACATGGGGTCTACAAGGTCGTGCTGTACCGAGCCACCCGCGGCGACCAGAAGGCACAGCAGCTGGCCCTGAAGGACGACGACGAATAAATCCCCCCTTTCTCTTTTCCTGAGTGGCGGATCATTCCCGCGCAATCGTCGGCTGTTGCCCCTACCAGGGTGACAGCCGTTTTTGCTTCAGGCGCTGCCGCCGATCGCGAAAATCGGGCAACACAGACTCCACGAGAGCCCAGAAGCGCGGACTGTGGTTCATCTCGTGCAAGTGGCAGAGTTCATGCACCACCACATAGTCGATGAGTGCCGGCTCGCACTCCATCAGCCGCCAGTGCAGATGGATCACGCCCCGTGCACTGGCACTGCCCCAGCGGGTACGCGCATTGCTCAGCCGAAGCGCCCGATACTCCACCCCGACAAGCGGCGCAAAATGATCCATGCGTGCAGCAAACCATTCCAATGCCCGCTCCTGGTACCACTGCATGACAAGATGCTGGATCTGTCCCGTTGCGACCACGAGCTCTCCATCCCACTGGAGATGCAGCTCGTCACGCCAGTGCCCTCCCGCCCGCTCCAGTCTCTCCGCCGGCACGTGCTGCACCGCATGCCGGGCCCTGCGGTTGCGGCCCGAGATACGTCCTTGCACCACAGAAGGGACACCTTCCCAGGCCGGTGAAGCGGCAGCATGCACTCGCAGCACCATCTCGCGCCCCAGGTAAGGCAAGAGGCTGCCATCCTCCCACTGCATCTGCTTCGGCATCTCCGCAGAACGTGTCTGCACCTCATGGAGGTGCTTCAGTATCCAGCGTGCCCTGAATTGCAGCCCTGCCTCGACATCCGAAAGGGCGAGCCGCGAAGGCACCGTCACCTGCAGCCCCTCCTCTGAAATCCGCATGCCGATGGACCGCCGCGCCGAACGCCGCAGCAGGTATGCCACAGCCTCGCCGTCCAGCACCACCCTATGCGTGGCCTGCGGATGCTGAAAGACAGAACGCTCCATCATGCCATCCGTGCGTCACAGGCCCTGCAGACCCTGCCGTGTCCGCTTCCGCCTCATGACGCACGCGCGGCAGCGTATCCCGTTCACCGGAAAGCTCACGATGCAGTTCCATGCCCGGAATGCGGCGACGGGCCTGCCTGCGGTGCAGACCCCATCGAGAGATCCCCATCGCTGGCGCGTTCTTCTGCCTCTTCCCTGCGGCGGCGTGCAGACTCTTCTTTCTGCCGCTCCTCCTGTGCAAGCAGATGGCGCGCAAAATCCATCAGATCCCGATGCACCTGCACATGCGGAGGAAACTCTGCATCCAACGGCTGATCCAGCCAGCGTGCACCTTCCCCGGTACAGACCAGGTGAGGCACACATCCGGCCGCCACCGCCGCCTGCACATCCCGCAGTGCATCTCCCACGGCATGCACTGCGGACAGTTCCACTCCATAGCAGTGGCCGATCTCTTCGAGCAGTCCGGGAGCGGGCTTGTGGCAATGGCATCCCTCCTCCGGCAAATGGGGACAGAAGAAGATCGCATCGACCCGCGCTCCTGCTGCAGCCAATTGCCGATGCATGACGGCATTGATGGCATTGAGCGAAGCCATGTCCATCACACCGCGACCAATGGCCGGCTGGTTCGTGGCCATCACCACATGCCAGCCTGCGCGGTTGAGCAGTGCCACCGCCTCCAGGGCACCTGGCACCGGCACCCACTCCTCGGGCGACTTGATGTAACCCTCGCGGTATTCGCACAGCGTGCCATCGCGATCGATGACCACGAGCTTGAAATTGGTCTTGTGGGGACGGGCCATGGCCACACTCCAGGGAACAAAGAAGGGCCGAAGGAGGGCAGAACGGACGACAGGCAGCCGACCTAGACGGCCAGCTGCGCCAGTTCTGCCACGCGATTCATGGCCTGATGCAACACATGGAGCAGAGCCTGCCGATTGAGCCGCAGATCGTCCTCCTCGGCGTTGACCATCACGTCATCGAAGAAGGCATCCACAGGTCCCCGCAGCGCAGCCAGCGTCTGCAGCGAGGCCGTGTAGCTCCCCGCCTCGAACTGCGCATCGGCTTCAGGCAGCACCTGCTGCATGGCAGCGTGCAGATCCTTTTCGGCCTGCTCGCGCAGCAGGGCGGTGCTGACATGGGCATCGGCCAGCTGCTCGGTATTGCCTGCCTTCTTCAGGATGTTGCCGATGCGCTTGTTGGCAGCAGCCAGAGCGCCTGCCTCGGGCAGCGCCACAAAGGCCCGAACCGCTTCGAGCCGTGCCGGAATTTCACGCCACATCGGGTGCACCGACAGCACAGCCTCGACCTCGCGTGCCGCAAATCCCTGTTCCCGCAGGTAGCCCGCAAGCCGCTCATCGATGAAGTGCAGCAGCTGCCGATTGCTGGCTGGCGCATCAGGCAACAGGGCACCGAAGCTGGCCGCTGCCGATGCCACCAGCGCACCGAGATCCACAGGCATCTGCTTCTCGATGAGAATCCGCACGACTCCCAGCGCATGGCGCCTCAGGGCAAAGGGATCCTTCTCGCCTGTCGGCACATTGCCGATGCCGAACATGCCCACCAGGGTTTCCAGCTTGTCGGCCAGGGCCAGCACGGAACCGGTATGGTTGCGCGGCAGGGCATCCCCAGCGAAGCGGGGCTTGTAATGGTCTTCGATGGCAATGGCCACGCCGTCGCGCAAGCCCTCATGCCGCGCGTAGTAGTTGCCCATGATGCCCTGCAGCTCCGGGAACTCGCCCACCATATCGGTCAGCAGATCGGTCTTGGCCAGGCGTGCGGCCTGCTGCGCCTTGCTGTCGAGCACATCGAATTCGTCCTTGGCCTCGACCCCATAGGGGTACTGTGCCAGTCGCAGCTGCTCCACCACTGCATGCGCAATCTCTCGCACGCGTTCGCTGCGTTCGGCCTGAGTGCCCAGCTTGTTGTGGTACACCACCTTCGCCAATCCGGGAATGCGCTCTTCCAGCTTCTTCTTGCGATCCTGATCGAAGAAGAACTTGGCATCGGCCAGGCGGGGACGCACCACCCGCTCGTTTCCACCGATCACCGCGGACGGATCATCCGGGCTGATGTTGCTGACCACCAGGAAGCGATTCGTCAGCTTGCCCTGCGCATCCAGCAGGGGAAAATACTTCTGGTTCGCCTTCATCGTGAGAATCAGGCACTCCTGCGGCACCTGGAGATATTCCTTCTCGAATTCGCACACCAGCACCTTGGGCCGCTCCACCAGGGCAGTCACCTCGTCGAGCAAGGCGCCGTCACTGATCGGGCTGCATCCTCCGCCGACACGGGCTGCTGCCAGCTCCAGCTGGCTGGCGATGTCGGCGCGCCGCTCCTCGAAGCCCGCAATCACGGCCCCCTGCTCACGCAGGGTCCGCGCATAGCTGTCGGCATCCTCGATCACCACAGGGTCCACCCGCGCCTCGAAGCGATGTCCATGCGTAGTGCGCCCCGCATGCAGCCCCAGCACAGACACCGGCACCACCGCGCTTCCATGCAGAGCCACCAGCCCATGGGCCGGCCGCACGAACTGCACGCTGCTCCATCCGGGAAGCGCGCATTCCGATTCGAGCTGATAGGTCATGACCTTGGGAATGGGCAACTTGCCAAGCGCCTCATCGAGCGCCTTCTGCAAGCCCTCATCCAGCGCCACGCCATCGCGCACCGCATCCAGGAACAGAGCCTCGGCCTTTCCATCCACACGCCGGATCAGATGCGGCACCACGTTCGCATCTGCCCCCAGCGCGGCCAGCTTCTTGAGCAGTGCGGGAGTCGCCTGCCCCTCGGCATTGAGCCCCACGCTCACGGGCATCAGCTTGTGCTGCACGGCCCGATCCTCGGCCTTGGCCGCTACATGGGTGATGTGGGCAGCGAGACGACGCGGACTGGCATAGGCGGTCGTCACCGAATCCGGTGCCGTCAACCCCTGCCCCTGCAAAGACGCTGTCAGTCCTGCCGCAAAAGCGTCTCCCAGTTTTTGAAGTGCCTTGGGCGGCAGCTCTTCCACGAAAAGTTCGACGAGAAGGTTTTCTGTAGTCATGTTGATGTTTTTCCTCAAGCGGCCTTCTTGTCCTGTTTCTGTTCCATCGCTGCAATCCACTCGCGTGGCGCCATGGGGAATCCCAGACGTTCACGGCTTTTGTAGTAGCTCTGCGCCACACTCCGTGCCAGATTGCGAATCCGCCCGATATAGGCCGCACGCTCGGTCACACTGATCGCCCCGCGTGCATCCAGCAAATTGAACGTATGGGCCGCCTTGAGCACCTGCTCGTAGGCGGGGAGCGCCAGCTGCTTGTCCATGAGGAACTGTGCCTCCTTCTCGTGGGCAGCAAACGCCTGAAACAGAAAGTCCACGTCGCTGTACTCGAAGTTGTAGGTACTCTGCTCCACTTCGTTCTGGTGGTAGACATCGCCGTAGGTCAGCCCCTCGGTCCACTGCAGCTTGTAGACATTGTCGACTCCCTGCAGATACATCGCCAGACGTTCGAGTCCATAGGTGATCTCGCCCGTGGCCGGATGACAGTCGATCCCTCCCACCTGCTGGAAGTACGTGAACTGCGTCACCTCCATGCCATTGAGCCAGACCTCCCATCCCAAGCCCCAGGCCCCGAGCGTAGGATTCTCCCAGTCGTCCTCCACGAACCGGATATCGTTTTTCTTCAAATCGAATCCCAAGGCCTCCAGGCTTCCCAGATACAGCTCCAGAATGTTGGACGGCGCCGGTTTCAGCACCACCTGAAACTGATAGTAGTGCTGCAGCCGATTCGGATTCTCGCCATAGCGCCCATCCTTGGGCCGACGGCTGGGCTGCACATAGGCAGCCTTCCACGGCTCAGGGCCAATGGCGCGCAAGAATGTGGCCGTATGGCTGGTCCCTGCGCCCACCTCCATGTCATAGGGTTGCAGCAACGCGCAGCCCTGGGCATCCCAGTATTGCTGCAGCTTGAGAATGATTTGTTGGAAAGTCAGCATGAATCTTTTCTGAATCGCTCCACCCATGGAGCATCATGGATCGATTTTAGCGGCGCCGATCCTCAAGCGACTTCCCGGAAGGCACTCGCACCGAGAAACATCTGGTCTGCCACACGCATGCCAGACAGACCAGAATGGCCAACACCCACAGCGGCATCAGTCCCCAGCGGGAAACCCACCAGGCATAGGGCGTAATCCCTGTACGCCCGCGCACCTCTCCCTCCAGCACACCGCGGGTCAGTCTTGGCAGCTCCCGGATCACCGTGCCGTCCGGAGCAATGATCGCCGTGGCTCCCGTATTCGTGGCACGCACCATCGGCCGACCCAGCTCAAGAGCACGCATGCGGCTGATGTTGCGGTGCTGATCAATGGCGATCGTGTCCCCGAACCAGGCAATATTGCTGAGATTCACCAGCAGCGTGGGTGCTTGTGCCCCATCCACGAAGGCTGCAGCCAACTCTTCGCCAAAGAGATCCTCATAGCACACGTTCGGCTGGATACGTTCCCCATGCCACGCCAAGCCTGGCTGCGGCAGAGCACCTCGACGGAAATCCCCCAGCGGGATGTGCATCATGTCCACGAACCACCTGAACCCCCAGGGCACGAACTCCCCAAAAGGCACCAGATGATGCTTGGCATAGCCATACACCTGATCTGGCACAGGAGGCAGTTCCAGAGGCAATGCCTGTCCAGATCCCTTCGAGACCGCCCCTCCCGGAGCCATGCCCAATACCACATTGGCATAGCCCTGCCCCTGCACAGCAACCGGCATCCCGATCAGTGCAGCCTGCTGTCCTGTCGCAAAGCGCTTGTTCAATGCCTGCCAGTAGGCCTGCGGCAGATATTGAGGCAGCAGGGGCAAGGCAGTTTCCGGTGTCACCACCAGATCGCCCTTCGCCAGATCCAGCTGTTGTCCATACCACTGCAGCGACAGCAGAATCCCGGAAGCCTGCTGGAACTTCTGATCCTGCGACACATTCCCCTGCAACAGAGTCACCCGCAGCGGCTTCCCCGCTACCTCCGCCCCACCTCTCCACGCCAGGCCCGCCACGCCCCCAAAAAGGGGCACCAACATCCAGGCAAGCAGCATATGCACCACCGCGCCCTCACGCTTTCGCACTCCGCTCCGTCGCAAGGTGGTGTGCCGCAACAAGCCCCATCGCACAGTGCAGCCTATCCCTGCAGCCCACAAGGCGGCAGCCCAACCCACCCCATAGACACCAATCCATGGCACCATGCCCTTGAGAGGTCCCGTCAGGTGGGCGTATCCCGAAGCCCCCCATGGAAAACCGGTAAACCACTCCGCTCGGCAGAGTTCAGCAAGCGTCCAGAATGCCGCAAAGCCCATGATGCGCCCCGCTGCCCCCCATGCCGATGCCCATCCCCGGTACAGTGCCGCTGCTAGCCCGTAGAACACAGCTACTGCGGACGCCAGCAGCGCCACGGCCAGACCCGCCAGCCACGAAGGCAATCCTCCGTAGGCATGCATCGAGACATAGAGCCACCAGAAACTGCCCAGGAGCCAGCAGCAGCCAAACCACCATCCCATGGCAAACCCACGCCATGCGCGTCTCTGGTCATCCACCTGCGCATCCGATGGCGTCAGCAGCACGAACAGACCCGCCAAAGACAGCACCTGCAGCCACCAGCTGTTCTGCCCACTCCATGGCAATGCCACGCTCCATGCCTGCAGAATCCCCAGACATGCCAGGCATCCCCCTGTGATTCCCTGACGCCAGGCACCCCCTGTGCCGTGCCCAACCTCACACTCTGTATGATCGGCCACAGCAAATCCCGCGCCACTCATTCTGTCTTCACTGCAGGAGTCACCTTGAACCAGCGCACCGCACCTGCCTGTGTATGCAGTGCCATGAAGTTCAATCCCTGCAACGTGATCACTTCCCCTCTACGAGGCACATGCCCGAGTTCATGTGCGACAAGCCCACCTATCGTGTCGAAGGCGTTCTCATCCTCTGTATCCTCCGGAGCCAGCTTCACATCGAAATACTCATCCAAGCGTTCGATCGGAGTGTCGCCGCTGATGCGATAGCTGCCATCCACGAGGTTGTAGATATCCCCCTCGTCCTCATCGTCATCGTCAAACTCATCCTCGATTTCTCCGACGATTTCTTCCAGGACATCCTCAATCGTGATCAAACCCGCTACCCGACCAAATTCATCAATCACGATGGCCAGATGATTTCTCTTGGCACGGAACTCCCGCAGCAGATCATTGAGTGCCTTGCTCTCCGGCACAAACACAGGGGGTCGCAGCAATGCTCTGATGTTGAGCTCCGGCGCACGCTGCAGCTTGAGCAAATCCTTGGCCATCAGCACACCCACGATGTTGGCCTTTTCGCCGTCGTATACAGGAAAGCGGGAGTGCCCTGTCTCAATCACAGAAGCAAGAAGCGCGTCGTACTCGCTGTCGATATCGAGCAGATCCATGCGCTTGGACGGGACCATCACATCGGTCACCGTCATCTGTGAAATACGGATCACACCCTCCAGCATTGCACGGCTGTCTGGCGCAATCACCTGATTTTGTTCGGCCTGGGAAAGGGTGTTGTAAAGTTCTTCTCGAGAATCTGGGCCTGGATGCAGAAACTCGACTATTTTCTGCATCAGGCTTCGCTTGTCTTCACTTCCCGCTGCAGGGGAAGGGGTTGGATCGCTCACGGAGGACAGGCACCGAAGTGCATTGGTTGCAATCCTGTGAGCATACACAAAAAGCCCATTGGATTCATCACTTTTTGCAGATGCATTGCCCCCTGAACTTTTCGAACACCCTGACAGAAGGTGCGGAACACCGAACCGCAACAGCACAAAAAAAAGCGCCCCCATACGACGGGGGCGCTTCGAGCTGTAATGAGCCTGACGATGACCTACTTTCACACGGGAATCCGCACTATCATCGGCGCAGAGTCGTTTCACTGTCCTGTTCGGGATGGGAAG
>NZ_JAYRLV010000017.1:0-41894 GCF_041912815.1 Allobrachymonas sp. | reverse complement strand
GACTCCGACTCCGACTCCGACTCCGACTCCGACTCCGACTCCGACTCCGACTCCGACTCCGACTCCGACTCCGACTCCGACTCCGACTCCGACTCCGACTCCGACTCCGACTCCGACTCCGACTCCGGCGCTCGGGGGCGAAGCAGGTGCAGCAGCGGAAGAAGCACCTCGCGCAGAACGACCTGCGCCCGCGCCGCAGTCATCTCTCGGCGATCCCCAGCTGGTCAGCCCTGCCCATGCGGCCGCAGTGCCGGCGGTCTGGTCCCTGGCGCGTGACCGGCGTGCCGGCGCAATCCCCGCCGCCATGCCGCACGATGGGATGGAAGCAGCCGGAGAAAGAACCGAACCGGTCGAAATCCTGCAGCCGGCCCCCAAGCTGCCGCAGGCTCCCCAGGAGGCTCTGCCGACCGCTGCGACCGCGGCGCCCTTGCCCGAACCTGCAACGGTGCGACACGAGCTCCCGGCCGCTTCCGAGACGAAAGGAAAAGAGCCTCTGCGCACCGAGCCGGTCCTGGAGCCTGCAGCCGATCCGTCACCGTCTGTCGGCGCCCCTTCTGCCGATGCGCTGACAACACAGCCGGTTCCCGATACACGCGCAGCACGTCTGGCCCGACGTCGCAGCCGGCAACCTGGCCATGGACTTCTGCACATCGACTTCGATGCGGGCATCTCGCCCCAGGAGGCTGCGCCTGCCGAGATCGATACGGCCGGTTCCAGCCTCGACCAAGCGCGCTTCGTGCCCGGAAGCACCGAGACCGATACCGCGCCAGAAGCCTCTGGGGCACCTGCGTCCGAGCTGTCGCCCGACACCCTCATACCCGACACGGACGACGAGGAGCCCGATTTCGTGCAGCGCGCGCGCCGCAAGGCACGCTGGCACAGCCTGCCCGTGCGCCTCGGCCTGGGGGCCGGCGTCGTGGCGGGCACGGTCCTGCTCGCAGGACAGGTGATCTACCAGCAGCGCGACATGCTCGATGCCCGCTCTCCCCTTCTGCGCGCCGTCCTGGAGCCGGCCTGTGCCCGCTTCGGCTGCACCATCAAGCCCTGGAAGCACATCGAGTCCGTCGTCATCGACAACAACAGCCTGCGCAAGCTCGACGATACCCATTTCCGCCTGGGCCTCACGCTGCGCAACACGGGCACGCACCCCGTGGCCATGCCAGCGGCCGAGATCGTGCTGCTCAACACCGACGGCAAGGTCCTGTATCGGCGCGTGGCCACGCCGGAAGATCTGCTGGCCCCCGAGGTCCTGCCGCCCAAGGGCGAATGGAGCAACACGCTCATTGTGCGTGTGCCCCGTCCGGCCGGCGCCGATCAGGCCGTGAACAACTATCGCGTGGCCGTGTTCTATCCCTGAGAGGGCTGCGCGGCCCCTGTTTCCTTTTCTTTTCTTCCTGCCCCATGCCTATTCTGATTTCCGGCTCCATGGCCTTCGACGTGCTCATGGAATTCGACGGCCACTTTGCCGACCATATCCTCTCCGATCAGATCGACAAGCTCAATGTCTCCTTCCTGACGCCGCGCATGCGCAGCGACTTCGGGGGATGTGCTGCCAACGTGGCCTATGCCGTCAAGCAGCTCGGCGGAGAGCCGATTCCGGTGGCCTCGATCGGTCAGGATGGCGGCAACTACCTCGAACGGCTGCGCCAGCTCGGCATCGCCACAGACCATATTGCCGTGCTGCCGGACTGCTACACCGCACAGTGCGTGATCGTGACGGACCGGCGCCAGAACCAGTTCACGGCCTTCCACCCGGGCGCCATGGCCGAGGCCCACCTCAACGCCATGCCGCTCGACACGGGCGCCACGGTGGCCATCGTGTCGCCGGATGGCAAGCAGGCCATGCAGGAGCATGCCCAGCAGCTGCACCGGGCGGGCATTCCCTTTGTCTTCGATCCCGGACAGGCCATTTCGCAGTTTGCGGGCGATGAGCTCCATGCCCTGATCGACCAGGCCACCTGGCTCACGCTCAATGAGTACGAGGCCTTCCTGCTGTGCGAGAAGACCGGACTGGAACGCGCAGCCCTGGCCTCACGGCTCCGGGGGCTGATCGTGACCCTGTCGGGACGTGGCTGCGAAATCTGGACGGGCGGCGAAACCACCGTGGTCGAACCCTTCCAGGCCAGCGAGGTCGTGGATCCGACGGGATGTGGCGACGCCTGGCGCGGCGCCCTGATGGTGGGCCTGGAACGTGGCTGGCCCCTCACCCGCGCCGCACGGCTCGGCAACTACATGGGCGCCCGCAAGATCGCCCACCGGGGCCCGCAGAACTACCACATCGATCCCGAGGACGTGGCGGCCTTCTGACGCCTGCCCTCCACAGCCTCCTGCGTGTGGAGGGATGTGCAGAGAACTGCAGAGCCCACGCACAGGGCTCGCGGCCCCATGGCACCAGGACCGGGGGCCACTGCTCTCCGCCGCGACTCAGGGCTTGATGCCGGTGGGGAAGGGCCAGGAGCTTGCTGCCGTGGCCGGAGCTGCGGCGACCTTGCTGCTGCGGCGTGCGGATTTGGCAGTGTCTGCGGCAGGAGTGGCCTTGGGGGCCGCAGCCGCTCCTTCGGCCTTGGGCTTGGAGGCCCGCGACTTGCGCGGTGCGGGCGCGGGCTGCTCGGCTACACCCGCCAGCACTTCCTTTTCGAATTCGGCTGCCTCACGCTTCGTGGCGGCCTGGGCTTCGCGCACAGTCCGTTCGGCCGCACGCACCTTCCGCTTCACGGCACGCTCGACGACCTGCGCCTTGTCAGTCACGGTATCGACCACGTCCTGCGCCTCGGCCGCCACGGTGGCCGCCGCTTCCTTCACCCTGCGACGAACGGTGCGTGCACCGGTGGCTGCAGCGGCTTCGGCAGCCCGGGTATCTCGCGTCACTTCCCGTGCCAGCGCGGTCTCGGATTGCGCCACCCGGGTGCGGGCGCGTGCAGCGCGCACACGCACCTGCTCGACACCTGCGGCAGCGGCTTCCTTGACGGCTTCTGCCGCCTTGCCAGCCTTCTTCTTGACGGTGGCTTTCAGGGCTGCGGCTTCGTGCTGCAGGGTATCGGCAGCCTGCGCCGCCGGAGTCGCGGGGGTGGCATGGGCGGTTTTTCGTGTGGTGACCATTGTTTCTCCTGTGTGCCGTGGAAATGCGCTGCCCGGAGGATGCCGGGGCCGCATCGAGCCATGCTCCCGTCCCCGTGCCTCCGACGCAGACAGCGATTCCGCATCATACTGCCGGACTGCCGGGGGAGCCGGTACGGCGCAGGGGCCGGAGCTCCCCTCTGCGGATTCCTTCCGTCCGTGGCCCGACCGGAAGCTGCGCGGTTTTCGTGACAAAGTACCGATTCACCCGGCCAGACAGCTCCGGTGCTTCCCCCTGCATGCGCAACCTGGCTGCGCTCGCGCCCTAAAATTTCGCCCAATGCGGGGGATTCAGGTACTTTTTCATGGTTTGAGCCGCTGAAAGTCCGGTTCGTACGTGGCATGCCCACGTTTTCCCTGCCTTGTCTCCCTGGCGTCAGGCGCAGACTCTGCACAGGCGATTCGCTCAGGAGTCCTGCCGCAGAGGCTGACATGACGGCGCGCCCTTTCCGGCCTGAAGCCCATGATCGAACCCTCTTCCAACAAACTCAAGGCCCGTGCCTCGGCCAAGGCCTCCAAGCGGGACGCCCGCAAGCGGCAGCTGGCCGACAGTGCCCTGGTGGCCCTGGGCCGCTATGGCTACGCCAATACGTCCATGCGCGACATTGCGGAACAGGCCGGCCTGTCGCTCGGGCTGCTGCATTACTACTTCGAGGACAAGGATCATCTGCTGATCGACTGTGTCACGCGCTACAAGGACGGATTCATCACCAGCGTGGACGCCGTGCTGCAGACGCTCTCCGCTCCCGAGGCCCGCATGGAGCTTCTGGCCCGGCACCTGGCCAGGACCCTGACCACGGATGCCGCCACCCACCGGCTATGGTACGACATCCGCATCCAGAGCACTTTCAACGATGTCTTTGCGCCCATGGTGATGTCCATCGAACAGCGTCTCGTCGACTTGATGCGCCATGTGGCTTCGGATGAAAAGGCCGCGTGCGAGCGTCTGTATGTGGGGCTCGACGGCCTGTTTCTCCATTGCCTGGAGAAGCTGCTCGAAGGACAGCCGCTGGCTGTGGCCGACATGGAAGCCGCCTTCATCGATGTGATGCAGCGTCTGCGCTGAAGGGCCATCGTTTTCCCCTCCATGCGCCGTGCGCCGGGTCAGCGGCGCGCCTCAGGGGCAGGCAACACGCCGGGAGGAAACCAGGCATCGGGCCAGCCGGTGAGGCGGGCGAGCTGAGGCCAGTCGAAGGCGCTGCCGGGATCGGCCTTGCGTCCTGGCGCGATGTGCTGGTGTCCGGCCACCCAGCGGATCGGGTAATGCTGCACAAGCGCCTGCCCCAGTCGAACCAGGGCCGCGTACTGCGCCGGTTCAAAGGGAGTGTCTTCCAGACCTTCGAGCTCGATGCCGATGGAATCGTCGTTGCAGTTGTCCCGGCCGCGCCAGTGTGAGCGGCCCGCGTGCCAGGCGCGGTCATCCGCACTCACAAACTGGCACACGCTGCCGTCCCGGCGAATCACGAAATGGGAAGACACCTCCAGCCCCCGGATCTGCTGGAAGTAAGGATGGGCGTCCCAGTCGAGCGTGTTGGTGAAGAGCTGGGCGATTTCCGGGCCTCCGTACACGCCCGGCGGCAGGCTGATGGAGTGCACCACCAGCAGGTCGATGCTGGCTCCCGCAGGGCGCGGGCCGAAGTTGGGCGACGGCAGATGCCGCACGCCCGAGAGCCAGCCGTCCTGCCAGTGTGCAGGGGCATCGATGGGATGGGCGTGGCGCCGGCTCATGCGATTTCTCCATGGGGGCCGCTGCGGCCATCATCGGCAATGCCCAGCCGCTCCATGCGGTAGCGGATCTGCCGCAGGTTGAGCCCCAGCAGCGCAGCTGCGGCCGTGCGGTTGAACTGGGTGCTGTGCAGGGCGCGCAGCAAGAGGGCACGTTCGTGAGCGTCGACGAATCCGGCCAGATCGCAGGGCAGCGGAACCTCGTCGGCGCGTGGCGGCTGGGGCTCGCGGACCATTCCTGCCCCCGCGCCCACCCGGAAGGCAGTCCCCTGAGGTCCCGCCGCAGAGTGGGCATGATCGCCCTGCGGCGACGAAGGAACGACGGCAGCGGGCAGCCCGGCTGCCGTGGGGGCGTGTGCGCTGGGCAGGCCATCGAGCAGATCGGCCCGCAGGATGTGCCCGTCGCTCAGGGCCCAGCAGCGATGGAGGGTGTTTTCCAGCTCGCGAACATTGCCGGGCAGCGGCAGAGCCTGCAGCCGGGCGAGGAAGTCCGGCTCCAGCACGGGAATCTGCTGCTGTCCCTGTCCTCCTGCAATGCGCCGCAGCAGGGCCTGGCAGAGGGCTGGAATGTCCTCGCGCCGTTCGCGCAGGGGCGGCACCCGCACATCGATGACATTGAGCCGGTAGTAGAGATCCTGCCGGAAGGTGCCGGACTGCACCATGTCGGCCAGATTCTTGTGGGTGGCGCTCACGATGCGGACATCGACGGGCTCTTCCTGGGCCCCACCCAGGGGCCGGACCTGCCGCTCCTGGATGACGCGCAGAAGTTTGGCCTGCATGGCCAGCGGCAGATCGCCGATCTCGTCCAGAAACAGGGTGCCACCGTCGGCAAGCCGGAAGAACCCTTCGCGGTCTGCCACCGCACCGGTATAGGAGCCCTTGCGGGCGCCAAAGAATTCGGCCTCCAGCAAGGCCTCGGGAATGGCTCCGCAGTTCACGGCCACGAAGGGCCCCTTGGCCCGATGGCTGCAGGCATGCAGGCCACGCGCGACCAGCTCCTTGCCCGAGCCGGACTCGCCGAGAATGAGCACGGGAGCCATGCTGGGCGCCACCTTGACGAGGGTGGACTTGAGCTGCCGCATGGCAGGCCCGGAGCCCACCATGCCGTCGAGGGCGGCGGGCCAGGGCTCGGCCGTTCGGCTCTCCTGCGAGGCGAAAGCAGCGGTAGCCCCAGGCATGGCAGGCTGCGCAGAAAGGGAGGCTCCTCCCTGCGGCAGCACCGATGGACGAGGCCGCTCGCCGGTCTTCGGGGCAGGCTCTTCCTGCATGGAACTGCCGACCGGGCCCGCCTGCAGGGCGGCGGCCACCACCCGCCGGAACTGATCGAGATTGACGGGCTTGGTGAGATAGTCAAAGGCTCCTGCCTTGAGGGCCCGCACGGCATTGTCGGCCGAACCGTAGGCCGTGATGACCAGCGCCCGCTCGGACCGGTGCGCGGCGTGCAGCTGTTCGAGCAGCTCCAGCCCCAGTCCGTCGGGCAGGCGCATGTCGGTGATGAGCAGATCGAACTGCTGGCTGCGCAGCAGGGCACGGGCACCTTCCATATCCTCGGCCGTGAAAACCTGGTAGCCGGCGCGCATGAGGGTGATCTCGTAGAGCGCGCGCAGATCGGGCTCGTCATCGACCACGAGGATGCGGGGAGCGGGCATGTTCATGAGGCAGAGAGTTCCTTGAGGGAGGGTCAGAAGAAGGACGAGGCAGGCCCGGCGGGGCCCACCGGCGCAGGTCCTGCCGTGGGCGACCCCTGGGCAGGCATGAGCAGATGGAAGGCATTGCCCTCCCCGTCCGGCAGCCCCTTAAGCGGCAGGTGCGGCGTCTGCGCCAGCACGAGCCGCTGGTAGTGCACATCGGCGCCATAGCGCTGTGCCAGCTCGCGACAGATGTAAAGGCCCAGCCCGGTAGAGCGGCTGTGCCCCGAGGCGAAGGGCTCGAACAGACGTGCCTGCAGCGCGGCATCAAGGGCGGTCCCGGTGCTCCATACCTGCACACGGGCCAAGTGGGGGCCATCCATGCTGGTGCTCAGCACGACACGCGGCAGCGGGGTGGCATCTGCATAGCGCCATGCGTTGTCGAGCAGATTGACGAGGATGCGGCGCAGGTGTTCCGGATCGAAGCGCACCCAGATGTCAGGAGCCCCCAGGCACAGGCGCGTTGCGGCGCTGCCGGGCTCGATCCTGTGCTGATCCCGCCATTCGCGGGCCAGCCGCTCGACGACCTCGTCGAGGCGCAGGGCGGCCACCTGGTCGATGGAGGTAGGCTCCATGCGCGAGATGTCGAGCACATCGCGCACGATCCGCCCCAGCCGCTCCACATGGGTCAGCACCATGCCGCTGAGCTTCTTCTGCAGTGGCTGGTCGAGCTCCTCGTCGAGCAGCTGAGAAGCCTGCGAAATGGCGGCCAGAGGATTGCGGATCTCGTGGGCCACGGCGGCCGACATGCGCCCCATGGCCGCCAGCTTCTCGGTGCGCACCTGCTGCTGGAGCACCTGCATGTCCTGCAGATACAGCAGGCACATGCGCTCGGTGCGGTCCGCGCGCTGATCGTGGGAAAGCACCGTGCGCACCATGAGGTGGACCGTGGCATCGTCGGACGTCATCAGCAGCACCTCGGAAGACAGGCCCTGCCCTCCGCGAAAGCTCTGCCGCACCAGGTCGGTCAGGGGCTGCAGGGCCTCGATGTCCTGCATGAACTGTCCAGGCAGCCGGCTCGTGAGCGGCAGGTGCAGCATGCACAGGGCCGTGCGGTTGGTGGCTCGGATGCGCCCGTTGGCACTGACGACCATCACCCCGTCGGGTACATTCTGCACGACCAGATCGTTGATGCGCCCCCGCAGCCGGGCAAGGCGCTGGTTCTCGTAGGAGCGCAGCTGCTGAATGCCCAGATTGCGCGCCAGCAGATGCAGCGCCCAGCTCACCAGCAGCATCACGCACAGGTACACCGTCATCTGCGCCAGGAACATCCAGCCCCCGCTGCCCATGAGCGCGCCCACATGCCAGCTCCCCAGACTGATGAGCAGGCCCGCCAGCAGGGCGCTGAGCGCCGTCATGCGCCAGGTGCCAAGCACCGCGCACACCAGCGGCGGCAGCGCCAGCAGCGGGAAATAGCTCACCGAGGATCCCGCCGGCTCAGCCCAGCCGATCACGAAATAGACCGCGAGATCGAGCCCCACGGTATAGGGCCAGTACTGCTCGAAATCGGCCCCGAGACGCACCGGTGCCATGCGGAACCGCGCGAACGCCGTCGCTGCCATGTAGGCCACGAAGAAGACGACCAGACCCACCCAGCCCCGGCTGCTTCCCATGCCATCGACACCGCGCGCCATGAGCAGGAGCGCCAGCACCAGAATGGCAATCATCAGGCGTGCCGTCATGAAGCCGAGCCAGATGCGCCCGGCGGCAAACTCCTCGCTGAAGGCGCGCGGAAGCTCGTCGGCCGTCAGCTGTGCCTGCACCCAGGTACCCTCGTCTGCCGCAGCCTGCATGTCGGCCTGGGCCACCACCTCAGGCTCGTGTGCCGAGGACTCGTCCAGAAAGGAGGTGTCGGGCCGCTCCCTCATGGGCGTCGCGCATCCTGGGACGCCGGGGACACGGCCCCCGCCTCGGCATGCTCGGTGCAGCAAAAGCTCTGCCCGTGGGCCTGTACCGCCTCCTGGCGGGGCACGTGCAGCCCGCAGCGCGCGCAGGGCACCATGTCCTGCGGCCCGGCCACGCGCGCGGTCTGCGGGCGTGGCCCTGCCCCCGCCGTGCGCCCGGCCGAAGGCGGAAACCTGCGATGGGCATGGGGGCCCCATATCCGGTAGACCACCCACACCACGACCAGCACCACCAGGAACTTCATGGCTGTCCTCCGACGGAGATCATTCGGCCGGACGGTGAAGCAGCACTTCGAGCACGAAGCTCGACCCCACATAGGCCAGCAGCAGCAGGATTCCGCCCAGATAGATCATGCGCACCGAACGCTGCCCGCGCCAGCCGAAGCGGTAGCGGCCTGCGAGCAGAACCGCCAGCACCAGCCACGAGAGCACGGAAAACACCGTCTTGTGATTCCAGCGCAGGCTGCCCACGGCCGCGCCACCATACAGCTGCTCGCCGAAGATCCACCCCTGGGCAATCGTCACCGTGAGCAGTATGAAGGCCAGCAGCACGAACCGGAACGTCAACCGCTCCAGCGTCATGAGGGGCAGTTGCCCGTGCTGGCCGTTTCCCTCGGTGGGCTGCAGCAGCCCGCCGCCCAGGCGCATATGGCGCTCGGCTCGCCCCATGAGCCAGGCGTGCAGCACCGCCACCGCCAGCAGCCCATACGATGCCATGCCCAGCATCAGGTGCAGCGGCAGCCATTCGGAGGCATGCGGATGCAGCTCGTTGCCCGGGAACAGCCAGGCCAGCATCACCGTCACCGCCCCCACCAGTGCCAGCCGCCAGCGCAGCTGCAGCAGGGAGTAGGTACGGCTCTCCACGGCATACACCAGGAGCGCCCACCAGGCCGTCATCGACAGCGCCGGACCGAATCCGAAGCGCGGTGGCTGCGTGAGCCCCAGCCACAGCGCCACGGCCTGACAGCCCCAGGCAATGGCAAGCGCTACCGCACCGCTGCGACCGATATGCTCGCGCACATGCGTCAAGGTGGCGGCCAGCAGATAGGCCGCAGCGCTTGCGAGGGTAAAGAGGGACACGTAGGACTGGGCACTGGCTACAATCATGGCTACAGTTTATCCCGTCCCGCCGCCGCCATGGCGGCCGATTCCGCGGTTGATTTCGCCCTTTCGACAGGCTTGCGCTGCCGCACGGCTGCCCACCCTGCCCTGCTGCACGCAGTCTCTTTCTCCTCGCCCCATCCATGGCCTCCGCACTTACCGACAAACTCTCTCGCCTCGTCAAGAACCTCAGCGGCCAGGCGCGCATCACCGAAGGCAACGTCTCCGACATGCTGCGCGAGGTGCGCATGGCCCTGCTGGAGGCCGACGTGGCTCTGCCGGTCGTGCGCGACTTCATCGCCCGCGTCAAGGACAAGGCCATGGGGCAGGAGGTGCTCGGCAGCCTCAAGCCAGGTCAGGCGCTCGTGGGCATCGTCAACCGGGAGCTGGCCGCCACCATGGGCGAGGGGGTGAGCGACCTCAATCTCGCGGTGCAGCCCCCGGCCGTCATCCTGATGGCGGGTCTGCAGGGCGCGGGCAAGACCACCACCACCGCCAAGCTCGCCAAATACCTCATCGAGAAACGCCGCAAGAAGGTGCTCACCGTCTCGGGCGACGTGTACCGCCCCGCCGCCATCGAGCAGCTGCGCACCGTCACCGAACAGGTCGGAGCGGAGTGGTTCCCCAGCACTCCGGACCAGAAGCCGGTCGACATCGCCCTTGCCGCGCTCGACTACGCCCGCAGGCACTACATCGACGTGCTGCTCGTCGACACGGCCGGCCGCCTGGCCATCGACGAACCCCTGATGGCTGAAATCAAGGCCCTGCACACGGCCATCCACCCGGTGGAGACCCTGCTGGTCGTCGACGCCATGCAGGGCCAGGATGCCGCCAACACCGCCCGCGCCTTCAAGGAGGCCCTGCCTCTCACAGGGGTGGTGCTCACCAAGCTCGACGGCGACGCCCGCGGCGGTGCCGCCCTGTCGGTGCGCCAGATTGCCCAGGCCCCCATCAAGTTCGCAGGCGTGAGCGAGAAGATGGACGGGCTGGAGCTCTTCGATGCCGAACGGCACGCCGGCCGCATCCTCGGCATGGGCGACATCGTGGCCCTGGTCGAGCAGGTGACCGCAGGTGTCGACCTGCAGGCCGCCCAGAAGCTCGCCGCCAAGGTCAAGAGCGGCGACAGCTTCGACCTCAACGACTTCCTCGGCCAGCTCCAGCAGATGAAGCAGATGGGCGGGCTCTCCAGCCTCATGGACAAGCTGCCCGCCCAGATCAGCGCCAAGGCCACGAGCACCGATCTCGAACGCGCCGAAAAGGACATCCGCCGCAAGGAAGGCATCATCTCCAGCATGACTGCGCTGGAGCGCAGAAAGCCCGAGCTCATCAAGGCCAGCCGCAAGCGCCGCATTGCCACGGGGGCCGGCGTGCAGGTGCAGGAAGTCAACCGCCTGCTCAAGGAATTCGAGCAGATGCGCGACATGATGAAGAAGATGAAGGGCGGCGGCCTCATGAAAATGATGCGCCGCATGGGCGGCATGAAGGGACTCAAGGGTCTCATGGGGGGAGACATGAGCGGCCTCGGCGGCGGTGGCTTCCCCGGCATGCCTCACTGAACGTCCATGGGAATGTAAGGGTGAGCACGCGCAGCGTGCGCCTGCACGCGGGGACGATGCGCCCTGCGGCAGCGGCCACGCCAGAGCCCCCATCGCCACGCGATTCAGGCTCCTTGTTCTCTTTCCGGCCCGTCTGATCCTGCCGAGTCGACCGATGGGCCTATGCCTGTCGCGCAGCCGGTGCCCTGGGCTGCGCCTGCAGCTCTTCTGTCTGTGACAGAGCCCCCAGCTGCCGCTGGGCCGCCATGCGGCCGCAGACCAGATCGCACAGCCCGTACACGGTGTCGTCGGCGATCGCGCAATACACGCTGGTGCCCCGGGCCGTACGGCTCACCAGTCCCCGCTGCGCCATCAGGGCCAGATGCCGCGAGGCGTTGGCCGTGCTCGTGCCCACGAGCCGCGCGAGCTCGCCCACGCTCCGCTCCCCGCCCCGCAGCGCATTGAGCAGCTCCAGCCGCATGGGCTCGGCGAGCGCCTGAAAGTAGCCTGCCACCCGCTGGAGTGCCTCAGGCGGCAGCCGATCCATGGGAAGCACAGGAAAACTCGGGGGCATGGGAATGGAGAGGTGCAGAAAAATCAGGAACACCCACAGGCACCCCCAGCGCACCGCATGGCTGTGGCGTACCTGGGGACACCGGCACGGCCGGTCTACGCGACACGGACATCCTGCGGCGGCTGTCCGGCATTATCCTGCTATTCAATCAATTACGTAACTTGTTATATGATCCGCGCATCACCGAAACACCGGTCCTGCGCATGGAGTGCAATTACATGAAGCGTCTTTCCCTTGCAGTGGCGGCAGCAGGCCTGCTCGCGCCGTGGATGTACCACGTGGCCCAGAGTGCCGATGCGCCCGCCCGTGCCCCGCTGGCGGCCGTGGCCGTGCAGGCCTCCCATGCGGCCGGACAGGTGTCCTACGAAGGGCAGGTCGAGGCCGTGCGCCAGACCACCGTGGCAGCCCAGGTGCCTGGTGCCGTGCTCAGTCTGCCGGTCAAGGCGGGTCAGCGCGTGCAGGCTGGCGAGGTGCTGGCCCGGCTCGATGCCCGGGCCGCCGACCAGGCCAGCATCGCGGGGCGCGCGCAGCAGGAAGTCGCAGCCCGCGACCTGGAACGCAAGCGCCAGCTCTATGCCCGCCAGTACATCAGCAAGGCGGCCCTCGAACAGGCGGAGGCTGCCTACAAGGCCGCTGCCGCACAGGCCACGGCCGCACAGACCACCTCCGGCTTCCATGTCATCCGTGCGCCCTATGCGGGCGTGGTGTCGGCCGTGGCGGTCGAGCAGGGCGACATGGCCATGCCGGGGCGCCCCCTGCTCACCGTGTACGATCCTGCAGCCCTGCGCGTGACGGCCCAGGTGCCGGCTTCGGCCTTGCGCCAGGTGAGCGTGGCACAGGCGCGCGTGGACATTGCAGGCCGCATGGTCACCCCCATCCGGGTCGAGATTCTGCCCACGGTCGATCCCCGCAGCATGACGCAGCAGGTGCGCGCCACCCTGCCCGGCGGTCTGGCCGTGGCACCCGGGCAGTTCGCCCGCCTCTGGCTGCCGCAGGGCACTGCCTCCGAAGGCATGGCGCTGTCAGGCGACAACCTGCAGGTGCCGCTCAAGGCCATCGTGCGGCGCGCCGAAATGACGGGGCTCTACGTGCTCGACCAGAACAGCCGTCCCCTGCTGCGCCAGGTGCGCCTGGGCCGCGCCCATGGCGACACGGTGGAGATTCTCTCCGGCCTGCAGGCTGGCGAGCGGGTCGTGACCGATCCGCAGGCCGCTGCCCGCGCACAGTGACGTCCCACGGAACCCTTTCCCATGCGTGATGCCATGCCCCCCACCCCCGACACCTCCGGCAAGACGGCCCGCCTGGGCATCTCCGGCCGGATCGCCGCCTTCTTCGAGGCAGCCCAGATCACCCCGCTCCTGGCCCTGGTGGCCTTTCTGCTGGGTCTGTTCGCCATTCTGGTAACGCCCCGCGAGGAAGAACCCCAGATCGACGTGACGATGGCCAACGTCATCATCCCCTTCCCCGGTGCAGCGGCGCAGGACGTGGAATCGCTCGTCGCCACACCGGCCGAGCAGGTGCTCTCGCAGATGACGGGGGTGGACCACGTCATGAGCGTGTCGCGCTCGGGCGTGGCGGTGCTGACCGTGCAGTTCAAGGTCGGCGTCAAGCGCAACGATGCGCTGGTGCGTCTGTACGATACCGTGGGCGCCAATTCGGACTGGCTGCCCAAGGGGCTCGGGGTGCTGGCCCCGGTCATCAAGCCCAAGGGCATCGACGACGTGCCCATCGTGGCCCTGACCCTGCACAGCCAGCGCCCCGACAGCAGTGCCTATGACCTCGAACGCGTGGCCCACAGCATCGAGGCCGATCTCAAGCGCGTGCCCGGCACCCGCGAGGTCACCACCCTCGGCGGCCCGGGTCATGCCATTCTGGTCGAGCTCGATCCCGCACGCCTGGCCGCGTCGGGCCTGACGGTGCAGGACCTGCACCGTGCACTCGAAGGGGCCAATTTCGGCATGCCGCTCGGCGATCTGCTCCATGCCAACCGCGCCATCGAGCTCGAATCGGGCCCATATCTGCACAATGCCGACGAAGTGGCCGATCTGGTCGTGGGCTCCAGCGGAGGCAAGCCGGTGTTCCTGCGCGAGGTGGCCACCATCCGCGACGGTGCGCCGCCGCCCACCCGTTACGTGTGGTATGGCGCTCCCGTGCACTCCGCCGGCAACCAGGCCAGCGCCGCCACCGGCACCGAGTCTCCGGCCGTGACCATTGCCGTCACCAAGAAGCCGGGCGAGAACGCCATCGACGTGGCCAACGCCGTCATGACCCGCGTGGATCAACTCAAGAACACCGTGATCCCTGCCGACGTGCAGGTATCCGAGACGCGCAACTACGGCGCCACCGCCAACGACAAGGCCACCAAGCTCATCGAGAAGCTGCTGTTCGCCACCGCCTCCGTCGTGGCCCTGGTGTTCTTTGCCCTGGGCCGGCGCGAGGCAGCCATCGTGGGAACTGCGGTGATCCTGACCCTCACGGTCACGCTGTTTGCGTCATGGGCGTGGGGGTTCACGCTCAACCGTGTGTCGCTGTTCGCACTGATCTTCTCGATCGGCATTCTGGTGGATGACGCCATCGTGGTGGTCGAGAACATCCACCGCCATCAGGCGCTCGAACCGGGCAAGTCGCTGCGCGAGATCATTCCGGGCGCAGTCGACGAAGTGGGCGGCCCCACCATTCTGGCCACCCTCACCGTCATTGCCGCCCTGCTGCCGATGGCCTTCGTGAGCGGGCTCATGGGCCCCTACATGAGCCCCATTCCCATCAACGCGAGCATGGGCATGCTGCTGTCGCTGACCATTGCCTTCATCGTCACGCCGTGGCTGTCGCGCATGTGGCTCAAGCCATCCTCCGGCCACGACGCGGCTGCCGGCCATGCACAGGGCCAGGGGCTGACCGGCAAGCTCACCCCGATCTTTCACCGCATTTTCGACCCGCTGCTCGACGCACGGCGCGGGCGCCGCAACCGCCGCCTGCTCGGTCTGGCCGTGGCCGGGCTGATTGCCGTGTCGATGCTCCTGCCTGCGCTGGGGCTGGTGGTGCTCAAGATGCTGCCATTCGACAACAAGAGCGAGTTTCAGGTCGTGGTGGACATGCCTGCCGGCACCCCGGTCGAGAAGACCGCCGCCGTCATGCACGAGATGGGCGCCTACCTGGTCACGGTCCCCGAAGTGGAAAACTACCAAGCCTACGCCGGCACCGCCTCGCCCATCAACTTCAACGGTCTGGTGCGCCAGTACTACCTGCGCGCCGAGGGCGACCGGGGCGACATGCAGGTCAACCTCGTGGACAAGCACCACCGCAAGGAGCAGAGCCACGCCATCGCCACCCGCGTGCGCCCCCACCTGCAGGAAATCGCCCGCCGCTTCGGTGCCAATGTGAAGGTCGTCGAAGTGCCGCCGGGGCCCCCCGTGCTCTCCCCGATCGTGGCCGAGGTCTATGGTCCCGAGCCCGAGGGCCGCGCGCAGATCGTGCATGCCCTGCGCCAGGTGTTCACGCACACGCCCAATGTGGTCGACGTGGACGACACCACCACCGCCCAGGCACCCAAGATCAACCTCATCGTCGACCGCCGCAAGGCCGCGCAGCTGGGCGTGCCGCAGCAGGCCATCGTCACCACGCTGCGGGCAGGTCTTTCGGGCGATGCCGCCACTTTCCTGCACGACCAGAGCCGCTACGCGGTGCCCACCGTGCTGCAGCTGCCCGCCGAATCCCAGGGCAGCCTCGATACCCTGCTGCAACTGCAGGTCCGCAGTGCCAGCGGGACGCTGGTGCCCATCCGGGAGCTGGTCACCCCCAGTGACAGCCAGCGCGAGCAGACCATCTACCACAAGGACCTGCTGCCCGTGAGCTTCGTCACCGGCGACATGGCCGGCAGCAACGACAGCCCGCTCTACGGCATGTTCAAGATGCGCAGTCACCTCGCCGACATCGCTACGCCCAACGGAGGCAAGGTCGAGGAGTTCTTCATCCACCAGCCGCAGGACCCCTACCGGAACTATGCCGTCAAGTGGGATGGCGAATGGCAGATCACCTACGAAACCTTCCGCGACATGGGCGCCGCCTATGCGGTGGGCCTGATCCTGATCTACCTGCTGGTGGTGGCACAGTTCGGCTCGTACCTGGTGCCCCTCATCATCATGGCCCCCATCCCGCTCACCATCATCGGCGTGATGCCAGGACACGCGCTGCTGCATGCCCAGTTCACCGCCACCAGCATGATCGGCATGATCGCGCTCGCCGGCATCATCGTGCGCAACTCCATCCTGCTGGTCGACTTCATCCGCCTGGAGCTGGCACGGGGCGTGCCCTTCGAGCAGGCCATCGTCCACAGCGCCATCACCCGGGCCCAGCCCATCCTGCTCACGGGCCTCGCCGCCATGATCGGGGCACTCTTCATCCTCGATGACCCGATCTTCAATGGCCTGGCCATCTCCCTGATCTTCGGCATCTTCGTCTCCACCATCCTCACGCTGGTCGTGATCCCGATCCTGTATTACGTGGCCTACCGCAGGCAACATGCGGAGTCCCCGACTTCCCCCCACGGTCCGACAGAGGCCGACCACGGCGCCAAAGCCACCTGACCCAGAGCCACAAGGAGACAACCATGGCCCACATCGTCATCATGGGAGCCGGACTCGGCGGCCTTCCCGCCGCCTACGAGCTGCGCTCCGCCCTGCCCGAAGAGCACCGCGTCACGGTCGTCAGTGCCGTGGACTACTTCCAGTTCGTCCCCTCGAACCCCTGGATCGCGGTGGGCTGGCGCAAGCGCGACGACATCGTCCTCGCCCTGGAGCCCCTGCTCGCACGCAAGCACATCGGCTTCATTGCCAGTGCCGTCCGCGCGATCGACGCCCTGTCCAGCACCCTGACGCTCGACAACGGCCAGACCCTGTCCTACGACTATCTCGTCATCGCCACCGGGCCACGGCTCGCCTTCGAGGAGGTGCCCGGCTCCGGCCCGCTGGGAGGACACACGCACTCCATCTGCACGGTGGACCACGCCGAACGCTTCTGGGCCGACTACCAGCAGTTCCTGACCCAGCCCGGCCCCATCGTCATCGGAGCCATGCCCGGCGCCAGCTGCTTCGGCCCGGCCTACGAGTTCGCCTTCGTGGTGGCGGCCGATCTGCGCCGCCGCAAGCTGCGCCACCAGGTCCCCATCACCTACGTCACCAGCGAACCCTACATCGGCCATCTGGGCCTGGGCGGCGTGGGAGACAGCAAGAGCATGCTCGAAAGCGAGCTGCGCAGCCAGGACATCCGCTGGATCACAAACGCACGCACCACCCGCGTCGACGACGGCTCGCTCCATGTGGAGCAGCTCGACGACAACGGCCAGGTCATCCGCGAGCACGACGTCCCCTTCCGCCTGTCCATGATGCTGCCCGCCTTCAGGGGCGTGGAAGCCGTGGCCGCTGTGCCGAGGCTGTGCAACCCGCGCGGCTTTGTGCTCATCGACGAGTTCCAGCGCAGCAAGGCCTACCGCAACATCTTCTCGGCCGGGGTCTGCGTGGCCATTCCGCCGGTCGAGGCCACGCCCGTGCCCACCGGCGCCCCCAAGACCGGCTACATGATCGAGACCATGATCAGCGCCATCACCCACAACATCGTCGCCGACCTCACCGGCGGCACTGCCGACGCCACCGCCACCTGGAACGCCATCTGCCTGGCCGACATGGGCGACACCGGCGCCGCCTTCGTCGCCCTGCCCCAGATCCCGCCGCGCAACGTGAGCTGGTTCCGCAAGGGCAAGTGGGTGCACCTCGGCAAGATCGCCTTCGAGAAATACTTCCTCAACAAGATGAAGACCGGCAACGCCGAGCCCATCTACGAGAAATACATCCTGGGTCTGCTCGGCATCACGCGGCTCCACAAGCCCACCGATCCCACCTGAGACCGCTCTACACACGGAGTACCGCATGACATCCTGGCAACCGGCCCGCCCCCTCGGCGCCCTCGCCCTGGCACTGGCCACCACCGTCACCCTGCCGGCATGGGGCCAGTCCACCCCGGCCGTCACCCCGCTGCCGCGGGGACAGACCCTCACCCTGATGCAGGCCTGGCAGGCAGCCACCCAGCATGACCGCCAGCTCGACGTGGCCCGTGCCGACCAGGCAGCGGCCCAGACCCGCCGCGACCAGGCGGCCGCACTGTGGAAACCCTCCGTCTTCGTCAACGCCGGTGCCGGCTGGGGCGCCGGCTCCACCCGCATGGAAGGCGCCCAGTTCTCCGCTCCCGGCATGGGGCCCATGACCCAGGCCAACTTTGCCACCTCCGTCACCGACGGCACCGCCACCCGCTGGGGCGTCACGCTCCAGCAGCCCCTCTTCAGCCCTGCACGCTCGGCCCAGCGTGCCCAGCTCGCTCTTTCGGCCGACATGGGCGACACCGCCTGGCAGGCTGCACGCACCGACACCATGCTCCAGACCGCCGAGCGCTACCTGGCCCTGGCCCTGGCCGAAGAGCGCGTGCGCGTGCTGGGCGTGCAGCAGCAATCCGTGGCGCGCACCACGCAGGAAGCCCACGAACGCTTCCGCCTGGGCGACGCTCCCGTCACCGACACCCATGAAGCCGACGCCGAAAACTCCGGCATCCAGGCCCAGATCGCCGCTGCCATGCTCGATCTGAACGTGCGCCGGCAGGCCCTGGCCGACAGCACCGGCATGGCATCCCCCACGGCCCTGCTGCCCACCGACTCCACCTGGATCGCCCGCGCTCCCTCCGGCACTCTCGCCACATGGCTCGATGCAGCCCACTCCCGGAACCTGCAGCTCATCAGCCTGCGCCAGGCCCTGGAAATGGCACGCCAGAACGTCCGCAAGCAGGCCCCCATGGCGGGCATGTCCGTCGATCTGGTCGCCCAGGCAGGGCAGGACAAACTCACCGGCAGCGGCGACTTCGGCTCTGGCGCCACCACCCGCAACACCAACCGCATGATCGGCGTGCAAATCACCATTCCGCTCTATACCGGCGGCATGGCCAGCGCCCAGCAGCAGGAAGCCATACGCCTGCGCGAAAAGGCCCAGGCCCAGCTCGACGCCACCCAGCAGCAGATCGACCGCCAAGTCGAGGCCGCCTGGTGGGGGCTCCAGGCCGGACAGGCCCGCCTGCAGGCCCTCGCACAGGCCCGCCAGGCCATGCATTCCCGGCTCGATGCCACCCGCATGGGCCATACCCTCGGGGACCGCTCCACCCTCGACCTGCTGGCAGCCGAAAGCGCCCATGCCCAGAGCGTGCTGGCCCTCGCGGAAGCCCGCAACACCCAGGTTCTCAACCACCTGCGCCTCGCAGCCCTCGCCAACCAGCTCGACGACGCGCTCCTGCAGCAGGTCAGCCAGCACCTCACCACCGTCCCCACGGCCACAACCATCGCCGCAGTCCCCCCAGGCAGCAACGCTTCCAGCCGGACTTCTTCCCATGCGGCCCGCACATCGGCTCCGCACCGGCGCGCTGCACGTGCGGTGCCGACGCAAGGCAGCTGATGCAGCACGCGTGCTGCCCTCGGGAGAGGGCCCAGACCCACGCGCAATGGCGAGGCCATGTCAGGCGTGATCAGTTGCCCGAGTCAGTGGTATCCGCAGGGTAGTAGCACACATGCCGACTGGCGTCATAGAGCTGTGCCGGCCGGCACACAGTGAACATGGCAGCCACCGTCTCGGCCACCAGACGGCTCGGCCGCGGGTAATGCGCCACAAACACGGTCCGTACCCGGCTCTCTCCCTCGGCCAGTGGATACGGCTGACAATTCACGCTGTTGCTGATGGCGCCTCCGCTCCCGAACCGGGAAACGAGCGCTTTCTGATAGGCCTGACAGATCTGGCTGGCCGACGTGCCGCTGGCATAGGCCATCTCCAGTCGCGCCACCCGAATCTCCGGCACTTTCTGCGTCATATCGACATGGGCGTACAGCTCCCGAGCCGCATACGGCCGGCTCGCTCGCGCCAGATAGCTGTCGATCGGCACCACGGCCGAGGGATTCCTGACCTCTCCGGCCAGGGACATCCCTACGCCCAGCACACTCCCTCCTGCCAGCAAGATGCTGCCCCACACACGACGGCTCGACGACATACCTCTACTCCTCAGAGTCTGATTTCGGAAAAGGTCCGATTTCCTTGCTGGGGAAACCGGCCACACGACAGGACAGCGGCCTATACCGCCCTCACTTCGCCCCCTCGACACGCACACACTCGATGACGGGCCCCGACAGCGTCTTGCCTGCTGACCATGGCACCAGGCGATAGGACTGCGCGGTCAGCTTTGCCAGACGATAGCGACGGATGCCATGGTGGCTGACCGCCTGCAGAAGCAGTGCATTGATATGCGGCCCGCCCGCAATGGCGAATTGCGAAGACTGGTCAAACGGCCGGAGAAGCCGATAGTGCTGCACCACCTCCAGCACATCCCCCCCGCGGACTGAACCCATGCCGCGCGCCGCAGTCAGCACGCGATAGCGGGCAGAAACCGCGCCAGACGCCCTGTTGCCCACATAGTCGATGACCGAGTTGCTGTTCCAATGTCCCTCGGCATCGGCCGCATAGGCGGTGCGCTGATGCAGCGTACCGGCCGGCACCCCTGCATGGGCAGGCACATGAATGGCTGGAGCCGTGCAACGCCACTTGCCCTGCAACGGATAGGCCGCCTGTGCGCCTTCGGACAGAACCATGGCCAGAAGGGCTCCCCCCAGCATCCTGCAACGCAGGGAAGATGTCCTGGATGCCCTTTCCGCCGACTGGGGGCGGCCATCGTTCGAGACATGCGTCCTCATGCTTCCTGCTGCCATTTGAGTCGCCGCTGCGGATCGAAATCGATTCCGGTGATATAGCGCTCCCCCGCATGGGCCTGTATGTGCACGATCACATCGATGGTCTGCATCAGCAGCCGCTTGATGACATTGAATTCCAGCCCCGAGCCCTCGGGAGATGCCTTGACCATCAGTGCGAGCTGATCCCATGTCTGGTGGATGCTCCCCGCATGACAGCTGGTGATCGACCCCGGGTGCCCGGATGCGCAGTTGCGGATGAAGTAGAACGACTCGTCCCCGCGCAGCTCCGCCAGAATGATGCGGTCCGGCTTCATGCGCAGGCAGGCCTCCATGCAGGTCTTGGCGCTGACGTTGGCCGTACTCTGCCCCCCCTTGGAATACAGCAGGTGCACGACATTGGGCTGCGCGATGAACAGCTCGCGCGCATCCTCGATGGTGATGAGCCGCTCCTCATCCGGAATATGGTGGACCAGCGACTTCATGAAGGTGGTCTTGCCACTGCCGGTGGCTCCGGCCACCACGATGTTCTTCCGGTAGTTCACCGCCTGTCGAAAGAACGCCGAATAGCTGTGCGCCTGCTTGAGCTCCAGCAGCTCCTGATCCATGGGAGAGAGCTGCGTTGCAGATTCCACGATGCGATCAAAGAATCCGTCGTCCGCATACTGCGCGAGCGTCTTGGTCCGCCGGGACGGTTGGCGGATGGTGATCGACACCTTGCCCGCCTCCACGGCAGGCGGTATGACGAACTGTGCGCGCTGCCCCGATGGAAACGTGAGCGACACCACAGGATCGGTTTCCGTGATGCGCTGCCCGGTATTGCTCTCGTTGACCACCGTGGTGCAAAACTGGCGCGCACGCTCGAAGGTCAGGGCAGGCACCTCCAGCCGCTGCCAGCCCTGGGCGCTCTCGATGTAGATATGGCCAGGACTATTGACACAGATTTCGGTCACATCGGTTCGCTCCAGCACCTCCCTGATACCCAGCACCTCGTACTGGTAGTTCAGAAAGTCCAGAGAAACATGTGCCAGCGGACCTTCGCTGGCATCGGTGCAAGGCATGTCCATTACTGCATCACCGCTGAAAAATCGATGTCGCGGGAGGCATAGATGTTGATCAGCGTCCCCTGATTGATCGTCACGGTGGCTCGGCGGTTCGCCGCCTGCGTCACGGCATTCTGCGCAAACTGCTGCAGCGTGGCTGCGGTCTGCGTCTGATAGGGATTGACCTGCTGCACTGCAGTTCCATTGACACCCGACAGCGTGGTCGTCGTTTTGGCGCTGTCCGAGACGAACCGGTTGGATTCGATCTGCACCAGATCCCCCATCATGCTCACCAGCAACGCCCCCGTCAGACGACTGCCCCAGTGCCGATCCACATGCCCAGGGTGCCCTGCGCCACCCAGACCATCGACGCCTGGACTGCCCAGCGCAACATCCAGACCATTGGGCGTAAGCACTCGCTCCCAGATGGCTCCCACCCGTCCGGTTTCCACGCCGTCGAGCTTGTACTGTCCGGAGATCTTGGAACCACGCGGAATGAGCACATGCCGCCCTGTCGTGGAATAGACAGGCTCGGTGACCACACAGGAGGCATACCCGGAGATATCCGTGACGATGCGCGTCTCCAGCACGCAGCGGATATAGGTGCCCCTGGTCAGCAGATAATCGGCGTGTGCCAGACGGCTCACACTCCCGCGTGCCACCTGAAAGGCATTCCGGTCGTCGGCCGGAGAGGCCGCATTCATGACCAGACCGGACGAACCGGCACGCTGGCGGCTCAGGGCATCCCCCTCCCCATGGGCCGCTGTACCAGGATTTCCAGCCTGCGCGGCCCATGGTGCCACGGCACCCTGCCCCGCTCCCCGGGCACGTCCCCCCTGTGCGGGGGCTGCCGATCCCCCCGGAGCAGCCAGCGCAATGGCCTGGCCTGGCTGCGGGGTTTCCGGCAGCGGTGCCGTTTCCTGTCCTCGGGGAGACATGCCGCCTGCGGCGCCAGTCAGCGCCGCCGATGCCGGCGCCACCGGCACAGGGGGCATCGGCGGATCATCGGGAATCACCACCCGCTCCGTGGCCGCCTTGGCTGGCTCCCTTTTTCCAAAGAGACTGAACTGACTGAATCCCCACGCCAGCAATCCCATGCCCATCACGCCCAGAGCAGCCAGAAACAGAATGGCCTTTCGATTGAGCTTGCGAGAGGCGCCATACTGCAACCGAGGCTCCTCCTCAAGCGGGGGCAGGTCATGCGCAGCGGACTGATCCGAAGCGGGGGAAGCAGGCTGGGTAGGCGAAGAATGAATGGGCATCATGAATGGCTCCTGCGCAGCCCCACCACGCTGTCGCCATGGCGCAGCACGAGATAGTCGTAAAGACCGAAGATCGTGAGTCTGTCCTTCTCCTGGCGTGTATTCACCAGAAACTCCTCCCCATCTTCCTTCTTCTTGCCGTAAACCGATGGCATGCCACCTCCAGGCATCTGATGCGGATCGAGCGTGATGTAGGTGAACTTGCCATCGTCATAGACCTGCCGTGGCACCAGCCACTGGGAATCCCGACCGGCTGCGTAGTCGTAGTTGCCGTTGGGCACCTTTTCCGAGACAGGCTGAATCAGCCCTCCCGCACGACGCGGCTCGCCTGCCCCCTGAGGGTCTGATTCATCCCGTTCCTGCGGATAGGTGAACGTGATCCGGTAATCCACCCCTGCCCGCTTGGCCTCCGCCAGGGTCTTCCACTTGCGGACCACCACATGGAGATCGAAAAGGTAGTTGCGCCGGTCCGTGCGGATGTACATGTTCGTTTCCGCATGGGGCGACTTGGGCTTCAGATAGAAGACGTTGTCGCGTCGCACCAGATCCCAGGCCGCACTGAATCCCGTACCGAAATCCTTGACCTCTTCCCGGGGGCTGATCACGATCTGGGTGGCAATGCCCAGACCCGCATGCACCGTATAGACCGCATTGGGCGAATAGGCATACTGCTTGAGTGGGGCGGCGTGTGCGACGCCGCCACCAGCCAGAACGACAACCACCGCTGCAAGCACACGGAGAGGAGCAAGATGCTTCATCATGGCGCTGTCCTCACGATTTGCCGGAAGTCCGGGGTTGTGCTGCCGGTGTGGCCGGGAGGTCGGGCATGGCGGGCTGCGTGGTTCTGGCCGCGGGCTGCGCAGGCACGGCAACGGCCGCAGCGCCGCCGCCCCCCGGCGTCACGGCTGCCGCGGGCGGCTGTGCAGAGGTGGCCTCTCCGAAGGAATCCGGATCCGTGCGATAGGCATAGACCCGGAAGCCCAGCGGATTCAGATAGCGTCCTTCCTCCGCCATCTGCAAATTCCGGTCGTAGCCGATCTTAAGGCTGGCTATGCGCGTGTCGAGGAACTTGGACTGGCCTGACACGCGATTGAACACCCAGCGCTCGAACCGCACGGTAGCTGCCGAGGGAGGCTTCTCCTGACTTCCCCCCTGGAGCACGATGCTCAGGATACGGATGCGCAGTGACGCATTCGGCCCATAGACCTTGTCGGGATTCTCGGCCCCGCCCTCGGCATAGAGCGCACGGTATTCGGCCAGCGCGGAACCCGTGGCCATGGAATACACCATCCGCCGGTCACGCCGGCTGGTGATATCCCAGTCATAGGATTCGCGTGCGATCACGAAGTTCGCCACATTGCTCTTGTTGAGAAACTCGTTGGCCGTATAGACGGGATTGAGCGCCTCGATGCGCGCCACGGTGCTCGTGCCCCTGTAGGGATCGGCCAGCACCAGATAGGGCACCTGTTCCTTGAGCGGCATCACGAACAGATACCCCACCCCCAGCAGGAGGGACATGGCGAGCGATGCCCCGGCCACCATCCAGGCCCGACGCTCGCTGCGACGGCTCATCTCCGAAAGACTGACCTCGAAATCGCGGGATTGCTGAAGCACTTTTTCGGTCGGCATTCCGGACCGACGCGTACGTTGGGTGAACATGTTTCTGAAGATCACGGTTGAGTGGGGGAAACAGGCGTCGGCACGAGTGTCGGGGCAGCAGAAGGCACGGCATCCACTCCGGAACGACGCGAGACGGCCGGTGCCGGAAAGGACAGATCCCCGGAACTGTCCTGCGGCATTGCCCCCTGGGCAGGGGAATGCACCCCCTCGGCAGACAGGTCCTGGACCACGATGACATTGCCCACCCCTGCCTGGGATAGCGCAATCCCATAGGGTGCGTAGATGCGATTAAGGGCTTCCAGCGCCTGGGCCAGGCTCTCTGATCTCACGCGCCCCGCCTCACGCGGGAGGGAGAAGTCCGCACTCGCGCGGTAATCCAGCGTGCTGCCCGATTCGGCCGCCCATCGATGCAGGGTGCCCTGCAGGGTGCCATCCAGGGCCCGCACGCCATAGACGTGCGGCTGATAGAAGGGGATGCGCTCGACCCCCACGGTGAAGGCATTGACCTTCTTCCAGCTGGAACCAAAGGAAGCAGGAGCCGGAGGGGCCGAGCACCCTGCCAGAACCACCACCGGAAGAAGAACCGACACACACCGGGCAAGAGAAGGTTTGAACCACATAGCAAACAGAAAGAATTGAACCCGAAGTGCAATACACATCAAAAGGATTCACTTTCAAGAAAAATTTGCGTACAGTATAGCGTTACAAAATACACAATTGATACAATCGTGTTGTTTTGGTGCATACTTCTGCGCTTCATTGAGTCAATCCATGGATGTATCTTCCTCGAATTGCCACTCATGCACAACCATGTGCCTACACATGATCTCCCTTTGACCATGCTCGACTGTCCAACGATTCAGAACCTGGCTGTGCCCGTCGGGATCATGCGCCACGTGGCACGGGTGGAATCCGGCTTCAACCCCTACGCCATCGGCGTTGTGGGGGGGCGGCTGGCACGCCAGCCGCGCACCTTGGGCGAAGCCGTCTCTACCGCGCGCATGCTGGAAGCCCGAGGCATCAATTTCTCGCTGGGAGTCGTACAGGTCAACCGCTACAACCTGAGCCGCTATGGACTGGGGAGCTACGAGCAGGCCTTTTCCACCTGTCCCAACCTGCATGCCGGTGCGCGCATCCTGCGCGAGTGCTACGACCGGGCTGGCGACTGGGGCAAGGCATTCAGCTGCTATTACTCCGGCAACTTCACCACGGGCTACCGCCATGGATACGTGCAGAAAGTCATGGCCTCCATAGCCTCGACCGCGCCAGCAGCCACCCCCATTCCGGTCATCCTCAAGCATGCCCCTGCCAGGGCACGCACCACGCACCTCCCGGCCGCACGTGCATGGCCTTCAGCTCCCCCCAGGAACCGGCCTCTCCCTGGGGTACCCCGGACGCTCTCTTCTCCCAACGCCGCAGGCGGAGCCGGGGACTCTGCCTTCGTTTTCTGACCTTCCCTTCCATTCATTTTTTTACTCACAGAAAGGAAACTTCCATGACTTCTCTTGCCTCCTCCGTGCGCACCCCCCAGCTCGATGCAGCGGTGCTGGCCTCCATTTCTCCCGCAGCCATGGAGAAAAAAGTCCGGCAGGTTGAACGTGCGCTCATGCGCTGGCTGCCGTGGGTGGTGATGGCCCTGATCTGCGCCCTGTTTCTGTACGCCCCCGACGCCATGGCGCAAGCCACGACCTCGGATTCCTCGACCGATGCCGGCAGCAAGATTCAGGGATTCCTGCTGACCGTCAAGAAAGCGCTGGGCCCGATTTCCATTCTCATCGTGACGATCGCCTTCATCTTCGCGGGCTACCAGATCGCCTTCAACCACAAGCGCATCGGCGATGTCGCTCCTGTGCTCATCGGCGCCATCGTCATTGGTGCGGCCACGCAGCTGGCTGGCTGGTTCATCAACACCAGCGACTTCAATCAGTGACATGCAGAAAAACACCCTTTTCAGGGGATGTACGCGCCCCCCTATGTTTCTGGGAGTTCCCTACGTTCCCTTTTTCATGGGAGCGGGGGGGTGCGTGCTCATGGCCGCCTGGTTCAACCTGTTCTGGTTGCTGGCCATTCCCCCCGTGCTGTTTGTCATGCGCATGATGACCCGCCACGACGAGATGATCTTCCGCCTGCTGGGAGTCCGGCTGCAGTTCCTGGTCAGGGTGCGCAACCGCCCACTGCACGACGACATGTGGGTATTCACACCCAACCTCTACCGGGACAAGCCCCCTGCCTGATCGGGCACGCACCTGCCCTCCCGCACTCCCCTTCCGTCCGCCTCATGAGCGCCCCATGTTCACTCCAGACCCCAGCATCAGCGCATTTGTGACGCTATCCGCACACGTCTCTCCCCATGTAGTCAAGACCACCACGGGAGATTTCCTCATCACGTGGTATCTCGACGGCATGCCCTTCGTGGGGCGAGAGGAGTGGGAGCTCGAACACCGGCACAAGACCTTCAACAATCTACTGCAGACCCTTCGGGCCCCGGACTATGTCAATGTGGCCTTCTGGGTGCATGACGTACGGCGCAGACGCCGCATCAACATGCCCGGCAGATTCGATGAAGCATTCAACCAGCAGGCCTCGGACGAATACTTCGAGCGACTCTCGTCCAGGAAGGTCATGCAGAACGAACTCTATTTCACCATGGTGTACCGCCCCGTGGTGGAAGGGAAACGGTTCATCGAGAAATCGACCAATCTGGAACGCCTGCGGGCCGAGCAGGACCAGGCGGTGGCCAAGATCAATGAGCTGGCCACCAACGTGGAAGCAGTGCTCCACGACTACTCCCCCTATCGCCTGGGCATGTACGAATCAGCCAGCGGCATGGTCTTTTCCGAGGTGCTGGAATTCTTCAGCTATCTCATCAACCGCATGGACGAACCCGTCCCGGTACTGTCGGCCCCCATCTACAACTATCTCCCAGTGGCCAAGCACATCTTCAGCCCCAAGGGAGGGGACTACATCATCCGGACACCCGAGGGACGCAATCATTACGGCGCCATCCTCAACATCAAGGAGTACGCAGATGCAACCTGGCCCGGGATTCTGAACGGGCTCAAGTACCTGGACTTCGAATATGTGATCACGCACTCCTTCACGCCTCACTCCAAGAGCGAGGGGCTCCGGGCGCTGGAACGCACCAAGGGCATGATGATCTCCTCCGGAGACCGCGGGGTCAGCCAGATCGCAGAGCTGGACGTCGCGATGGATCAGCTTGCGAGCGGCAACTTCGTGCTGGGCGAATACCACTTCACCCTGGCGCTGTACGGCAGCTCGCAGGAGGAGCTGCAGCGCCAGGTGGCCATGGCACGCGCCGAACTCTCCAACGCCGGATTCGTGTCGGCCAAGGAAGATCTGGCGATCACGGGAAGCTTCTATGCGCAACTGCCCTGCAACTGGCGGTATCGCACGCGCCTGGCCAATGTCTCGTCACTCAACTTTCTGGGACTCAGCCCGCTGCACAATTTCGCCACAGGCAAGCGCAGCAACAATCCGTGGGGAGACTGCGTGACTGTGCTCCAGACCACCAACGGGCAGCCCTATTACTTCAACTTTCATGCCACGCATCCAGGGGAAAACAGCCTGGGTGAAAAGGCCATCGGCAACACCATGGTCATCGGCAAGTCAGGCACGGGCAAGACCGCACTCATCAACTTTCTGCTGTCGCAGGTCCAGAAGTTCAAGCCCAAGCCCACCATCTTCTTCTTCGACAAGGACAGGGGAGCAGAAATCTTCGTGCGAGCCTGCGGAGGCAACTACATGGCCCTGGACAACGGCCAGCCCACCGGATTCAACCCCCTGCAGTGCGAGGCCTCCGAGGCCAACGTCCAGTTCCTGTCCGACATGGTGAAGCTGCTGGCAGCCAAGCCCAGCTATACCGCCAGCGAGGAGGAAGACATCCTTCGGGCGGTGCGTGCCATTCTCGACACCCCTCGCGCACTGCGCACCTTGACCAACCTCCAGAAATCCATGCCGAATCTGGGCGAGGACAGCATCTTTGCCCGCCTGCGCAAATGGACCCGTTCCGGATCGCTGGGCTGGGTCTTCGACAACCCTCACGACAGCATCGACTTCAGCGGCGCCAGCATCATCGGCTTCGACTATACGGATGTCATCGACAACGCGGAAGTCCGCACGCCGGTCATCAACTACCTCATCCACCGACTCGAAGAGCTCATTGATGGTCGTCCGCTCATTTATGTGATGGATGAGTTCTGGAAGATCCTGGATGGCGAGGGCGGACTCAAGGAATTTGCCAAGAACAAGCAAAAAACCATCCGCAAGCAGAACGGGCTGGGAATCTTCGCCACGCAATCGCCCGAGGATGCACTGCGCAGCGACATCGCTGCAGCGCTGATCGAGCAGACAGCCACCATGATCCTGCTGCCCAACCCCAATGCCGACCGCAAGGATTACATCGAGGGTCTCAAGCTCACGGAAAGCGAATTCAAGGTCATCACCGCCCTTGATGAGCGCAGTCGCTGCTTTCTGGTCAAGCAGGGGCATGCCAGCGCCGTCTGCCAGCTGGACCTGCGCGGCATGGATGATGTGCTGTCCGTCATTTCAGCCAGTACCGACAACATCGGCATCCTGCACCAGATACTGCACGAAGCCGAGGCCTCCTCCCCCGAGCACGGCCTTGTGGCAGTCCACCCCGATCAATGGCTGTCGATCTTCTACGCACGGCGCAAGGGAGCCCGAGGCTCTGGCGACACCGGGGCCAGCGTGCGCTCCGGCCGGGAAGGACTGGCCAAGGAAACCGCATCCGCATCCTCACAGGTGGAGCCGGCATGAGTGGTTCCCTCTCCCTTCTTCACCGGCCGCTGCGCAGCCTCTTCATGGGCGTGACGCTGTACACGACGCTGCCTGCCATGGTGGCCATGGCGCAGCGCACCACCATCCCCAACGCCTGCACATCGCTGAGCCCAGGCGGAAGCAATGTCCGCATGACGGCATCAGGCCGCACCGCCACCTGCACCTCGACCGGTCGCCAGTTGCCCCGTCCCGGTGGAGATCCCTTCGTCTTCTGCACCGAAGGGGTCCCCACCGATTGCTGGGTGGCCGTCTCCCCGGTCAGCGGAGCCTGGCAAAGCATCTGCCTGGAATACGTCAATCCACGGTGGATTCCCACCTATGAATATGCATGCCCTCTCGGCCGCCCCCGTGACGGCACGGGATACAACTGGCAGGGCCGCGGCATTCCCAGTCAGCGCCCCAGCTATCACTGACGGCCTTTGCCCCATCCTGTGGCAGGCACATGGCTTTCTGGACAGGAACTCAACGGAACATCACAGGACAGGACCATGAAGATTTTTTCCTTTCCCTCCCGACGGGGAATGCGCCGCAGCGCATGGTCCTCGCTCCTCGGAATGCTGTGCCTGCTCGCCTCCGCGCACGCACACGCGCAATGGCTGGTCTATGACGAGGATGTCTACAACAAGATCGACAACCTCAACAGCCAGCTCAGCATGCGCACCGACACCAACAGCACGACCGGGCTGGTAGGCAAGGGCCCGTCCATCAGCGACAGCGGCGACGGCATCTCGCTCGACTTCTCCAAGGGAGCCCAGTCGGCGGGCCTCCTCTCCTCCGTGACCGATTACGCCAAACAATGGGCTGCCGATCTATTGGGCCTCTCATCCGGCAATGGCAATTTCGGCACCATGCGCACCAACACCCAGTCGTTGCTGAACTTCAGCAACGGCAGCGACTCCTACGACGGCTCCGTGGCCAGCATTGCCGGAAGCCTGACGTCCAGCCTGGGACTGAGCTCCGCCCTCAGCGCTGCAGGCATCGAAACCGGCCCCTACGCAACGGCCGCCCAGCAGTTCTATGGATCCGGCGCCAACGGCCTCACCCCCAACTGCAACGACAGCGCAATAGGAACCAAATACGGTCGACTCCTCTACCAAAACTGCCTCAAGGCCCGCAACGTGCTGGCTGCACAGCTCCAGCAGATCAGCGACATCTCCAAGGTACTGGACGAACGCAACGACACCCTCCAGCGCATGTTGCAGAACAGCAATGTGGACAAGACCCGCGACCTGCAGCTGCGGCAATACAAGCTGACGGCCCTGCAGACCCTGATCGCCAACGACCAGATGCGCCTGCAGGCTGCCATGGCGAGCTACCAGGCCCTGCGGCAACTCTATGACGAAAAAAGAGCAGAAGCCCAGCAGGCCCTCACCACCGGCAAATCTGCCGATTTCATGAGCAATGCAATCGGCACGCTCGTCAGTGCCCTGGGAGCCGCCGGAGGCATGGCCGTAGGCAAGGAGGCGGCCGATGCCGTCCAGACCAGCATCGGTGTTCCCAACATGTTCGACAAGGCCGTCTACGACTCCAGCCAGGCTCGAATCAACAAGGCCTTCGGCTACAGCGCCCCCTGACACCCTCTTTTCATATTTCACATCATCATGGCACTCTCTCTGGGTCAATTCCTTTCCGAAAGCATGTTCAGCAACCTGCACGACTACGTGCTGGGCATGGTGCAGGACTTCGGATACGCAGGAATGGGGCGGCTGTTCCAGGTCACGATCACCATCGGCACCGCCTGCCTGACCCTGTGGTTCATGTGGGAAGGATGGCGCATGGTCTCAGGCCAGAGCCGAGAGAGCTTCATGGGCTTTCTGAACCGTGCCTTTGTGGTCATCATCGTGGTCGCCTCCGCCCAGGGCTTCGCCCTCTCCGGCCACAGCATGATGCAGACGGTCCGCGATATGCAGAACATCGTGGCTCAGGCCATCACGGGCAACGAATACACCAGTCCTGACAAAATGGTCGGCAAGGTACTGACCTATATGCTGACTCTGCAGAGCATCCTGCAGATCTACCAGGGTTCGGTCAGCCCAGGCGGCGCTGATTTCAGCAATACCCTCACTTTCATCACCGGCGCCGGTCAGGCCGTCCCTGCCCTGCTCGCCGGCGGGCTGTCCCTGCTCAATGAGGTGGCCCTGAATCTGAGTTTCGTCTTCGGGCCTCTCTTCATCCTGTGCTACATCTCCGTGCGCACCCGCTTCCTGTTCGTGAACTGGGTCAAGTTCACGGTGACCACTCTGTTCAGCATGGCGGTGCTGTCGGTGGTGACGGTGATCGCCCTCAAGGCCATCATCATGATGGCCGCCATGCTCATCGGCATGAATGTGTCTTCGGCTGTCGCAGGCGCTGCCGCTTCCGCCCTGGGCTCCGATTCCCTGCTCGGCTCCCTCCTCGAAGCCGGTTCGACTTCTCCTTCCCTCACCGATATCGCCACCGTCACCGGCGGTGTCGGCATGCTCCTCACCACCCTCATCCTCGGCGTCCCTCCTCTGGTCGTGAGTTTCTTCAGCAACGGAATGGGTGCAGTGGCAAGTGGCTACAACCAAGTAGGAACCATAGCCGCTCAAGCATCAGGCGGAGGTATGCGTGGCCCTGTATCCGGCCCTCAGGATCTGATGCAACGCCAGCAGCAAGGAACAGGCGGATGGAATTACGGGGCTCATACTCAGCCCCTCTCTGCTACAGATTCACATCCAGGCGCCAAACGCTCTGACTCCTTGTTCAGGATACTTCCTTCAGGAACAAGCGCCTCCATGGGATCCGAGCCTGGCATTCGCATAACCTCACAAAGTAAGCTAGGGCTAAATACAGCAATGACAGATGCAGCCCATGCAACAAATGGAACGACTGACAGGAATCCTTCTCAGTCCGCGATGACAGCTTCCTCTCATTCCACTGTCCCGCCTTCTTCCCTTGCATCGTGGAATGCCCCTGCATCTGAGGCACGCAACATGCCCGCATCGGAGGATTTCCAGACTGCAAGGACCGATACTCCCACACCGTTTGAGTCTTCTGCACAGCAAAGCAGTGGGCTTCCTGCGCAGGAAAACTCCGTCACTCCTACTGCCCTGCATGGCTCTGCTTCTTCATCTTCCACAGCGGATGCACGCCCTCATCCCTACAGCATTGGGCTCAACAGTCCCTTTCGGCAACCCTGACCACAGACTGGAGAAAATCATGCAAAAACATCAATGGACACAAACAGTTATCGGATCATGTCTGGCTTTGTTTGTCACAGCTTCATGGGGGCAACAGCTCAGCCCTGCTGACATGGGATACGCCGATCAGATGGAAAGACAACGCGCCATTCAGGTTCAGAACATCAATCAGCAACAGAATGCAGCCAGGAATGCTGCACGCCAGCAGGCATGGCAAGCCAAGGAAAACGCCATTCAGGCCCAGATCGAGAGATACCGCGCCACTCCTTACTACGGAAGTCTGGCTGTGAATATGCACGACAAAGGCACCATCTACTGGAGTGGTGGCGGCATCGTTTCAGACGCATCCTCCATCCAAAAGGCGCTGGCATTGTGCGGCCATGCAGACTGCAAGATATTGAAGACTTTTTCAAATGCATGCGCTGCCATCACCTATCCCACCGACAGACATGAGATGTTCGTTGTCGTTGATCGCAACCCCAATCATGCAGGAGCCCGCGCTGCTGTTATGTGTGCCCAAAAATATGGAGAAAATAACTGCAGAATAAGCTCATCAGAAGAAAAAAACAGCTATGCCTACTGTTCAGGCTATGACTATGGTGCATACAACCAAAGATAGTCTGGACTGGTCTGTCTCCAGGCTGAGTCCTGCCTTCGCCTGTGCACGCGTGGGACGCATGGTCTCAGGCCAGAGCCGAGAGAGCTTCATGGGCTTTCTGAACCGTGCCTTTGTGGTCATCATCGTGGTCGCCTCCGCCCAGGGCTTCGCCCTCTCCGGCCACAGCATGATGCAGACGGTCCGCGATATGCAGAACATCGTGGCTCAGGCCATCACGGGCAACGAATACACCAGTCCTGACAAAATGGTCGGCAAGGTACTGACCTATATGCTGACTCTGCAGAGCATCCTGCAGATCTACCAGGGTTCGGTCAGCCCAGGCGGCGCTGATTTCAGCAATACCCTCACTTTCATCACCGGCGCCGGTCAGGCCGTCCCTGCCCTGCTCGCCGGCGGGCTGTCCCTGCTCAATGAGGTGGCCCTGAATCTGAGTTTCGTCTTCGGGCCTCTCTTCATCCTGTGCTACATCTCCGTGCGCACCCGCTTCCTGTTCGTGAACTGGGTCAAGTTCACGGTGACCACTCTGTTCAGCATGGCGGTGCTGTCGGTGGTGACGGTGATCGCCCTCAAGGCCATCATCATGATGGCCGCCATGCTCATCGGCATGAATGTGTCTTCGGCTGTCGCAGGCGCTGCCGCTTCCGCCCTGGGCTCCGATTCCCTGCTCGGCTCCCTCCTCGAAGCGGGTTCGACTTCTCCTTCCCTCACCGATATCGCCACCGTCACCGGCGGTGTCGGCATGCTCCTCACCACCCTCATCCTCGGCGTCCCTCCTCTGGTCGTGAGTTTCTTCTCTGGAGGTATCGCTCCAGCATTCAGTGGATTCAATACCGTCGGAGGCACAGCTGGTGCGGCCCTTGGAGTCGGACGCGGCATGGGGCCCGCCGCGGGCCCTCAGGATCTGATGCAACGTCAGCAGCAAGGAACAGGCGGATGGAATTACGGGACTCATACGCAGCCCCTTCCTCAATCCCATACTGATATGCATGACACCCAAAATGCAGTGGGTCATCTTACACGTCACACCCATAGTGCAACTACTGAAGACAGTATCCGCACAGCCTCACAAAGCCAACGGGGGGTAAACACGCATCTTCCAGGTGCTGCTCGTGACGCAAGTAGCTTGCCTACCCATGCTGCCTTGCCCAATTCGTTCACTCAGTCCTCCGCTCCCGTCGCTTCGTTGAATGCACCGGCATCTGAAGCTCGCAACATATCCTCTTCTGCAAGTTCCCTGAGGGCTGATACCGATATCCGGTCCTCGATTGAGGCTTCTCCACAGCAGACCGGCCCTTTTTCCTTCCAAGACAACGCCATCTCCCCTACCAGTCGGTATGTCTCAACTACTTCTTATGAAGCGGATTCACGCCCTCAATCTCAAAACAGAGGACTCAACAGTCCATTTCGGCAGCCTTAAAAAATAATGGAGCATCTTCATGCTGAAGAATCAATATATTCACATCAAAAATTCCATAAAAATAACAGCACTTTTATTGCTAATATTTTCCAATAATGTGAATGCGCAATATGGAAACCCATGGATGGGTCAAGCCATCAATCAAAATATCATGCGTGGGACAGAGGCGGCATCCGACTATGAAAGACAGAACAAGCAACAGGCATGGCAAGCCAAGGAAAACGCCATTCAGGCCCAGATCGAGAGATACCAGTCAACCCCATATTATGGCAGCCTCATCACCCAGGGGAACACCAATATTCTTCATTGGGGTGGCGGCGGAAATATATCGAAAGCGGCATCCGAACGCAATGCTTTGAGTCACTGCCATGAAGGACAGTGTCGAATATTATTGACCGTTTCCAATGGCTGCATTGGGGCATCCCGCCCTGAATCTGCAACAGACAGCTTGCACTGGACATTGGCAGTTGACAAGGACCCCCAGAAGGCCATTGAAAAATCATACTTTGCATGCGAGAAAAAGTATGGCGTCAATCAATGCATCTATGCGAGCAACCCCCTCAAATCCTCAAAGAGCTCAGCCACCAATCACACAGATGCGTTTTGTTCTGGTTACGACTATGGAGCGTATACCAAAAAATAGCCTTCATCCGATCCAAGGCCATGCAGCCATGCATGACCACGACGCCGCTTCACGCAGAGTCATGCGGATGAAATTCGAACTTGCCACACTGAACATCAATCATCCAAATCAAATAGCAATCACTCATGAAAAATTCAATCGCACACCGCATCAAAGAATTTCACCGTCCATATGCATGGTGTCTTTTCCTTGGCATCATCCTCTCAGGATGCCAACAGAACTCACAAATCACATCGCCTGCGTCCACGGATAAAAATCACGGAGAAAAGATCGACAGCAAAAACAACAGAAGCACCGGCACCAATACCAAAGCTGCATCCTTGAATCCAGGCGCCATTACAAAGACCGATGAAGATGCCGTGCATGGCAGCAAAAAAGAGCTTCAGGCCATTCTGAAACCCGGCTCCGCATATGGTCTCATTCGAGAAAAATTAATCGAGAAGGGGTGGGAACCTGTTCCCAACCCTGATTGCAAGGCAGAAGTTGTCGGCGGAGATTGGCAGAACATCTGCAGCACCAGTCCCACAGCTGGTTGCAAGGCTTGCGAAGGAATGGAAGAGCTCAACGCATACAGTGGAGATGGCGTGATGCTCGCACGATTCAAGAACAAATTCACCGGAAAAATCATCTCCGTAAATGCCACCGGAGAAATATCAGACTGGAAGAACAAAAACAAAAATTCCGATCTGCAATATACATCCTGGGAATTCGAAAACAGCCACTGACTCCATTCGCACGAAGGAAAACCATGAATGCACTGCAGACCCTCATCCACAAAGGTGAATCCATTTCTGCTGGCTACAATGCCTACAACAAGGGAACCAGTCATGGACATATCATTGGTGCTGACAAGAAGATCATTTTCTCGGAAATGACAATTGCCCAAGTATCGCAACGACAGCACTTACCCCACGGACATCGCGATCGTCTTTTCGCAGTAGGGAAATATCAGATTATTCCTGACACCTTGGATGGCGCCATCGTTTCGATGAAGCTCGATCGACATCAAGCATTCACCCCCGAGCTACAGGACAGGATCTTCTCTGATTATCTTATCGTCAAAAAAAGGCCTGAAATATATGCGTATATTTCAGGGAAAAATGGTGCCACCCTTGAAAAGGCACAATATGCGCTTGCCTGTGAGTGGGCCAGTTTCAGCGATCCCCACAAGGGAGACTTCAAGAGCCACTATGGTCAGGGAAATCACGCCAGCATCTCCTTGAAAGAGTCAGCCCATGCCCTCAAAGGCATGAAAGCTGAATATATGGAGCACATCAATAATGGCTTATCGGCTTTTGAGGCATGGAAAAATTTGAGTGGCGCATCTCATGCTGTGTCTCAAGGGCATGGACCGCTCACGAACGCACATGCCGTCCCAAAAAACGAAGCGTCTCTTGACTTGCATATCCCCCATAGCACCATGTCGCATGACCAGCTCAGGCATTTGCAGGGCAATCTGCATGCGCTCGGTTATCACGACCGCAATCACCATGCCCTCGCTGTCGATGGTCTTTGGGGGCCCCAAACCGAGCACGCCTTGCGCTCCTTTCAGTCCGATCATCATTTGCGCGTCGATGGCATAGCCGGGTCCCATACGCTCAAGGCCCTGGAGACTGCGATGGCGCATCATGCCCAGGCAACCCCCTCCCACTCGCATGCCTCCCAGCCCGAGCACTCCGAGGTGTCCGCACTGTCCCGGCATGCCGATTCCCGCATCGCGGCCTTCCACGACCGTGTGCAGCATGAGCCGACTCTGGGGGGCTACAGCGAGCTGGAGCGCTCGCGCATTGCGGCGGCTTCCCTGGCTCAGTCCCAACGCATGGGGCTCGATGTGGCGGGGCTCACGGAGCTGGAGTGCTACGTGCATCCGGGCAAGGGACAGGCTTTCTTTGTGGCAGACGATCCTGTGAAGGCGGCGCGCAATCCCTACACCAGCAGCGCCACGGTGAATGTGGCAGTGGCCGTGCAGACACCAGTAGCCGAGAGTCTGGCGCTGGGACAGGGATTTCAGGCTGCTCAGAGTCTGTCTCAGGATCAGGGCCGTATACACGGGGAGCCCTCGGTGCGGTAACCGTCAAGCCTGCCGACCTGCATGTCTCATGCCTCCTCATCTTCCGCAGCGGATGCACGCTCTCATCCCTACAGCATTGGGCTCAACAGTCCCTTTCGGCAACCCTGACCACAGACTGGAGAAAATCATGCAAAAACATCCATGGACACAAACAGTTATCGGATCATGTCTGGCCTTTTTTGTCACAGCTTCATGGGGGCAGCCAAGTCCTGCTCAACTCCAAATGCAACAGCAGCAGCAGATAAATAACATGCTGGGTGAAGTTCAAACCCAAGACACCCTCCGAAGACAGGGCGTTATAAATCAACAACAAAATGCTGCACGCCAACAAGCATGGCAAGCCAAGGAAAACGCCATTCAGGCCCAGATCGAGAGATACCGCTCCACTCCTTACTACGGCAGTCTGGCTGTGAATTCATTAGAGGCTGGCGTCTATTGGGGTGGAGGTGGAAATACGAACAGGAAAATTTCAGAAGAAAAAGCCATCGCAATTTGTGCACAAAATTCATGCAAGATATTAAAAACCATCTACAACACCTGCGCTGCCGTCAGCTGGCCTGCCAATGCCCCTCAAAAAATCATTGTCTCTACCAATCATGATCCTCAGCTGGCCATACAAGAGGCCGGGCAGTCATGTGAGAAACAATATGGAGCAGAGAACTGCAGAATCAGTCTGAATAAAAAGACAAACAGCTACGCTTATTGCTCCGGTTACGACTACGGCGCATACCGCCAGAAATAAACAACATCTGCACTTCAATCCAGACACGCCACAATCCCGCATGGCACTGATATAAAAATATCAACGCCCCATTCAAAAAATCAAACAGGATAAAAATTGAAAAAATACATACTTATATTTTTTACCGCAATCACGTACTCCATTGCAATTGCCAAAACATCTACAAATTCAAACATCAGCACCTGCCTCAAAAAAGCAAACGGCGTCACCTCTGAAATATCCAACTGCATAACAGCAGACACCAATATTCAGGACATGCGCCTGAACAAGGCGTACAGGAATCTAATGAATCAAGAGAAGTCAATACCTAGAAAGAAGAAAATCCAGGAGGCTCAACGCTTATGGATAAAATTTCGAGATGCAAACTGCGATTCCTATGCAGACACAGAAGGTGGCACCATAGAAGATCTGGCGGTACGCGAATGCTATCGCAAAAGCACTGAACAAAGAGCAAAAGAACTCGAATCGCTCAAATAAATTATTTTGACATTTCATTTTTCTATCGAAACTTATTTCTACAACAAAGGCTCTTGCAACAGACAGAGCAAAACTCCTCAGTAAATTCTCATCACTGTTTCAGAATTCAGCAAATGTTCAAAAAATGGCATTCGCATGTCATCCCAAAGCAAGACGAGGACAAATAAAGGAATGACCAATCAATCCAGTACAACAAATAGAATGACCGACAGGAATTATTCTCAACCCGCAGCCATGGCTGCTTCCTCTGAATCGGCTTTCTGTCCTTATTTCGTTACATCGTGCAATGCGTCTGTTTCCTGAGTCGATTTCTTGCTACCGATTGAGCGTCCCGAGCAGAAAATTTACTGTTTCAGCTCGCTTCATTCCAGGTATCTCTAGATGTGTGTTACGAACCCTGAAAAATTCTCTTCCACAACAAATTCTTGTGCACGTTTTTGCAAAAGCAAAAATCGCAGCCTAATGAAATAAAAAGCTGCGTGGCAGCTCATAGTACGATTTATTTTTAGAAAAAACCAGAAAAGCCAGCAAAGACATTAACCCAAAAAAATAAAATGAAAGACCACCCTTCCACTCACGCATCTGCATCAAAGGCTGCATATGATTTCCTCCCACATCAATAGAAATTCAGCGCATCAAATTCATTTCAAAAAAATGAACTTCGCTGTTGCAGCCTGCATTTTTTCAAGTGTGACACTGGCAAGGTACCATGAGGGAAAAATCAAAGACCAGCCAGGTCATCAACAAGCACGCACCAAGATTGATACCGCCAAATCACGATCTGCATCAACAGTCGCTGCTTCTCAGAGGGAAAATTCCTCATCAAAAAACGCGGACTATCAATCGATAGTTCCACCAGGGTACAAGATCATCCAGGCCCAACAAGGCGACCTCAATAACGATGGAATTACCGATGCACTCATCTTGGTTGAAGAAAAAAACAGCACCAGCGAATTGGCTGGAGAAGGTGCGAAGCGCATCTTGATGGTAATCACTGGGAAAGAAGGAGGCGGATATGAAGTCGCTGCAAGAAACAACAAACTGGTTCCATGCAAGACCTGCGGTGGCATCTCCGGAGATCCTTTTGGATACATGAACATTCAACCCGGAGGAGCCATTCATCTTCTCGTGGAAGGAGGATCAAGAGAACACTGGTCATCCGAATATTTTTTCAAATTCAATGAATCTCAAAAAAACTGGTCCATTGAAAAAATTCTTATGGAATCATCGGATTCAGAGAGCGGAAAAAGCATCAGCAGAAAATATCTTCCAAAAAATATCAAACAAGGAGAATTCAGTGCCTTTGACCCCAATGCACTGGCAGCACCAACCATCAAATAAAACCCAACTTCAGGGAACCAAAAATCCATCGTAAATTACCTTTCCAGCAACAAGAATAAATACCCACAAGGAAAAAACATGCACCTCAAAAATAAAATTACAGAAGAGTGCCTTGGTAGCTAAAAACTGAAAATTTCATAAATCAAATAAATCACCAATTCATCAAGCAAACAATGCCTTCCAGGCATCATCCACAGAACCACTTCTGACGCCAATCGTCACTCGAATTCAAAGAAATGAAAAAATATTTTATTTTGCCATTTATCAGCATCTCCGCGCTCTCCGTGCATGCACAAAGCCTATGCTCAGCCGATGAAAAAACGGCTTTCTCCTGCCCGCTAAGAAATGGGAAAACGGTATCTCTCTGTTCCAGCGTGGACGCCGATGGAAAAAATTACCTTCATTATCTTTTCGGCAACAAGAAAAATATTGAGCTATCTTATCCATCCAAAAAAATACCTTCTCAAAAAGCCTTTCGCAGAGACTACTCCAAATATGGCTTTCACAGCTATGTATCCTTTTCAATCAACAGAAATCGCTATGGCGTGTATGGCAATACGGATTCAAATGACTGGAGTCATGATGGGGTAATGGTCAACTCGCATCTTCTCAAGTGCATCCAACCACCTCAAAAAAAATATTTCTCAACAATAATTGACCAGCAAAACATCCCTGCAGATCAGTAATCCTTCAAGCACATCGCATCAACATAAAACATCTGCCATGACAAACATTCCCCCTCATTCCGAACAAAAATCAAATGCAGACTATCTTTTGCAAAAAGCAATGGAATCCGGCATCCAATCTTCAAAAGAACTCGGCATATTCATGGGGCAGATGACGGTAGAAAGTGGACACTTCAAATCCATGCAAGAAAATCTTCACTATTCTGCATCAGGACTATTTAAAACATTTCCTGGAAGAAATGGCATAGACTCTCCAGAAGAAGCTCAACGCATAGTTCATGGTGGCGCCGAAGAAATTGCAAATACAATTTACGGCGGAGAGTGGGGAAAAAAGAATCTCGGAAACATCCATCACGGAGATGGATGGCGTTACCATGGGCGAGGTTATATACAGCTCACTGGCAGAGACAATTATGCTCGTATAGGTCGCGAGCTCAAGCTGGACCTTGTCAACCATCCAGAATTGGCTGCCGACAGGGAAATTGCTGCAAAGATCGCCATTCACTACTGGAAAGACAGGGTTGTTCCAGCGCATGCACAAAATGATGTCAAACTATCCGGTGCCATCATCAATGGCACGCATCAAAAGCCCCCTCATCAATATCTTGAGCGTCTCCATGCATCTCGTGATTGGGAACATGCAATAGCACATGGGTATACGCCAGAAGCCCACTTGCATTCCTCTACCTCAAATTCTCAATCTCCTGCATATCGATCTCCTTCTGCCGATGTGCATATCCCCCATAGCACCATGTCGCATGACCAGCTCAGGCATTTGCAGGGCAATCTGCATGCGCTCGGTTATCACGACCGCAATCACCATGCCCTCGCTGTCGATGGTCTTTGGGGACCCCAAACCGAGCACGCCTTGCGCTCCTTTCAGGCCGATCATCATTTGCACGCCGATGGCATAGCCGGGCCCCATACGCTCAAGGCCCTGGAGACTGCGATGGCGCATCATGCCCAGGCAACCCCCTCCCACTCGCATACCTCCCAGCCCGAGCACTCCGAGGTGTCCGCACTGTCCCGGCATGCCGATTCCCACATCGCGGCCTTCCACGACCGTGTGCAGCATGAGCCGACTCTGGGGGGCTACAGCGAGCTGGAGCGCTCGCGCATTGCGGCGGCTTCTCTGGCTCAGTCCCAGCGCATGGGGCTTGATGTGGCGGGTCTCACGGAGCTGGAGTGCTACGTGCATCCGGGCAAGGGACAGGCTTTCTTTGTGGCAGACGATCCTGTGAAGGCGGCGCGCAATCCCTACACCAGCAGCACCACGGTGGATGTGGCAGTGGCCGTGCAGACACCCGTAGCCGAGAGTCTGGCGCTGGGACAGGCGGTGCAGGGAGTTCGCGCGCAAGAGCAAGTGCAAAGCCGTGAGGCACATGGTCCTCTCACTTTCTGAGTTTTCCAAGATACGCCATGAAAACTTCGGTCAAGGCAGCCACGCTGGCTGCCGCACTGCTTTTCTTTCTGCTGGGTGGGTGCTGGATTTCCGGCAAGCTGCTCTTCATCTGGTTTGGTTTTGACAATCGCCAACCCGGACTTTTCACCTGGCTGCAGTACTTTCACTTTGTGAACGATCCGCGCTA
>NZ_JAYRLV010000016.1:0-42803 GCF_041912815.1 Allobrachymonas sp. | reverse complement strand
TAGTTGTCAGGTCCCGGATGATTGGATTGTAAAAACCAAGCGTCCGCTACTGCTCAGCCGTGAGGTACTTAAAACGGTTGTGGCAACATGGCGCATCGAGACAGGAGAGACGCCATGCTGATCTCATTGCACAAGAACGCCACTACCACTCCAGCGATTCGTCTGGCGCTGCAGCAGTCGAGTGCGTCCGATCACGAGCTTGCGCGGCAATACGGCATAGGGCTTGGTACGGTGCGAAAGTGGCGCCACCGCACAAGCGTGCAGGATGCAAGCCATACTGCCCACCATCTGCAGACAACGCTCAACGCAGCGCAGGAAGAGCTGGTGATCTATTTGCGAACTCAACTGCTACTGCCTCTGGATGACTTGCTGGCAGTCATCCACGAATTCATTGAACCGACGATGAGCCGCTCGGCGCTGGATCGATTGCTGCGTCGCCGAGGGCATTCGCGCTTGCCTGCGGCCGCTCGACCCGAGCACGAAAGCAAGCCGTTCAAAGCCTATGAGCCGGGCTATGTGCATATCGATGTGAAATACCTGCCTCAGATGCAGGACGAGAACAAGCGCCGATATGTCTTTGTGGCCATTGACCGAGCTACGCGTTGGGTGTTCATTCAGATCAAGCAGTACAAGACAGCAGCCGCCGCGCGAGCATTTTTGGCTGCCCTGAAGAAAGCGGCCTGTTTCCACATCCGCACGATCCTCACGGACAACGGCAAAGAGTTCTCGGATCGTCTGTTTGGCAAGCACGAGAAGCAACCAAGCGGTGATCACGAGTTTGATTTGCTGTGCAAGGAGCTCGGGATAGAGCACCGGCTCACACGCCCCAGAACACCACGCACCAACGGCATGGTGGAGCGTTTCAACGGAAGGCTTAGCCAGGTGCTGCACACGCATCGCTTCAACAGTGCAGAGGATCTGGAGAAGACACTGCATCGCTTTGTGTGGCTGTACAACCAGCAGATTCCACAGAAAGCCCTGCGGCATGAAACGCCCGTTCAGGCTCTCAAGCGATGGCAGGGGTCACATCCCACGTTGTTTGAAAAGAACGTACGCAATCATCCGGGACCTGACACATAGTCAACGGCAACGACGCTGAGCAAAAGCACATGAAACGGCTGTTAGCTAATTTGCCACCAGAAGGATCAGTACGCATGTTGTCTGTGACAGAAAAGCAGTTTGCCAGCATGAAGCTGCTAGTAGGCCTTCCGCTTTTTCAGGAAAAAATAGTCGATGCAACCCAAATTGCGCTCTTCTAAGACCGTTTTGGAAGCACAAGAACCCGCGCTCCGTAAGGCGGGGCGCGGGTTTTGCAAGGGCTAGAGTGTAGCTATCCGGGGTGAGAGAGGGAGCTACAACGTATCCATGATGAATTCCTTTTGGGTTCCAGAGTGTAGCTATCCGGGGTGAGAGAGGGAGCTACAACTGGTGCCAGAGTCTTTCAGCGCCTTGAGGCGAGTGTAGCTATCCGGGGTGAGAGAGGGAGCTACAACATGGTCGGCGTGTGGGGCATCATCAAGCTCGAGTGTAGCTATCCGGGGTGAGAGAGGGAGCTACAACCAGCATCGCGCAGGGAGTCAACCCAGACGGGGAGTGTAGCTATCCGGGGTGAGAGAGGGAGCTACAACAGGCCATCGAGGGCGTCAGTGGCTCCGGCAGAGTGTAGCTATCCGGGGTGAGAGAGGGAGCTACAACCATCTTGAAGGTCGCCATCTCTGCCCTCAGGAGTGTAGCTATCCGGGGTGAGAGAGGGAGCTACAACTCAACAACGGGACTCCATTGCAGGGATTTAGAGTGTAGCTATCCGGGGTGAGAGAGGGAGCTACAACATCTGATGGACGAATACGGTGCCGACATGAGAGTGTAGCTATCCGGGGTGAGAGAGGGAGCTACAACGCACACTTCTACATCTCGTCAGTGTTTGGAGAGTGTAGCTATCCGGGGTGAGAGAGGGAGCTACAACGACCACGTCTCCGACAATCTTGCGACTCGCGAGTGTAGCTATCCGGGGTGAGAGAGGGAGCTACAACTGTAATGGCCGTCATTCGCGGCATTCTGGCAGTGTAGCTATCCGGGGTGAGAGAGGGAGCTACAACGTAATGTAATGGTCCCCCGTAATCGTCTGAGAGTGTAGCTATCCGGGGTGAGAGAGGGAGCTACAACGTATACAGTCGGCCCTTGAGGGTAAACCTGGAGTGTAGCTATCCGGGGTGAGAGAGGGAGCTACAACACGGACGCGAAAGTGGGCTGTTGCCGGTTCAGTTGACACCGACCTAAGCTTTTTGAGCTTGCTCGAACTGAACCGCCCTGGGTTTTGATGACGCAGGGGAACCTTTTGCCTCCTGTGGGATCGGTCACAATGTTCCTGTGCAGCCTGGCGGCTGGCTGGTGGGCATCTGGGGGTGACTCTGGGGCCTGCGTGGTGGCTGGGGCGCGGGGTGAAGGGGTGTTCTTCTTCTCCTTCCTCTTTTTCTTCTTCTTTCATCTCTTTCTGTCTCCCGATCATGTGGAAAAAAATCAAGACGCATCCCTGGTGGACGGTCATTGCCGTGGTGCTGATCGCGGCCGTGGTCTGGCTGGTCTATCGGCAGTGGTTCGCACCCAAGCCGGGGCCGAATCTCATTACGGCCACGGTGACGCGGGGGGACATCGAGGATTCGGTGCTGGCTACGGGGGCGATTCAGGCGGCGCAGCTCACGGATGTGGGCTCGCAGGTGTCGGGGCAGCTCAAGAAGCTCTACGTCAAGGTGGGCGACAACGTGAAGCAGGGGCAGCTGATTGCGCAGATCGACTCGACCACGCAGCACAACAGCCTGATTGCGGCACAGGAGGCAGTGGCGAACTACAAGGCACAGAAGGCGTCCAAGCAGAGCACGCTGGTGCTGGCACAGCAGACCTACACGCGGCAGAAGTATCTGTACGAGCATGACGCGGGCAGTCAGGCCGACATGCAGAGCGCCAGGCAGGCGCTGGATGCGGCGGTGGCCGATGTGAAGGCGACGGATGCGCTGATCAAGCAGTACAGCGTGCAGGTGGAGACGGCGCAGGCCAACGTGGGCTATACGCGCATCACGGCGCCGTCGGACGGGACGGTGGTGGCGATTGTGACCAAGGAAGGGCAGACGGTGAGTGCGAGCCAGTCGGCGCCGACGATCATCAAGCTGGCCAATCTGGACACGATGCGCATCGAGGCGCAGATTTCGGAAGCGGATGTGCCGCGCATCAAGACGGGCATGTCGGCGTACTTCACGATTCTGGGGGATCCGGACCGCAAGTACGACACGTCGCTCGCGAGCATCGAGCCGGGCCCGATCAACATGAGCTCTTACGAGGGTACGAACACCGACAGTTCGAGCAGCACGGCGGTGTATTACAACGGGATTTTCAAGGTGCCGAATGCGGATCACCGGCTGCGCATCAACATGACGGCGCAGGTGACGGTGGTGCTGCAGCAGGCGAAGAACGTGCTCACGATTCCTTCCGGGGCGCTGAGCCGCAAGCGCAACAAGGACGGCAGCTACACGGTGCGTGTGGTGACGGGCAAGAAGGGCGAGCAGAAGGTGACGCCGCGTGCGGTGCAGATCGGGCTCAACAACCGCGTGCAGGCGGAGGTGAAGTCCGGCCTGTCCGAGGGCGAGCAGGTGGTGGTGGGCGATGCCAGCGCCAACACCGGCACGAGTTCCACGCGTGGCCCGAGGATGTTCTGACGATGAGCCGCTGTCCGCACATTTTGCTGGCCGGGGGCGTGGCATGGGCTGCGCTGCCGGGCGACTCCCTGACGGGGAGGATCGCATGAAGAACCACGACGATCTGTCTCCTGAGACGGTGGCAGGGGCGGCGACCGGCGCTGGCGCGGTGCCGGTGACGCCCACTGCACCAGCCTCTGCGCTGGTCTCGGAGCCCGCATCTCCCTCTGCGCCTGCCTTGCCGTCGGCTGAGGCCGCCGGGGCGGTGCAAGGCGCAGCCGTCGCCGCTCCTGTTTCCGTTCCCACGTCCTCCACCACTGCAGAAGCGGCGGGGCAGTCGGCTCCCGCAGCGGCTTCTGCGTCTGCGTCTGCGCCTTCCGGGCCGGTGGGGGTCGATGCCGATTTCAGCCAGGACGACAGCCGCCATCCGCTGCTGGAGGTGCACAACCTGGTGCGCGAGTTTCCGGCGGGCGACGAGATGGTGGCCGTGCTCAAGGACATCAACCTGACCATCCGGGCCGGGGAGATGGTGGCGATCATCGGGCCGTCGGGCTCGGGCAAGTCGACGCTGATGAACATTCTCGGCTGTCTGGACCGGCCCTCGCGCGGCAGCTACCGCGTGGCGGGCAAGGAGACGCGCGAGATGCAGCCCGACGAGCTGGCGCGGCTGCGGCGGGAGCATTTCGGGTTCATCTTCCAGCGCTATCACCTCATGGGCGACCTGACGGCGGTGGGCAATGTGGAGATTCCGTCCATCTATGCCGGGGTCGATGCCGGCACGCGGGCACGGCGTGCCGAGGAGCTGCTGACGCGGCTGGGGCTGGGGCAGCGCTTCGACCACAAGCCGGGGCAGCTCTCGGGCGGGCAGCAGCAGCGGGTGTCGATTGCCCGGGCGCTGATGAATGGGGGCGACGTGATCCTGGCCGACGAGCCGACCGGGGCGCTCGACCAGGCCAGCGGGCATGAGGTGATGCAGATTCTCAAGGAGCTGCATGCCGATGGCCACACCATCATTCTCGTGACGCACGATGCCAAGGTGGCGGCCGAGGCCGAGCGTGTGCTGGAGATCACCGATGGCCGGATCGTGCGCGACTACCTCAACAAGGACCAGCCCGGCATCGTGCAGAAGCCGCACGAGCCGGTGCCGCCGCCCAAGCCGGGCTGGCACGCGAGCCTGGCACAGTTCGGCGAGGCTCTGCACATGGCTGTGCGCTCCATGGTGGGCCACAAGCTGCGCACGCTGCTGACGATGCTGGGCATCATCATCGGCATTGCCTCGGTGGTGTCGGTAGTGGCGCTGGGCAACGGCTCGCAGCAGAAGATTCTGGCCGACATTGCCAGCATGGGCACCAACACCATCGACATCATGCCGGGCACCGGCTTTGGCGACCGCACGGCCGGGCGCATCCGCACGCTCAAGCCGGGCGATGCGACCGCGCTCTCCAAGCTGGGGTATGTGGACAGCGTTTCGCCCAACGTGAGCACGAGCAAGACCGTGCTGCGGGGCAACGTGAGCAAGACGGCCACCATCAACGGCGTGGGCGAGAGCTACTTCCGCGTGCGCGGCTACGAGATTGCCGATGGCGCTTCGTTCACCGACGAGAGCGTGCGGCGCGAGCTGCAGGATGCGGTGATCGACCCCAACACGCGCAATGCCTTCTTTGGCGATGACGAGAATCCCCTCGGCAAGGTGCTGCTCATCGGCAGCATGCCCGCACGGGTGGTGGGGGTGACGGCGCCCAAGGACAGCCCCTTCGGCAACTCCGATGCGCTCAACATCTGGCTGCCGTATTCGACCGTGATGAACCGCCTCATGGGCACGGACTATCTGCGCTCGGTCACCGTGCGCGTGGCCGACGGCTCCGACAGCAGCGCGGCCGAGGAGGGCATCATCAGCCTGCTGACCCAGCGCCACGGCTCCAAGGACTTCTTCACCCAGAACTCCGACAGCATCCGCCAGACGGTCGAGAAGACCACCCAGACCATGAAGCTGCTGATCTCGGCCATTGCCGTGATCTCGCTGGTGGTGGGGGGCATCGGCGTGATGAACATCATGCTGGTGTCGGTGATCGAGCGCACGCAGGAAATCGGCGTGCGCATGGCAGTGGGAGCGCGGCAGAGCGACATTCTGCGGCAGTTCCTGATCGAGGCCGTGCTGGTGTGTCTGGTGGGCGGGCTCGGCGGCATTGCGCTGGCACTGATGATCGGCTGGGCGTTCGATACGCTCGGCGGAGGCAGCTTCAGCATGGTGTTCTCGGTGTCGTCCATCGTGGCCGCGTTCAGCTGCTCCACGCTCATCGGGGTGCTGTTCGGCTTTCTGCCGGCGCGCCGTGCTGCCCAACTCGATCCTGTGGAGGCGCTTTCGCGCCAATGATGCCTGTGTCTGCCACCATGAAAAATTCTGCATTCCGTTCCGTTCGCGTCGTGCCACCCGTCCGCCTGGTGGCGGCACTGGTGGCGGGCGCCGTGCTTGCCGGCTGTGCCGGCACGCCCTATCACACCCCTGCAGTGCAGCTCCCCGACCAGTGGAAGCAGGCGGCCGGCCATACCCGAGAGGGCGTGTACGGCAGCCGCTGGTGGACCAGTCTGGGCGACAGCCAGCTCACGGCGCTCATCGACGATGCGCTCGCCCGCAATCCCGACCTGGCCGTGGCGGCCTGGAAGGTGCGCAGCGCGCGCCTGGCCGTGGGCAATGCCGTGGGCAACATGCTGCCCACGCCGTCGGCCAACGTGTCGGTGTCCAGCAGCCGTGCCCTCGACAGCGATACAGCCAACAGCAGCCGCAGCTCCTCGGCCAGCTTGGGCGTGAGCTGGGAGGTGGATCTGTGGGGTCGGCTGGCCGCCAGCAAGCGCATGGCCGACTGGGAAGCCGCTGCCACCGAGCAGGACCGCGAGGCCGCCGCGCAGGCGCTGGTGGCTACCGTGGCCAAGACCTACTGGCAGATCGCCACCCTGGACCAGAAGATCGAGCGCCAGCGCGCCAGCATCGACACCGCCCGCAAGACCCTGCAGATTGCCGAGGTGCAGTACAGGGCCGGATCCATCTCGGGGCTCGATCTGGCCCAGAGCCGCCAGACCCTGGCGAGTCAGGAAGCGGCGCTCACCACCTATGTGCAGCAGCGCGTGGAGCAGCGCCATGCGCTGTCGATCCTGTTCGACGCACCGCCCGAATCGCTGCCCGAGGCGGCGCAGCATCCACGTCTGCCCGCACTGGCAGCGCTGCCGGCCATACCGGCCGGAGTGCCGGCCGACGTGCTGGGGCGGCGCCCCGACCTGCAGGCCGCCGAGATGCGCCTGCGCGAATCGCTCGCCAATGTGGACGCCACCCGCACGAGCTACTACCCCACGCTCACGCTCACCGGCACGCTCGGCAGCGGCAGTGCCAGCCTGGCCAACGTGCTCGGCAATCCGGTGGCCACGCTGGGAGCAGGGCTGGTGCTGCCCTTCCTGAAGTTCGGCGAGATGCAGCGCAACACCGCCATTGCGCAGAGCAGCTACGAGCAGGCCATCATCTCCTTCCGCAAGACGCTCTACAGCGCACTGGCGGACGTGGAGAACGCGCTCTCCAACCGCACCCAGCTCCAGACGCAGGAGGCGCGGCTGACCGAATCGCTGGCGCAGGCCCGTCGCGCCGAGGAGCTCACCCGCATCCGCTACCGCGCAGGGGCTGTGGCCATGAAGACCTGGCTCGACGCGCAGGAAACCCGCCGCACCGCCGAAATGGCCCTCCTCGACGTGCAGCTCAACCGCGCCGACAACCTGGTTACCACCTACCAGGCACTGGGTGGCGCACCCGTGCTGCAGGCGGTGCCTGTCGGCGGGCCTGCACGGTAACGGGGCGATTCCTTCCGGCATGCCGGAACCACTGCCGCTGGCAGGGGGATGGGCTGCCGGAGTACACTGATCTGCGTCGGGGATCGGCCGGGTGGCCGTTTGCCGGCACGTCTTCAGGGCAGGGTGCAATTCCCTACCGGCGGTAGGCGCAGGGTGGGTGTCACTCGGCGCGAGCCCGCGAGCGCTCCGGTGTGCCGCGCATGGAAACATGTGGTGGCCCGGAGGTCAGCAGACGGGGTGCAAAGCCCCGGCCGACGGTGACAGTCCGGATGAAAGAAGACCAGCTCCACCCCTGGACCGCGGTCGCCAGTTGTCTGGCTGGTGCACCGTGTCCGCCGTGTCTGTGTGGCCCCTGCATCTGCCCCGGTTCGGGTTGTCCGGCCAGGGCGGCAGGGCTGCGCATGGTGGGCGTGCATCGTGTGCATGTCTGCGCTGCCCGGGCACGGGGCACGGGTGGAGGCTTCACGCCTTGAAAGCGTTTTTCCTGGATTTCCCATGAAGGAGCTTTCACATGTCCACTTCCCTTGATTCTTCCCTTTCCTCCCTGTCTGCACTCGGTGCTGGTGCCGCTGTGGCGGCCCTCCCGGCGCGGGTGCGCGAGCGCGTGCAGGCCGGGCTGCAGGCCCTGCGGCAGCAGGCGATGGTGCTGGTGCACGACGATCCCGAGCGTGAGGACGAAGTCGATCTCATCGCCGTGGCCGAGCACATGACCGTGCCGCAGATGGCGCAGATGATCCGCGACGGCAGCGGGATTGTCTGTGTGTGCATGCCCCAGGCCGATGCCGATGTGCTGGGGCTGGCGCCCATGGTGGCGCGCAACCGCAGCCGCCAGGGCACGGCGTTCACGGTGTCGGTGGAGGCGACCACGGGCGTGACGACCGGCGTGAGCGCCACGGACCGTCTCACGACCATCCGGGCCGCGCTGGCCGGGGTGCAGACGCGCGATGCCGGGCGGCTGGTGAGCCCGGGGCATGTGTTTCCGCTCGTGGCGCGTCCGGGCGGGGTGCTGGAACGTCGCGGGCATACCGAGGCGTCCGTCGATCTGGCCCGGCTGTCGGGCTGTGCGCCCATGGCGGTGCTGTGCGAGCTCATGAATCCGGACGGCACCATGATGCGCGGTGCCCAGGTGCGGGACTATGCCGCGCAGCATGGGCTGTGCCAGCTGTCGGTGGCGGAACTGGCCCAGTACCGTGCCGCCCTGGAAGCGGATGCACGCGGCGCGCGGCAGGGCCGCAGCACGCCGGTGCCGGCAGACGAGGCCTGCACGGCCTGCTGAGGCGGGCAGGGGGACGAGCCTGACCGAACCGAACGCCGAGCGCCGAGCGCTGGACAGGTTGGCAGGCCGCATGGCCGGTTTTTTCCCGGCCACATATTCCATTTGCTGCTGGCTGCACCTGTGCGGGCGATGGAGCGGTGTGTGGGAAAAGCCCCTGGGGGTTGCATTACAAATGAGAATCGTTATCATGCGCATCTTTGACCAAGGAGAGACGCATGACACGCCTGTTCATTTCGCTGGGGCTGTGCCTCGTTGCCACCGGTGCGCTCGCGGCCGACCCGGAGGTGGCGCTGACCATTCGCAACCATCGCTTCATGCCCGTCGAGGTGAAGGTGCCGGCGGGGCAGAAGGTGCGGCTGATGGTGCACAACCAGGACCCCACGCCCGAGGAGTTCGAGAGCTACACGCTGCACCGCGAGAAGATCGTGGCGCCGGGGGCCACGGTGCAGATTCCGATCGGTCCGCTCAAGCCGGGACGCTACCCGTTCTTTGGCGAGTTCCATGAAAAGACCGCGCGCGGCGTGGTCATTGCGGAGTGAATGCCATGATCGGAGCTGCCATCATCGTGTTTCGTGAAACGCTGGAAGCTGCCCTGATTCTGGGCATTGTGGCTGCAGCCACCCGTGCACTGCCGGGCCGGGGACGCTGGCTTGCGGGCGGGGTGGGCGCGGGGGTGCTGGGCGCGGTGCTCGTGGCCTCGCTGATGCGCACCATTGCCGATCTGGCCGACGGCGTGGGGCAGGAGCTGCTCAATGCGGGTGTGCTGCTGCTGGCGGCGGCCATGCTGGCCTGGCATGTCATCTGGATGGCGCGCCACGGCCGCCGCATGGCGCAGGAGGTGCATGCGCTGGGGGCCGAGGTGCAGGCCGGTGCACGCGAGATGTCGGCCGTGGCGGTGGTGGTGGCGCTGGCCGTGCTGCGCGAAGGGGCCGAGACGGTGCTGTTCCTCTACGGCCTGCTGGCAGGCGGGGGCGAGACTCCCATGCAGGTGGCAGGCGGTGGGACGCTGGGCCTGCTGGCCGGGGCGCTGGCCGGAGTGGGGCTGTATGCGGGATTCGTGCGGATTCCGACGCGGGTTTTCTTTGCGGCGACAGGCGGGTTCATCGTGCTGCTGGCAGCGGCCATGGCCGGGCAGGCGGCGCGCTTTCTGGTGCAGGCGGACTGGCTGCCGAGTCTGGCCACGCCGCTGTGGGACAGCTCCTGGCTGCTCGGGGATGACGCGCTGGCTGGCCGGGTGCTGCACACGCTCGTGGGCTACGAGGCCATGCCCTCGGGCATGCAGGTGCTGGTGCAGGTGGGCACGGTGGTGGCGATTCTGGTTGGCATGCGGCTCACGCGTGTGCCTGCCGGGGCGCCGCGTGCCCCGAGTGCCGTGCCGGCCACGCGCTGACATCGGGCGGGCGGGGCTGGCCTCCCGTCCCTGTGCCGGTCCGGTCGCCTCGGGCGGCCAGACTCTGTGCGCTCGCGTCAACTCCCCGCGCGGTGCAGGAACAGCCCCATGAGGCCGTAGGCGCCGGCCGTGGCTGCGCAGCTCAGCAGCAGGCTGGGCCAGAAGGCCGCCCCTGCGCGCAGGAGCGCGGGCAGCAGCAAAAAGAAGACCAGCGAAGGCAGCACGAGCCAGAAGATGTCGAGCGTGGTGGTGGCGATGCGCTCGCTGCCGGCGCCGTCCAGGTGCATCCAGACCAGCGCCAGCAGCGAGGTGAGGGGGAGTGAGGCGAGCAGCGCACCCCAGAAGCTGCTGCGGCGCGACAGCTCCGAGATGGCCACGATGAGCACGGCAGACAGCAGGGTCTTGAGGAGCAGGGCAGTCATGTCAGGCGGCTTCTTCGGGGGCGGGATCAGGGGATGAGGAGGCCGGTGGCGTGCGGGTGGGCGGCGGTGTGTGCCGCATGCGCCGCATCAGCGCGAGCTTGAGGTCATCGACGTAGGTGAAGAGGGCAGGCACCACCAGCAGGCTCAGCAGGGTGCTGGTGAGCAGGCCGCCGATGACGGTGATGGCCATGGGCGAGTTGAAGCTCGGGTCGCCCTTGCTCAGGCCGAGCGCGAGCGGCAGCATGCCGGCGCCCATGGCGATGGTGGTCATGAGAATGGGGCGGCTGCGCTTGTGGCAGGCATCGACGAGGGCGGCGCGGCGGTCCATGCCTGCGCGTCGCGCCATGATGGCGTAGTCCACGAGCAGGATGGAGTTCTTGGTGACGATGCCCATGAGCATGATGAGCCCGATCATCGAGGGCATGGACAGTGCGCGGTGTGTGAGCAGCAGGGCCACGAAGGCGCCCCCGATGGCCATGGGCAGCGCGCCGAGGATGGTCACCGGCTGCATGAAGTCGCGGAACAGCAGCACCAGCACGCCGTAGATGCACAGCACCCCGATGGCCATGGCGGTGCCGAAGCTGGCGAACAGGGTCTGCATTTCCTCGGCATCGCCCAGCTCGGCGATGCGGATGCCGGGCGGCAGGTGCTGCATGGCGGGCAGCGCACGGGCGGCGGCATTGGCCTGGCCCAGGGTGCGCGAGCCCAGCTCGATCTGGAAGCGCACGCTGCGGCTGCGGTTGATGCGGTTGATGACCGAGGGGCCGCTTTCGAGCCGGATGCTCGCCACATCGGCGAGCGGGACCAGCCCGGCGCGCCCCGGCACCAGCAGGCGTTCGAGGTCGCCCACGTGGGCGCGGAAGCTGTCGGGCAGCTTGACGCGGATGGGCACCTGCCGGTCGGGCAGGTTCATCTTGGGGAGCTGCTGTTCGTAGTCGCCTGCCGTGGCCACGCGCACGGTCTGGGCAATGGCGGCGGTGGTCACGCCCAGTTCGGCCGCGCGGGCACTGTCCGGGCGGACGATGAGTTCGGGCTGCACCAGGGCCGCGTCGCTTGTCACGCCGCCGATGCCGGGCAGGGTGCGCAGCTGGCGTTCGACCTCGCGGGCCGTCGCGGTGAGGGTGGCCGGCTCGTCGCCGAGCAGCGTGAGCTCCATCTTGCTGCCCATGTCGCCGCTGCCGATCTGGAAGCGGGCACCGGGCAGGGTCTGCACGAGGGTGCGCATGCGCGCGTCGATGTCGGCAATGGTGTCGGCCCGGTCGCGCCGGTGCAGCAGCACCAGCGTGAGCACGGCCCGGCGCACTTCGGCGGCGGCCCCAGGGTGGAAGCCGTCGCCGCTCGATCCCCCGCCCACCGAGGCGTACACGCTCACTACGTCCGGGTCCTGCGCGATGCGCTGGCGGGCGGTTTCGGCCAGGGCCCGGGTCTGCGCGAGGGTGGCGCCGGGGGGCAGCTCGATGGTGACCTGCGTCTGGCCCCGGTCGGCCTGGGGCACGAAGCCCGTGGGCAGCAGCGGCACCAGGGTCAGCGAGGCGGCGAAGAAGCCCACCGCTGCCAGCACCGTGAAGCGCCGGTGATCCAGACACCAGCGCATGGTGGCCATGTAGCGGCGCATGAGGGGGCCGTCGTCCGCTGGTGCGTTGCCGGAAGGGGAAAGGGCGTTGGTGTGCGTGGCATGGCCCCCGGCGCCGGCCTGGGGCCGGAGGAGGTAGGCGGCCATCATGGGGGTGAGCAGACGGGCCACCACCAGCGACGCCAGAATGGCGAGCACGGCCGTCCACCCGAACTGCTTGAAGAACAGACCCGAGATGCCGCTCATGAAGGCCGTGGGCAGGAACACGGCCACCAGGGCGAAGGTGGTGGCGATCACGGCCATGCCGATCTCGTCGGCGGCCTCCATTGCGGCCTGATAGGGCGTCTTGCCCATGGCGAGGTGGCGCGAGATGTTCTCGATCTCGACGATGGCATCGTCCACCAGAATGCCGACCACCAGCGCCAGGGCGAGCAGCGTGACGCCGTTGAGGCTGTAGCCGAAGTGGTAGAGCCCGAGGTAGGTCGGAATGATCGACAGCGGCAGCGCGGTGGCGGCCACCAGCGTGGCCCGCCAGTCGCGCAGGAAGAGGAACACCACCAGCACCGCCAGCAGCGCGCCCTCGTAGAGCAGGTGCATGCTGCCGTCGAAGTTCTCCTGCACCGGGGCTGCGTTGTCCACGATGCGGGCAATGACTGCCTGCGGATGGCCGGCCTGCAGTTCGTCCATGGCACGCGCCACGGCCTGGGCCACTTCCAGCTCGCTCGCTCCCTTGGCCCGGAAGATCTCGACCGCCACCACGGGCTGGCCGTTGACCAGCGCCACGGCGCGCGGCTCGGCCACGGTGTCGCGCACATCGGCCACGTCGCCGAGCCGGGCCGTGGCGCCGCTGGCGAGCGGAATGGCCATGCCGGCGAGCTGGTCGGCCGTCTGGGCCGAGGCCACGGTGCGCACGGTCTGCTCGGCGCCGCCCACATCGCCACGGCCGCCGGGAGCGTCCTGCTGCACCAGCGCGAGCTGGCGCGAGACTTCGGCCGCCGTCACGCCCAGGGCCTGCATGCGGTCGGGATCGAGCACCACCTGCACCTCGCGTGTCACGCCCCCCACGCGCTTGACCGCGCCCACGCCGGCAATGCTCAGCAGGCGCTTGGCGACGGTATGGTCCACGTACCACGAGAGCTGCTGCGCGTCCCAGCCGGAGCCGGGTTCGAGCCGCAGCGCGTATACCTCCACCACGCGGCCGGAGGTGGGCAGCTTGCTGATGATGGGCTCGCGGATGTCGGCGGGCAGGTCGGAGCGCACCTGCGAGACGGCGTCGCGCACCTCGGTGACGGCATCGGTGATGTTCTTCTCGAGCTGGAATTCGACGGTGATCGTCGTCACCCCGTCGAGCACCGTGGTGTACATGTTCTTGATGCCGGTGACGGTGGCGACCGAGTCCTCGATCTTGCGCGCGACCTCGGTTTCGAGCTGGGCGGGTGCGGCGCCCGGCTGGGTGACGGTCACGGTGACGATCGGGAGCTGGATGTCCGGAAAGTCCTGCACCAGCGTCATGCGGAAGGCCAGCAGCCCGGCGAGCGTGAGCAGTGCGAACAGCAGAATCGCAGGCACCGGGTTGCGGATGGAGAAGGCTGAAAAGTTCACGCCGGCCCTCCGGCACTGGCCCGGGCCATGGCGCGCTGCCGCAGGGCCTCGTCCATGGCGACGAACCCCTGGCGGGTGGCCCCCTGCAGACTGCGCCGCAGCGGCGCAACCAGCAGGCCCGTGAAGCGTTCGTGCTGGGTGAAGCGCGTGTGGCCGTGAGGCGCGTCGGTCAGCAGGAGCGCATGTTCGCCATCGAACAGGCCGGGTATGCCGAGGCGCCCCAGCCAGCGCAGTTCATGCCCCTCGCGGCACGCGAGCACCCGGGGCCGAAAGCGCATGCTCCGGCCGCCCGGAGGCTGCAGATCCACCTGCAGACGTGCGCCAGGCTGCAGGGGGCCCTGAACGGCGCGCATGAAGGGATTCCACTCCGGATAGGCCGCAAGGTCGGTCAGGATGGCCCACACCTGGGCGCGGGGGACTGGAATATCGATCGAGGTTTCAAGCACCAGCATGGCGTGCGCCTTTCGGAAACAGGAGGGCGGAAGGAGGCGGGAGCAGCATCGTCATCGGGCCGACTGGACGCTCACCGTGTCCCCGTCGTTGAGGAATCCGCCGCCGGTGCGCACCAGCGGCGCGGAGCCGTCCACCCCCTGCAGAATCTGGACCTGTTCGCCCATGCGGGCACCCGTTTCGACCCGGCGCTGCTGCACCCGGCCGTCGGGGCCAACGGCAAAGACGTAGCTGAGCCCGTCGCGCGACACCACTGCGCTCTGCGGCACCAGCCAGCCGGCTGCCTCGCCGAGCACAAAGGTGCCGCTGGCATACATGCCCGCGCGCGCGCCGTGCGCCATGGCATCGGGCAGATCCACATACACCAGCGCGACCCGGCGCTGCGCATCGAGCGTGGGGGCGATCTGGCGCACGGTGCCGTCGAGCATGGTGCCAGCAGGCGTGCGCACGCGGGCCTTCTGCCCGGGCTGCAGACGCGGCAGATCCCGGGCCACCACTTCGGCCCGCCATTCGAGGCGGCCCTGTCGCACCATGCGGAACAGCTCGGTGCCTGCCGGCACCACGGCGCCGACTGTGGCACTGCGGGCGGCAATCACCCCCGCATCCGGAGCCAGCACGCGCGTGTAGCCCAGCCGGAGCTGCTGGGCATCGAGCGCGGCCCGGGCAGCCTCCACCCGGGCCGAGGTGGCCTTGGCCGCCGTGTCGAACTGGTGGATCTGCTGCGTGCTCAGGGCTCCCGTGTCGGCAATGCTGCGTGCGCGGTCGGCGTTGGAGCGCGCGTCGGCCGCCTGGGCCTGCGCTTCGAGCAGTGCCGCGCGGGCCTGCAGCAGGTCGGCATGCACCGTGTCGGCGGCAAACTCGGCGAGCAGCTGGCCCTTGCGCACCCAGTCGCCCACCTGGGCGTGCAGCCGGGTGAGCCGCAGTCCGTTGCTCTGGGCGCCGACGATGGCCTCCTGCCAGGCCGCAATGCCGCCCTGTGCCGTGAGCGTCAGCGGCACCTGCCCGCGCACGGGCGTGACGGTCTGCACCGTGAGGGCGGGTCGGGCCGGACCGGCCGCCGTGCCGGGCGGAGGGGCAGGCACCGAGCTGCGCTGCGTGATCCAGTAGCCGCCCACCAGGGCCGCTACCACGGACGCGGCGATGATCGAAAAGGCTTTGAGATTCATGGGACAGAAGGTGTAAGAGAGGCAGAGGCAGATCCCGTGGCGCTGGCCGCCCGCCTGGGGCCGGCAGCCGTGGAGCCAGGCAGAGCCGCCGTGCGTGCCGGAGCAGAAACGGTGGCCGCGCGGCGCTGGGCAGCCAGCAGGCGGCGTGCCTCTCCCTCGGCCACCAGCGTGCGGTCCGGCTGGGTGTCGGGCAGCACGCGGGCATCCCAGCCTCCCCCCAGTGCCCGGTACAGCGCCACCGCATCGTCACGGGTTTCCTGCCGCAGGCGGGTCTGGGCGGTCTGCGCGGCGAGCAGGTCGTGGCGGGCCTGCTCCAGATCGAGCAGGCTGCCCATGCCGGCGCGGTAGCGGGCCTGCGCAGCCTCGAACTGGCGCCGGAAGCCTGCCACGGCCCGGTCCATGTGCTGGCTGCGTGCGCGGGCACCCGCCAGGGCATCGAGCGCCGTTTCCACCTCGCGCACGGCATCGCGCACCGTGGCGCGGTACTGGCTCACGGCGGCTTCATACTGGGTGCGGGCTGCAGCGGCTTGGGCGCGGCGTCTTCCCCCATCGAACAGGGGCAGATCAAGCGCCAGGGGGCCGAAGCTCCAGGTCGAGCCCGAGGCCTGGCCGTAGCCACCCAGGCCCACCTGCATGCGGGCAATGCTGCCACTGAGCCCCAGCGAAGGGTAGCGGGCCGCCTCGGCCGCCCCCACATCGCCGCTGGCGGCTGCCACCGCCTGCGCGGCGGCGTACACATCCGGCCGGTGGGCCAGCACATCGGCCGGCACCCGGTCGACCGCCACGAGCGTGAGATCCGGCACCGGCGCCGTGCCCAGGCGGGTGCTGCCCAGCCGCTCCTGCAGGCGGGAGGCATCGAGCGCCGTGAGGGCCGACAGGCTCTTGAGTGCCGCTGCGCACTGGGTCGCCACCTCCTGCTGCTGGGCCTCGGCCTGGGCAGTGCCTGCCTCGGCCAGCGCCAGATTGGCCGCAGCGGTGAATCCCGCGCCCGCCAGATGCCGGGTGAGGCGTTCGGTGTCGGTGCGCGAGCGCGCATCGGCCAGTGCAATGTCGCGCTGGTCCTGACAGGCCAGCAGGGCGAAATACTGCCGCGCCGTGTCGGCCGCCAGCGTGAGCCGTGCATCGTGCCACTGGGCCTGCGCGCCCTGCAGCCGCGCATCGGCGGCCGAGCGGGCCTGGCGGAGACGGCCGAACACATCCAGCTCCCACTGCAGCTGGCCTCCCAGCTGCTTCGTGGTCATCAGCAGCGAGGGATCGGGCAGCTGGTTGTAGGTGCCGCGCGATACGCTGGCCTGCACATCTACCGAAGGGGCGAGCGCTGCCCGTGCCCCAACGGCTGCCGCACGGGCCTGGGCAATGCGGGCCGCCGCCGTCGCCAGCGTGGGGCTGGCCTCCTCGGCCGCACCGATGAGCGTCAGCAGGGCGGGATCGTTCCAGCGTCCCCACCAGTCGTAGAGGGCATCGAGACCCGGAGCCTGTGCGCCCTTGGCAGGCGTGGATGCAGCCGAAGCGGCCTCTTTGGGCACCGCCACAGAGGCTGCGGGCTCGACGGTCAGCGGCGCATGCCACCGCTCTGGCACCTGCGCCTCCTCGGCGGCCACCGTGCGGGGCGGCACATGCATGCATCCCGCGAGCAGGGCCAGGGCCATGCCCACTGCGATGCCTGCTGGCCATTTTCCCGCAGGCCTGCGCCATGGCACAGGCGTGTCTCCAGAGCGAAGGCACACAAAAGAAAAAAGCGGCATGAAAGAAAGCGGGGCGATGCCCATGAAAGGAGAGGGTATCGGCATGGAGGCGTCCCCTGGGCACGGCCGCCTCGAGCGGCACCACCACACGGCAGAAATCATACAGATCCCTCTGACCGCCTCCCACCGTGTCGGGACGGCATGCTCCAGGCGCATGCGGCAGCACGCCACCCGCGCATTCTGGCACCGTCAGGAATATTTGCCTCCTGGCTGTGCATGCGCGTTGCAATTTTTCGATTCCCGCATCAGACACGGCCCTGCCCACCCCGCACGGGGCAGCCCTGCCACGGAGCGGCAGAACGCTGTGATGCATTTTGAATGCCCGGCATCCCCTGCACTGTGCCAGGAAGCAGTCTGTGCGCAGCACACCGGCAGCATCCGGCACCACCCGGAGACATATCCCCGCCGGAAGCAGCAATCCACTGGGAGCTGTGGACACCATCCCCATGGGGTACGGTCGGTATTAAATTCAAAGTTGTAATGAGTGAGAATTCATTGCTACGATAGATCGTGCCATGCCTGCGCCAGTGCATCCAGAAAGCGCCGTGCGCTTCGTACGGGAACTGTGCCTGTCAGGCGTTCCTCCTGCCACGTCTTCCCGGAGGGCACGGAACAGGGCATCCCGAACCGCCCCCTCCCGATCGCAGCCCTCCCAGACCCGAGCACCCTTTGTCGGCAGAAAACACCCCGCCAGCCTTACCCAGATGCACATCTCCCCACCGGACAGGAGCCCCCATTGAGACCCCCCTCTCCCCCTCTGACGCGCCTGCACCGCCATCCGCTCTTTCGGCACATGGTCCGCGGAAGTGCAGCCCTTCTTTCCATCTTCTCTCTTTCTGCGTGCCATATGCAAAACTCCATCACCCCCAATGGGGGCACACCATCGGATATTCTGCTCAATGTCTTTTCAGGTGACGGCCCTGTGTACGGGCACCGCAAAAAGCATCCGCAACATGTCTATGAGATAACCATCAGGATTGATGACGCACCGGGTCCGTTTTCCAGCTTTGGCGCATCGGTCAGCATGCAGGGAAAAAATCCAGCTTGCGGGGTACCCCATGGTTTCCCGGCCGGAACCATCATGGCTCCGGATGGAGTGGTCCCATTTTCGCTCACACGAATATCCGATACAGAATATCGAGGCACATTTGCGACCGACCCCCTGGTGGATGAAGTTTTCTGGGAAGGACGGCCAGCCTGTGAATGGGAATTTGTTGCAGTAGGGTTTGGATTCTCTGCTACAGGTGCAGAGGGCGAGACAGGTTTCAGCGGCAGCTTGGATGCCAAAGAACTGGCCAGCGGTCGGCCTGTGAGACGGTATTACAGGAAAAGCATCTATCCAAAACATCCAGAAATAGGTGATTTAAAGGGATATGCAGACCTCGGCCATCAGTCGCCAGAACAATTCAGTCCGGAGAATAGAAACCACCTCTTCAGCATCACCGCTACCATCCGCGAGGTACGGTCATGAGCATCTCTACAGATCAATATGCCGAGCTTTCAGATCATTCCTACAATGATATAGGGGTCGGCGTTCGTCCTCATGGAAAAGAAGATCAAGTGACGCTCAAGGGGATAACTTCCAAAATCCTTGACCATGCCAGCACCCCCCGCACAGCCGACCGGGAACCCCTTTCCCTGTCATGGCTGCACCGCCATCCTCCGCTTCGACGTATCGCGCTCGAAATTGCGGCCCTTCTTACCACCTTCTCTCTTTCTGCGTGCCATATGCAAAATCCTATGACCAAAATGGCTGCGGCGTCCGCCGATGTTCCTGTGATTGCGTTCAAGGGTGATGGACCCGTCTATGCGCACCGCAACCCCCATCCCAGGCATGTGTATGAGCTCATTATTCAGACAGATGAGGCACCCGGCGCTTTCAATGGTTCTTATGCTTCCATCAGTATGACCGCCAAGAGTTCTGCCTGTGCTCCGGTTCATGGATTCCCGATAGGAGCGGCATCCATACCAAGCGCATTTGTGGAGTTTCCCCTTAAAAAAATATCCGATACTCAGTATCGTGGATATTTTGCAACGGACCTCTTGGTCGATGAGTCCTATTGGACTGGGAAGCCTCCGTGTGAATGGGATTTTGTGGCGATCAGCTTCAGTTTGAGCGCTACTGGGGCAGATAAAGAAACTGGTTTCAACGGAAGTATCGATGCAAAGGAGCTGGCCAGCGGCCAGCCTGTGAAAAGGTATTACTGGAAGGGACATTATCCAAAGCTTGCTGACATGGGCTCATTGGATTCATTTTCTACCGATGGAAGTAAAAATGTTGGAGAAATTCAGCCAAAGATGCGTGACAACCTCTTCACCATCACCGCTACCGCCCACGAGGTACGGTCATGAACATTTCTACAGATCAATATGCTGAACTTTCTTTTCATGCCTATGACGATATAAAGGTGGGTGTTCGACCACCCAATCATGAGGAAGAAGTGACTTACAAGGGGGTGGACTACAAGATTCTTGAGCATGCAAATAATCCCCGGACTGGCTATCAGGGCACCATTTACCAGAGAAAGGATACGGGCGAGATCGTGGTGGCCCACCGGGGAACAGAATCTCCCAAGAAGGACCTCCAGGATGCCATCACCGATGCCGATATGGTGCGGCATCACCACAATCAGCAGGTCGACGATGCGATTCGGCTGACGCAGCATGCCATTGAGCGAGCGCATAACGATCCAAGGCTTCCCCCCGTCACCGTGACCGGCCACTCCCTGGGCGGCACGCTGGCAGAAATCACGGCGCACAAGTTCAAGCTGCACGGCGAAACCTTCAACCCCTACGGGGCAGCAGGTCTGGACCTGCATATTCCCGAAGGGGGTACTGCAGTCATCAACCATGTGCTGGCAGGGGATGCCGTCAGCGCGGCCAGCCCGCACTATGGGCAGGTGCGCATCTACGCCACCGAAAATGACGTGGCCACGATGCAGCAGGCCGGCTATCGGACACGCAGCAACCAGTCCCTGTATACCGCAGGATGGCAGACAGCCCTTCCACTGACTCAGGCGGATCATGGGATTGCCAACTTTCTCACCCACGACGAGCAGGGCAGGCCACATGCCTCCGTCCTCAATGCACAGAATCTGCAGCGGGCACATGACCATGCGGAAATGATCGCGCACTATCGCCATGACGTGACCCTGCACCGCGGCACCATCGGGCGCCTGCTGGCCCAGGCGGAAATGGGCGCAGACACCGAGCTGCTGGCGCAGGCAGGCCCCGGTCGGGACCGGCTCCTGCCGGAAGCGGCCCTGTTGGTGCAGCACGGCAACCCGAAGATCGCGGCCTTCCACGACCGTGTGCAGCAAGAGCCGACTCTGGGGGGCTACAGCGAGCTGGAGCGCACGCGCATTGCGGCGGCTTGCTTGGCCCAGTCCCAGCGCATGGGGCTCGATGTGGCGGGGCTCACCGAGCTGGAGTGCTACGTGCATCAGGGCAAGGGACAGGCTTTCTTTGTGGCAGACGATCCTGCGAAGGCAGCACGCAATCCCTACACCAGCAACGCCACGGTGAATGTGGCAGTGGCCGTGCAGACACCCGTAGCCGAGAGTCTGGCGCTGGGACAGGGCTTTCAGGCTGCTCGCCACATGCAGGAACCGGTGCAGGGTCAGGGGCACATGGCCAATGGTCCGGTTTTTTCCTGAACATCCTCCTTGCGAGCGTGAGAGGCGTGGCGGCTGGTCTGGAAGCGCCGTACGGCGGCGGATGTGTACCCGAGACATGCGCTGCTCCATGCGGAGGCCTGGCGTGCACAGCGAAGGGCCGGATGCCTCTGGGGCAAGGGCGTGCGCCGCACAGGGGGCCGGTTCCGGGGGCAGGGAGCTGTTGTGCGAAAGGGTCAGCGAAGCGCATCGAAAACCCGCATGAGGGCACTTTTGTATGACATTTTTGTAAGAAACAGTTGCACAATGCCCCGAACGGCGCCGGAGGGGCCTTGCCCACGGGCTGCGAACGGCCTGCATTCCGTGCCGCACAGGTACACTTTGAACCTGAACATATATTTTTTCGTGGAACCCGGGTCCGCGTGGTTCCGATCACGCCGGGCCTGTCCTTTCCGCTTCCAGACATGACAGACGAAACGGCGGCGCAAGCCCAGGGCGCAAGCCTCGAATTCAAGAGCGCCTTTCTCACCGTGGTGGCGCTGGTGCTCAAGACCACCGACATGTCGGCCATCGAGGCGGATCTGTCTGCCCGTCTCGACGAGGATCGCGGCTTCTTCGATCAGGATGCCCTGCTCATCGACCTCGACCAGGTCAGGGCGGAAGAGGGGGTGCCCGATTTTGCCCGCCTGGTGGCGCTGCTGCGTGCCCATGGCACCCTGCCCGTGGCTGTGCGTGGGGGGTCTTCTGCCCAGATGCAGGCCGCCCAGGCGGCGGGTCTGGCGCCCGTGCCCGACGAACTCCCGGCCCGCCCGGCTGCCGCCGCTCCTGCTTCCGGCGCCGACAGACCCCCGCGCCGCGAGCGCAAGTCCCGTGCGGCGCAGGCCGTTCCGGCGGTCGAGGTGCGCCATGAGGTGCAGCCCCCGGCAGCCGGAGGCGCTCCCACGGTGGTCATCGACAAGCCGCTGCGCTCGGGCCAGCAGGTCTATGCGCGCGGCGCGGATCTGGTGGTCATGGACATGGTGAGCTTCGGGGCCGAGGTGATCGCCGACGGCAACATCCACGTCTATGCACCCCTGCGCGGCCGTGCCATTGCCGGTGCGCGGGGCAATACCTCTGCCCGCATCTTCTCGACCTGTCTCGAACCCCAGCTCGTTTCCATTGCGGGCATCTACCGCACGTCCGAGAACGACCTGCCCAATGACCTGACCGGCAAGCCGGCCCAGGTGCGGCTCGACGGCGAGAAGCTGCTCATCGAACCCCTCGCCTGAGGGCCCCCCACCGGATGGCCCCAGGCGTTTTCTCCTTTCTTCAGCAACCCCCAATACACAGGACCCCAGCACATCATGGCCAAGATCGTCGTCGTGACCTCCGGCAAGGGAGGCGTGGGCAAGACCACCACCAGTGCCAGTTTCGCCACCGGACTCGCCCTGCGCGGGCACAAGACCGTCGTGATCGACTTTGACGTCGGCCTGCGCAACCTCGACCTCATCATGGGATGCGAGCGCCGCGTGGTGTATGACCTCATCAACGTCATCCACGGAGAGGCCAACCTCAACCAGGCGCTCATCAAGGACAAGCAGTGCGACAACCTCTACGTGCTGGCTGCCAGCCAGACGCGTGACAAGGACGCCCTCACGCAGGAGGGGGTGGGCCAGGTGCTCAAGGATCTCGACGGCATGGGATTCGAGTACATCGTGTGCGATTCGCCCGCCGGCATCGAGACCGGGGCGCTCATGGCCATGCACTTTGCCGACGAGGCCCTGGTGGTGACCAACCCCGAAGTCTCCAGCGTGCGCGACTCCGACCGCATTCTGGGCATGCTCAGCAGCAAGACCCGCCGCGCCCTCGAAGGCGCCGAGCCGGTCCGGGAGCATCTGCTCATCACGCGCTACAACCCCAACCGCGTGGCCGACGGGCACATGCTTTCGCTGGAGGACATTCAGGACATTCTGCGCATTCCGCTCATCGGGGTGATTCCCGAGTCGGAAGTGGTGCTGCAGCAGTCCAATCAGGGCATTCCCGTGATCCATGCCAAGGGCACGGCGGTGGCCGAGGCCTACAGCGACGTGGTGGATCGCTTTCTGGGCGAGGAACGTCCCATGCGCTTCGTCGATGCCGAGAAGCCCGGCTTCTTCAAGCGTCTTTTTGGAGGCAAGTAAGCCATGGCATCCCTGCTTTCCTTCCTGCTCGGCGAGAAAAAGAAGACGGCCAGCGTTGCCAAGGAACGCCTGCAGATCATTCTCGCCCACGAGCGCAGCGGGCGCAGTGCCGCCCAGCCCGATTACCTCCCGGCCCTGCAGCGCGAGCTGGTGGCGGTGATCTCCAAGTACGTGCAGATCAGCCCCGACGATCTCAAGGTTCAGCTCGACCGTCAGGACAACCTCGAGGTGCTGGAGGTCAAGATCGAGCTGCCCGAGTCCCGCTGAGGCCGCATTGCGCGGCACCCGCCTGTCCGGCGCCGCCTGCCGGCACTGCACGGGCGACGCAGATGCGGCAGAGGGTTACGGAGAGCTGTCCCCGTCAGGCAGGGCATCGAGCCGGGCCAGGGCGGCGCGCCGGCCGGTGTCCAGATCGATCACGGGGAGCGGATAGTCGTGGCCCAGCCGGATGCCTGCAGCCGCCAGCGTGGCAGGCTGTGCCAGCCACGGGGCGTGCAGCGCATCGGGAGGCAGGGCGGCCAGTTCGGGCACGTAGCGGCGGATGAAGGCGCCTTCCGGGTCGAAGCGTCGGCTCTGGCTGACGGGATTGAAGATGCGGAACCAGGGCTGGGCGTCGCAGCCGGTGCCGGCAACCCATTGCCAGCCGCCGTTGTTGCTGGCGAGGTCGAAGTCGTTGAGGTGCAGGGCAAAGTGGGCTTCGCCGCGCCGCCAGTCCACGCCCAGGTGCTTGACCAGAAAACTCCCCGCGATCATGCGCAGGCGGTTGTGCATGTAGCCGCTGGCATGGAGCTGGCGCATGGCGGCATCCACGATGGGAATGCCGGTACGGGCCTCGCACCAGGCGGCAAACCGCGCATCGCCCATGGCGCCGTCTTCCCAGCGCAGGGCCCGCATGCGTGGGCGCAGCGCCTGGTCGACCACTTCGGGGTGGTGCCACAGTACCTGGCTGTAGAAGTCGCGCCAGCACAGCTCGGCAAGCCACTTGGTGGCTCCGGCCTGTCCCTGCTGCTGCAGAGCCCAGGCGGCGCGGGCGACTTCGCGGATCGAGAGTGTGCCAAAGCGCAGATGCACCCCCAGATAGCTGGGCCCCCGCCGGGCCGGAAAGTCCCGCCAGGTGTCGTAGTGCGCCATGCGGGCCAGAAAGTCCTGCCACATCGTCTGTGCCCCCTGCACGCCTGCGGGCAGCGGGAGTTGCGAGAGGTCGGTGGGCTCGAAGCCGATGTCCGCAAGCGTCGGCACCGCACGCGCATGGACAGCGGGCCGGGCGGCCAGGGCTGCGGCATGGGGGGCTACCGGGCGGACCGCCAGATGCCGGGCATCGAGCCGCGTGAGCCACTTGCGGTAGTAGGGCGTGAAGACGGTGTAGGGCATGCGCGTGCCGGTGCGCAGCTCGTCCGGTGCGGTGAGCACGTGATCCTGGTGGAGTCGCAGCGTGATGCCCTCGGCGGCCAGTGCCTGCTGCACGGCTGCATCGCGGGCACGGGTGGCGGGTTCGTAATCCTCATTGGCATAGACCGCCTGCGCTCCCAGCTGCTGCGCGAGGGCGGGCACCTGCACCGTGGGGTCGCCCTGCAGCACGATGAGCCCGGCCGCGGAGCCGGCAGCCGATCCGGTGGCGAGGGCCAGGTCGCGCAGCGCGGCATCGAGCTGGCGCAGGCTCTCGACGATGAATTCGACGCGGCGGTCCCGGCGCGGCAGGGGGTCGAGCAGGGCAGGGTCGAACACGAACACGGCATGCACCTGGCGACACTGCTGCAGTGCGTGGGACAGGGCGGAGTGGTCCTCTGCGCGCAGGTCACGCCGGAACCAGACGAGGCCCGTGTCCAGCACAGGGGCATCTGCGGTGGAGGCAGGGGGCGCGGAGGGCGGCAGGGGGGAGCGTGCAGCGAACATGGGGTGGGGGCTTCAGTCGTCGCTGCGTCGGCGGCGCAGCAGCTGGGTAATGGGGGTTTGTCGGGGGCCGGGCACAAGGGTGGCGGATGCACCTGCCTCGATGCTGCCGGGCCGGACCACTTCCAGATACCAGCCGCAGCAGCCCTGTGTCACCATGTCGCGTGCCGCCTGGGCATAGCCCATGATGTGCACGAACTTGAAGCAGGGCTGGCGGGGTTCGGTCACGCGCAGGCTGCAGTCGGGAAAGTGCAGGGTGTCGCCCACGTACACGTCTGCTTCCAGCAGGCCGTCCAGGGTGAGGTTCTCGCCCATGAAGCCCGGAGGCAGTGGCTGGTCGAACAGGTCCACGGCATGGGCATGGCGCTGTGCCTGCCACCACGCATAGTGCGCGTGGGGATAGGCATAGATGGCCTTGCGCAGTCCGCCGTGCCATTGGGGGTCGGCCTGCTCGTCGTGGGCCAGCCCCAGGGCATGCACGGCCACGCGGCCGGTGCGTGGCTGTTTGCCGATGGCGCTGGCCACGCTGCGCCCCTGGATGTGCAGGCGGCCGACCGGGGCCGTGTTGACGCTCAGGAGGGTGATCATGCAGGGAATCTCCGGGGAATGAGGCATCAGCCGCGCATGAGTGCCTCGATGGCATCGGCATCGACCGGCACGTCGCGCGTGATGAGTTCGCAGCCCGCGGGGGTGACCACGGCATCGTCCTCGATGCGGATGCCGATGTGCCAGTAGGCCTCGGGCACATCGTCGCCGGGACGGATGTAGAGCCCAGGCTCCACCGTGGTGACCATGCCGGGCTGCAGGATGCGGCTGGGACGTTCACGCACGGTGTGGCCCGTGAGCGGGTCGGTGCGTACCTGCACGCGGTCCGCCTCGGCGGGTTCCACGTAGCTGCCGCAGTCGTGCACATCCATGCCGAGCCAGTGGCCGGTGCGGTGCATGTAGAAGCGCTGGTAGGCGCGTGTGGCGATCACGTCCTCGGCGGTGCCCACGCGGTTGGCGTCGAGCAGCTTCAGGTCGAGCAGGCCCTGCGCAAGGACGGCCACCGTGGCCTCGTGGGCATCGTCGAAGCGGGCTCCGGGCCGAATGGCGGCCACGGCCGCCTGCTGCGAAGCCAGCACCAGGTCGTACACCGCCCGCTGCGGACCGGTGAAGCGGCCGTCGGCCGGAAAGGTGCGGGTGATGTCGCTGGCATAGCCGTCGAGCTCGCAGCCGGCATCGATGAGCACCAGCTCGCCCGCACGGACCGGGGTGCTGCCTGCCGCATAGTGCAGCACGCAGGCATTGGAGCCGGCGGCGACGATGCTGGTGTATGCCGGGAACTGCGATCCATGGCGGCGGAATTCGTGGGCCAGCTCGGCATCGAGCGTGTACTCGCGCACATCCTCGCCCCGGCGCAGCAGGGCGGCACAGCGCTGCATGGTGCGCACATGGGCACTGGCGCTGATGGCGGCGGCCCGGCGCATGATGGCGAGCTCGTGCGTGTCCTTGACGAGGCGCATCTCGTCGAGCACGGCACAGGCATCCTGCAGGCGCACAGGCACCACAGCCCCCTGGCGCACCCGGGCGCGCAGCGTATCGAGCCACCCTGCCACCTGCGATTCCAGCCCCGCATGGGTGGCGAACGGGTAGGCCACCACCTCGGCCCCGTCGAGCAGGGTGGGCAGCTCGCTGTCGAGCGCATCGGCCGGCAGGGCCGCTTCCACACCCAGCGCGGCAGGTGCCGCTGCCGGGCCGAGGCGGTAGCCGGTCCAGATCTCGCGTGCTTCATCCTTGGCGCGACAGAACAGCGTGCTGTGCACGCCTCCGGCCGCATCGGTGCGCACCACCAGCGTCGCTCCAGGCTCGGTGAATCCGGTGAGGTAGTAGAAGTAGCTGTCGTGGCGATAGGGAAATTCGCCGTCGCGGTTGCGGGTCTGCTCGGGTGCCGTGGGCACGACCGCCACGGCACGTGGACCCAGGGCGGCCGCCAGCCGTTCGCGGCGCGCAGCATAGAGGAGGGGGAGAGAGGAGGTCATGGGGCAACCTTATCGGAAATGGGAATCAGACCACGGCAGGCGGGGAAATGCGAGCATCCCCAGAACGGGCGCCCTGCATGGCATGAGACTCAGGAGAGGAAACACAGAGGGTCAGCCAGACACCTGCACATTGAGCGCGGCCAGCCGTTCCGGGGTGCCCACATCGGTCCAGCGGCCCGTGTGGAGCTCGCCCGTGATGCGGCCGTCGGCCATGGCGGCGCGCAGGACAGGGGCCAGCGGGGCCTCGGTGCCCTGCGGGTTGCCGGGGAGCAGTGTGCAGTACGGAGCGGTGAACAGGGCGGCGCGGAACAGGCCGATGGTGCTGTAGGTATAGCGGGGCAGGGGGCTGTCGGGGTGGGGGGTGGCGTGCAGCTGGCCATCGGGCGCCAGGGCGAAATCGCCTTCGGGATGGTGGGGCGGATTGGGCACGAGCCACAGATGCGCCAGCGCGTCGCTGGCGGCAAAGCGGGCCATGGCGGCGCGGTCGAACACGAAGTCCGGGGCATACACATCCCCAGCGGCCAGCCAGAAGATGTCCTGCAGCCGCGGCAGGACGCGCACGATGCCGCCGGCGGTCTCCAGCGCATGGCCGAAGTCGGCTTCTTCTTCCGAGTAGTGCAGGGTGGTGACAGGCAGGGTGGCATCTGCCCGCCACTGCCGGCCCAGCCGGGCGGGAATCTGCGCTCCGAGCCAGCCGGTATTGATGAGCACCTCGGTGCAGCCCTGTCGCGCCAGGGCTGCCAGCGGCCATTCGAGCAGCGGGCGGCCCTGTACGTGCAGCAGGGGCTTGGGCGTGTAGTCGGTGAGCGGGCGCATGCGCTTGCCGCGGCCGGCAGCCAGCAGCATGGCTGCGGAACGGGAAGAGGAGGAGCAGGAATCGGCGTCAGGCATCGGTCGACGAAAACAGAGGGAAATGAACAGGACCCGGAAAGGCCATCCATCGGAAAGGGCGGCCTCACTCAGGAGGTGTGCCGGTCTGCCGGCCTGCTCCCGGTGTCGGGACGGGGAGGGCATCGGCGTCGCAGTCGTCACCCTCCTCGGTCAGGCGGAAGGCCTGCGCCTCCCATTGCGCGATCACCTCGCGGGCCAGGGCCCGCACGGAAGGTGCATCGTCCTGCGTCACCACCTGCACCAGCCCGCTCACGGGCAGCAGGCCCGCGGCTCCCTGCAGATAGTCGCCCTGCACATGGGCAGGCACACCGGCCCGCTGGAGCAGGTCGGCCAGCAGATGGGCCTGCAGCACATCGGACGCCTCGTGAAGGATCTGCATGGAAACACCTCCTCGGACAGCAACAGCGCACACCACCGCCGCCAGCCGGCAGGGCTGAGCCATTGTAGGGCGCTCCCCTGCGGCTGCCGCACTGCACAAACAATTGGCAGGCAGCTAAAATAGCAGTCTTTGCGTCCTTCCCCTCCCCCTCCAGAGTCCCGCCCATGACTTCTACCGTATCGGCCACCACCATGGCCAACGCCATCCGCGCCCTTGCCATGGACGCCGTGCAGCAGGCCAATTCCGGCCATCCGGGCGCTCCCATGGGCATGGCCGATATGGCCGTGGCACTGTGGGCGCGTCATCTGCGTCACAACCCCACCCATCCCCACTGGCACAACCGCGACCGCTTCGTGCTCTCCAACGGGCATGCCTCCATGCTCATCTATGCGCTGCTGCACCTGACCGGCTACGACCTGCCGATCGAGGAGCTGCGGAAGTTCCGCCAGCTCGGCAGTAAGACCCCGGGCCACCCCGAAGTGGGCGTGACCCCCGGCATCGAGACCACTACCGGCCCGCTGGGGCAGGGCGTCACCAATGCCGTGGGCATGGCGCTGGCCGAGAAGCTGCTGGCGGCCGAGTTCAACCGTCCCGGCCATGCCATCGTCGACCATCACACCTACGTGTTCCTGGGCGATGGCTGCCTGATGGAAGGCATCAGCCACGAAGCCTGCAGCCTGGCCGGTGCCTGGAAGCTCAACAAGCTCATCGCGCTCTACGACGACAACGGCATCAGCATCGACGGCAAGGTGCAGCCCTGGTTTGCCGACGACACGGCCGGCCGCTTCCGCGCCTACCAGTGGAACGTCATCGGCCCGGTCGACGGCCATGACGCCGAGGCCGTCTCCGCCGCCATCGAACAGGCCAAGACCAGCCAGGACAAGCCCACGCTCGTCATCTGCCGCACCCACATCGGCAAGGGCAGCCCCAACCGTGCCGACACGGCCAAGGCCCACGGCGAGCCGCTCGGTGCCGCCGAAATCGCCCTCGTGCGCGATGCGCTGGACTGGCACCACGCCTCGTTCGAGATTCCGGCAGCCATCTATGCCGCCTGGGATGCCCGCCAGGCCGGCCAGAAGGCCGAAGCGGCCTGGGATGCCGCCTTTGCCGCCTATGCCGCGCAGTATCCGCAGCTTGCTGCCGAGTTCACGCGCCGCATGCGCGGGGAGCTGCCTGCCGGATTTGCCCAGACCGCTCTCGATGCTCTGCACGCGGCCGACCAGAAGGCCGAGACCGTGGCCAGCCGCAAGGCCAGCCAGATCGCGCTCGAAGCCTTTACCGCCGCACTGCCCGAGCTGCTCGGCGGCAGCGCCGACCTCACCGGCTCCAACCTCACCAACACCTCGCACACCCAGCCGCTGCGCGTCGATGCGCAGGGCCAGGTGGTGCTCGCCGAGCCGGCCCAGGGCGACGCATCGCCCGCTGCCCGCTTCCACATCAACTATGGAGTGCGCGAATTCGGCATGGCCGCCATCATGAACGGCGTGACCCTGCACGGGGGCTACATTCCCTACGGCGGCACCTTCCTCACGTTCAGCGACTACTCGCGCAACGCCATCCGCATGGCCGCGCTCATGAAGCAGCGCGTGGTGCACGTCTTCACCCACGACAGCATCGGCCTGGGCGAGGACGGCCCCACTCACCAGAGCATCGAGCACGCTGCAAGCCTGCGCCTCATCCCCAACCTGGACGTATGGCGCCCCTGTGACGGGGCCGAGACCACCGTGGCCTGGACCAGCGCCATCGAGAGCAGTGCCCATCCCACAGCCCTCCTGCTCAGCCGCCAGGGCCTGCCCTACGCAGCCAGGCAGGATCTGTCCGCCATCCGCAAGGGCGGCTACGTGCTGGCCGAGCCGCTCGACGGGCAGGCGCCCCAGGCCGTGCTCATCGCCACCGGCAGCGAAGTGCAGCTCGCCCTCAAGGCGCAGGCACTGCTGGCCGAACAGGGCGTGGCCGTGCGTGTCGTCAGCATGCCCAGCACCACCACCTTCGACCGCCAGGACGCCGCCTATCGGGCATCCGTGCTGCCCGCCGGCCTGCCGCGCGTGGCCGTCGAAATGGGCGTCACCGCCTTCTGGTGGAAGTACGGCTGCGCTGCCGTCGTCGGCATCGACACCTATGGCGAGTCCGCTCCTGCGGCGGCCCTGTTCACGCATTTCGGCTTCACGCCCGAGCATGTCGCCGAGACCGTCCGGTCCGTGCTGACCCAGGCATGAGTTTCTGTTTCCCCGGTTCTTCCTCTTCCATCCCTCCAGGAGAAAACAAATGGCAATCAAGGTAGGCATCAACGGCTTCGGCCGCATCGGTCGCTGCGTGTTCCGCGCTGCAGTGGAAAACTTCGGCGACGACATCCAGATCGTCGGCATCAACGATCTGCTCGAGCCGGATTACCTGGCCTACATGCTCAAGTACGACAGCGTCCATGGCCGCTTCAGCGGTGATGTCAAGGTCGAAGGCGGCAACCTCGTCGTCAACGGCAAGGCCATCCGCCTGACCGCCGAGCGCGATCCGGCCAACCTCAAGTGGGGCGAGCTCGACGTGGACGTGGTCATCGAGTCCACCGGCCTGTTCTTGACCAAGGAAACCGCCCAGAAGCATCTGGCCGCCGGCGCCCGCAAGGTCATCATGTCCGCTCCCAGCAAGGACGACACCCCCATGTTCGTCTTCGGCGTCAATTCCGCCGAATATGCCGGCCAGGACATCATCAGCAACGCCAGCTGCACCACCAACTGCCTGTCTCCCGTGGCCAAGATCCTCAACGACAAGTGGGGCATCAAGCGCGGCCTGATGACCACCGTGCACGCTGCCACCGCCACCCAGAAGACCGTGGACGGCCCCTCCAACAAGGACTGGCGCGGCGGCCGCGGCATCCTGGAAAACATCATTCCCTCGTCCACCGGCGCTGCCAAGGCCGTGGGCGTGGTGCTGCCGGCCCTCAAGGGCAAGCTCACCGGCATGAGCTTCCGCGTGCCCACGTCCGACGTGTCCGTGGTCGACCTCACCGTCGAACTCGACAAGCCCGCCACCTACGCTGAAGTCTGTGCCGAAATGAAGGCCCAGAGCGAAGGCGCCTTCAAGGGCATCCTGGGCTATACCGACGAGAAGGTCGTGGCCACCGATTTCCGTGGCGATGCCCGCACCAGCATCTTCGACGCCGATGCCGGCATCGCGCTCGACGGCACCTTCCTCAAGGTCGTGAGCTGGTACGACAACGAATGGGGCTACTCCAACAAGTGCCTCGAAATGACCAAGGTCGTGAGCGCCAAGTAAGCGCACCGCGACGCGCCCTCGCTGCCCTTCGGGGCAGCCTCCACGGCCCTGTGCAAGCCCTGCACAGGGCCGTTTCCGTAGGGACGGTGTGCCGGGGACGACTCAGGTGGTTCGCTGGACGATCCAGACACTGCCCAGCACTGCCAGCAGCCCGCACAGCGCCATTCCCGAGACCGACTGCGCCAGCAGCGCCCACCCCAGCACCACGGCGGTCAGCGGACTCAGCAGCCCCAGGGACGCCACAGCCACCGTGGGCAGCCGGGTGATGCCCCGAAACCAGAGCCCATACGCCAGCAGCGCGCCGACCAGACTCAGATAGGCATAGGCCGACCACTGCAAAGGAGACATGTCGGCTGGCAGCGGAGCTTCCCACAGCCGGACTGCCGGCATCAGCATGGCGCCGCCCAGCAGGAGCTGCCAGCCAGTCAGCGCACCGATGGGCAGGGCCACCTGCCAGCGCCGCGTGAGCCACATGCCTGTCGCCATGCTGATGGCCCCCAGCAGGGCGGCGATGATGCCGATGGGGTCGGGCACAGTCTGTGGGGAAAGCAGCAGAAGCGCCATGCCGCCCACCCCCGCGCCTGCCGCCGCGAGCGTGATGCGGCGGGGCGCACGTCCATCGACGGCCCAGGTCAGCCCCATGACCAGCAGCGGCTGCACGGACCCCAGCACGGCAGCCAGCCCTCCGGGCAACCGATAGGCCGCCACGAACAGCAGCGCCTGGAAAAAACCGATGTTGAGTGCGCTCAGCACCGCGATTCGCCACCAGTCCCTGCGCTGCGGGACGACGCGGGCATACAGAAGCAGCAGCACCCCTGCGGGCAGGGTACGGAGCAGGGCGGCCGTCAGGGGCCTGCCGGGAGGCAGCAGTTCCGTAGTGACGATGTAGGTGGAGCCCCAGATGGCAGGGGCTGCAGCCGTGAGCAGGACATCGCGCCAGCGGAGCGTGGAGCAGGGAGAAGGCATGGTCTTTTCTTGAATTGAAGATAATGGAAGCCAGCATGCCGTTCAATTACCTTGAAGTCAAGATATATGTCCGATCCTTCTACCGTCCGGGCACCCGACGCCGTCGATGCCATCCTCCAGCAGTGGCAACGCGAGCGTCCCTCCCTGGATGCTGCACCCATGGGCCCTCTGGGCCGTCTCAAGCGCTGTGCAGCCTTGCTGGAGCCGCGCCTCGAAGCCGGGTTGGCCGCCTTCGGTCTGCGGCTGTGGGAGTTCGACATGCTGGCTGCCCTGCGGCGGGCAGGAGCCCCCTATTGCCTGAGTCCGACCCAGCTGTTTTCGACCCTGATGGTGACTTCCGGCACCATGACCCACAGGCTCCGGCGGCTGGAGATGCAGGGATGGATCGAGCGCATTCCGAACGCGCAGGACGCCCGCAGCATGCTGGTGCAGCTCACTGACGCAGGGCAGGCCCTGATCGACCGCGCGGTAGAGGCGCATGTGGACAACGAGCGGCAGCTGCTGGCCTGTCTGCCTGCTCAGGCGCTGTCCGAGCTCGATGACGCGCTGTCCATGCTGCTGCGCACGCTGGAGTCGCCAGTACCTCTGGCAGAGTGAGCGCGCCCGCATGCCCACACAGGGCAGGAGCGGTCCCCCCGGACAGTGCCTGCACCGTGTCCTGCGGTGCCCTGGCTCAGGCGGTGCCGTCGTCAGAAGTCGCGGCTGGCTCGGGAATCTCGAAGACCTTGCGCAGATAGGTCAGGTAGCCCGCGTCCTCGCACATGCCCTTGCCGGGCGTGTCCGAAATCTTGGCCACGGCCTGCCCGTTGCAGCGCGTCATCTTCAGCACGATCTGCAGCGGTTCCGGCCCGACATCGTTCGTCAGGTTGGTGCCCACCCCAAAGGCCACCTGGCAGCGGCCGTGAAAGCGCTCGAAAATCTCGATGCAGCGCGGAATCGTCAGCCCGTCACTGAAGATCAGCAGCTTGTCCTGCGGATCGCAGCGGTTGGCGGCGTAGTGCGCGATCATGCGCTCGCCCCAGGTGAAGGGGTCTCCGCTGTCGTGCCGCGCCCCATCGAACAGCTTGCAGAAGTACATGTCGAAGTCCCGCAGGAAGGCGTTCATGCCGTACACATCCGACAGCGCAATCCCCAGATCCCCCCGGTACTCCTGGGCCCACTTCTCGAAGGCAAAGACCTGCGTGTCGCGCAGGCGCGGCCCCAGCGCCTGACAGGCCTGCAGATATTCGTGCGCCATGGTGCCCATGGGCTTGAGGTCGAGCTCCTTGGCAAACAGCACGTTGCTCGTGCCGGTGAACTGCGCAGCCGGGCCGCGGCCGATGCGGTCCGCCACGCGCGTGAGCAGTTCCCGCTGCCAGTCGCGCGAGAAGCGGCGGCGCGTGCCGTAATCGGCCAGGTGCAGATCTTTCAGCCCCGGCGCCTGCAGCAGCGCGAGCTTGGCATCGAGCCGGCGACGCCCCTCGTCCCAGCCCAGCCCGGGAGCCAGGTGGCGGAAGTACACCTCGCTCACGATGGCCAGTATCGGAATCTCGAACAGAATGGTGTGCAGCCAGGGCCCGCGCACCCGGATGTCGAGCTCCCCGTTGTCCATCGCAGTCAGCGTGACCGAGCGTGCATTGAGCTGAAAGAGCCGCAGAAAATCCACGAAGTCGCTCTTGATGAAGCGCAGCCCTGCCATGTAGGCCAGTTCGTCCTCGGTGAAACGCAGCGTGCACAGATGGCGGATCTCCTCTCGGATTTCCTCGATGTGCGGCGCCAGCTGCACGCCCGGAGTCCGGCACTTGAACTTGTACTCGACGTGGGCCGCCGGAAACTGGTGAAGCACCGCCTGCATCATGGTGAACTTGTAGAGATCGGTGTCGAGAAGGCTGTCGATGATCATGGGAGTGAGAAATCCATGCCGAAAAAGGCCGAAACAGGCCGGAAACCTCACCGCAGCGGGTTCCGATCGGGCCTACTATGCCACGTCCTGCACGACCTCACCGGCCAGGGGCATCTCCCTCCATGCCACCGTGACGCCCCGTCCGGCAGGGCAGATCCTTCATACGGAGAAATCATTCCCTTTTCGGATGGCCACCGCACTGGTTACCCCCTAAGTTGCAACGTATTGCAACAAATCTATGCAGAAGCAAAAGATGCATTGGAAGTCGCCAATTTTGATAAAGTGACTCCCGAGCATCGCGCTCCCCGCCTTCCTCCCTGGGCGGGATTTTGCTGATTCATCCATTGGCAAAATGACTTTATGCCCCAGAACTCCGTTCCGGGGCATTTTTTTGTCCTGCCTCTTGTCCGACTCTCCCAGATTCCTCCGGCTTCCGCGCAACGTGCGCAGAGCCAGTGTGCAGGGCAACTTTTTCCCCCAACGGGGCCGGGGTGGCTGGTTTCGTGGTGCAATCGCTGAGGCATCTGCCGCTTCTCATGCAGCATGTACCCTCAGGTCGAGGGGCTGGCATGGCCGGCAGGGGCATTCTTTCACGCGCGCTCCCGCCGCTGATTCGGGAGCGCTGCCTGCACGGCGCGGGCAGGTCGCGCCGCATCGCTTTCGGGAGCATTCGCATCATGGGCTATCTCTGGGTCAAGGCCTTTCACATCGTGTTCGTGGCCAGCTGGTTTGCCGGGCTGTTCTATCTGCCGCGCATCTACGTCAACCTTGCCATGGTGCCTCCCGGGTCCGATGCCGAGCGCGCACGCCTTCTGCTCATGGCGCACAAGCTCATGCGCTTCACGCACATGCTGATGGTGCCGGCGGTCGGGCTGGGGCTGGTGCTCTGGCTGGGCTATGGCATTGGGCTCACCGGTCCGCACAACGGCTGGATGCATGCCAAGCTCACGCTGGTGCTCGTCATCCTGGCCTACCACGCCAGCTGTGCAAGGCTTCTGCAGCGCTGGGACGCCGGGCGCAATACCCGGAGCCATGTCTGGTACCGCTGGTACAACGAGCTGCCCGTGCTGGTGCTCACGGCCGTCTGCATTCTGGTCGTGGTCAAGCCCTTCTGAGCAGGGCGTCTGTCTGGGGATCTGGCATGGACGCGTTTTCTGCACAGCCGTCGCCGCCGTCCCTTTCCGCAGGGGGGCACCGCAGCGTGCCGAGCTCGGCCTGGCCGCTGGCGGGGAGCTGGGCACTGCTGATCGTCTATGCCTCGCTGTTTCCCTTTTCGGGCTGGCGCAGCACCGGCATGCCCTGGTGGGGATTCATGACCGCGCCTTTCTCGCGGTACTGGACCGGGTTCGACGTGGTGACCAACCTCGTGGGCTATGTGCCGTTCGGGTTCCTCATGACCCTCGGCATGCAGCGGGATGCACAGCGGCTGGGGCGGCACTGGGCGCTGCTGCTGGCCTGGCTGGCCGGCAGCGTGCTGTCCCTGTCCATGGAGACGCTGCAGGTATGGCTGCCCGGGCGGGTAGCGTCCAATCTCGACTGGCTGCTCAATACCGCAGGGACCCTGGTCGGTGCCCTGCTGTCGGTGCTGCTGGAGCGGGCGGGGCTCCTGGGGCGCTGGAGCCAGTTCCGGGCGCGGTGGTTTTCGGCCGACGCGCGCGGGTCGCTGGTGCTGCTGGTGCTGTGGCCGGCCGCGCTGCTGTATCCCACCCCCATCCCCTTCGGTCTCGGACAGGTCATGGAGCGCGCCGAGAACCAGCTGGCCCAATGGCTGCAGGGCACGCCCTGGATCGAGTGGCTGCCGCTGCGTGCCATCGAGCGCCAGCCTATGCTGCCGCAGGTCGAGCTGCTGGTGGTGGCCCTTGCCCTGTTCGTACCCTGTCTGTTGGCCTATGGAGTCATGGGATCGCGCTGGCGCAGGCTGCTGGCGGCGGCCCTGGTGCTCGCGGCCGGATGCGGGGCGCTGGCCCTGTCTGCAGGTGTGTCCTACGGGGCAGACTTCACATGGAACTGGCTGTGGGGCCCCGTGCGGCAGGGAGTGGGAGCAGCGGGCATGCTGGCCCTGGCGTGCCTCTGGCTGCCACGGCGTGCCTGCTGGGTGATCGCCCTCGTGGCCCAGCTGGTGATGCTGCAGCCCCTCAACGAGGCAGCCGTGTCCGCCTATTACGTCGATGGCGTGGCCGACGGGCTGACAACGGCCTATCTGCTGCGCTTTTTCGGGCTCACCCAATGGCTGGGCTGGCTCTGGCCGTATGCCGTTCTGCTCTATCTGGTGGTGCTGCTGGCAGGCTGGGACACCCGGGAACGTTTCTAGAGGGCCTTCGGCTGCCGCTGCCTGTGCACGGCGGGGTGGGCGAGGCGTGTTTCCCCGGGGCTTGTGACACAATGCCCCCATGCATACCGACACCCCTTCCTCTCCTTCCGGGCAGGCGCCTGCATCCTATTTCCAGCGCCATATCTTCTTCTGCATCAATCGCCGCGACAACGGCGAGGCCTGCTGTGCCGACCACAATGCCGAGGCTTCCTTTGCCTACTGCAAGCAGCAGGTTCAGCAGAAGGGTCTGGCCGGTCCCGGCAAGGTGCGCGTGAACAAGGCAGGCTGCCTCGACCGCTGCTCCGCCGGCCCCGTGGCCGTGGTCTACCCCGAGGCCGTCTGGTACACCTATGTCGACCAGGAGGACATCGACGAGATCGTCGAATCCCACCTCAAGAATGGCCAGGTCGTCGAGCGCCTGCTGGTGCCTCCCACCGCTGGTCGCTGATCCGATTCCCTCTGCCTCCGCATGAACGCCCAGACCGAATCCTGGACCCTGCAGGGCCCCGCAGGCGCGATCCAGGCAGCATGCGACCGGCCCGCAGGCACGGCACCTGGGCGCGGAGTCGCCATCCTGTCCCATCCCCACCCGCTCTTCGGCGGCACCATGGACAACAAGGTCGTGCAGACCCTGGCGCGGGCCTTCGTCCAGTCCGGCTGGACGGCGGTGCGCTACAACTTCCGTGGCGTGGGCCAGAGCGCGGGCAGCTACGACGAAGGCCGGGGAGAAGTCGAGGATCTGCTCCACGTCATAGCCCAGATGGCGCCTGCGGGGCCTCTGGCGCTGGCCGGTTTTTCCTTTGGCGCTTTCGTCACCAGCCAGGCCCTGCAACGACTTCTGGCGCAGGCGGTTCCGCGCGAACCGGAGCGCCTCGTGCTCGTGGGCACGGCCGTCAGCCGCTTCGAGGTGATCCCGGTGCCTGCGGCGCTGCATGCGCGCACCTGTGTCATTCATGGCGAGGCGGACGACGTGGTGCCCCTTGCCGATGTCATGGACTGGGCCCGCCCCCAGACCCTCCCCGTCACTGTCGTGCCCGGTGTCGGTCACTTCTTTCACGGCCAGCTGCCCGTGCTCAAGCAGCTCGTCATGCGCCATCTTCTTGCGCCCGTTGCGTGAGGCTGAGGTTCGCGCAGCGCCCTGCGCCCTCCGGGGAACAGGGCCCGACATTTCACCATTCGATACAAAGTCGCTGCCGCTTCCCGTCCCGGTGCGTGGGGCGTCATGGGGTACAGTAGGTCCACTTCCGTCGTGTTCCCCGAGCGTCTTCGCGCATTTTTCCGTTTTGCCCATGCCTGTACTTTCTTCCCTGCGCAGCCGTTTCGTCCTCGTGACGGCCACCCTGGCCCTGACCTTCGGCGGCCTGGCCCTGGCCAAAAAGGCCCCGCTCCCCGCCCCTGTGGCAGCGCCCGCGGCCGTGGCGCCTGTGTTGCCCGGTTTCCCCGTGCCTCCCGATGTGGCTGCCCGTGCCTATCTGCTCCTCGACGTGAGTGCAGGCAACCAGGTGCTCGCCGCCAAGGACATGGATACCCCCATGGAGCCCGCCTCCCTCACCAAGCTCATGACGGCGTATGTGGTGTTCGATGCCCTCAAGCAGCACCGCATCACGCTCGACCAGACCTTCGGCGTGAGCGAAAAGGCCTGGAAAATGCCTGGCTCCCGCATGTTCATCACCCCCAAGATGCAGGTGCGCGTCGAAGACCTCATCAGGGGCATGATCGTGCAATCCGGCAACGACGCCACCATGGCCCTCGCCGAAGGCCTTGCCGGCAGCGAGCAGGGTTTCGTGCAGAAGATGAACGACACCGCCCGCACCCTGGGCATGACCCACACCGGCTACCGCAACCCCGAGGGCCTCACCGAACCCGGGCACATCACCACCGCGCGTGACATGGCGCTGCTCGCCACCCGGCTCATGGCCGACTTCCCCGAATACATCAAGTACTACGCCATCAAGCAGTGGCACTACCCCGGCACCCCCGAATCCAACCAGAACAACCGCAACCTGCTTCTGTTCCGCGATCCCACCGTCGACGGCCTCAAGACCGGCCACACCGACGCCGCCGGCTACAACCTCGTGGCCACCGCGCGCCGTGCCTTCCCCAACCTGCCGCAGGGGCGCCGCCTGCTGGCCGTGGTCTTCGGTACGGCCAGCGAAAATGCGCGCGCCAACGAAACCCAGAAGCTGCTCAACTGGGGCTATACCGCCTATGACGGCGTGCAGCTCTTCGGGGCCGACCAGCCCGTGGCACAGGCCCGGGTCTGGAAAGGGGCGCACAGCGAGGTGGGGCTGGGCCGTCATCAGCCCATCACCGTGGCCGTCCCCGCCGGCAAGGCGCGTGAACTCACCACCCAGGTCGAGCGCACCGATCCCCTCATTGCTCCCATTGTCCGCGACCAGCAGGTCGGCACCCTGCGCGTGCAGCTCGGTGGGCAGACCCTCTCCACCCTGGCGCTCCAGGCCCTGCAGGACGATCCGCAGGCGGGCTTCTTCCGTCGGCTCTGGGACAGCCTGCTGCTGCTCTTCCATGGCTCCGGCAAGAAATCCACCTGACGACGGGCGCATCCGTGCCTGCCATGGCGGCCTTCGGGTCGCCTTTTTTTCGCGCGCACGCCACAGCCTCATGCCCGCAGGACCTCCTGCACTCCGGCCACGGCTTGCGGTTTGCAGGGGGGCATGCTATCCTCTCCGGCTCTGCGGATTGCGTCCGAGGGGTTGCCTTTGGCTCTTCGCAGTGACATCACGTTTCTTCAACCCGTAATTCATTCACGTTTAGGGAATTACACCGTTCAGAAGGAGGCCTTCGTGCCCACCATCAATCAGCTCGTGCGTCAGGGGCGCACGGTCGAGACCATCAAATCCAAGAGCCCTGCGATGGAAAACTGCCCGCAGCGCCGCGGTGTGTGCACCCGTGTGTACACCACCACCCCCAAGAAGCCGAACTCCGCCATGCGTAAGGTGGCCAAGGTTCGTCTGACCAACGGCTTCGAAGTCATCTCCTACATCGGCGGCGAAGGCCACAACCTGCAGGAGCACAGCGTGGTGCTCGTGCGCGGCGGCCGTGTGAAGGATTTGCCTGGTGTGCGCTACCACATCGTCCGTGGTTCGCTCGACCTGCAAGGCGTCAAGGATCGCAAGCAGTCCCGTTCCAAGTACGGCGCCAAGCGCCCCAAGAAGGCCTGATCTCCGCATCGGTCTTCGTCGGTGCTTCGCTGGCCGGGCAGGCTGGTGCAAGCGTAGTGACCCGCAAGTGCGCTTTTTTCTTTTGTCCGCGCATGGGTCGAGTAAGTGGGGTGCTCCACATGGCATCTCGCGGTACCTGAAATGGTGCCAACTGAAGCAAAGAGGTTTTCAAAATGCCACGTCGTCGTGAAGTCCCTAAACGTGAAATCCTGCCGGATCCCAAGTTCGGCAGCGTCGAGCTGTCCAAATTCATGAACGTGATCATGGAAGGCGGCAAGAAAGCTGTGGCCGAGCGCATCATCTACGGTGCCCTCGAACAGATGGAGAAGAAGTCCGGCAAGGAAGCGCTGGAGCTGTTCACCACCGCCATCAACAACGTCAAGCCCATGGTCGAGGTCAAGTCCCGCCGCGTGGGTGGCGCCAACTACCAGGTTCCGGTCGAAGTGCGTCCCGTGCGTCGTCTGGCCCTGTCCATGCGCTGGATCAAGGAAGCTGCCCGCAAGCGCAGCGAAAAGTCCATGGCTCAGCGCCTGGCCAACGAAATGCTGGAGGCCGTCGAAGGCCGTGGCGGTGCCATGAAGAAGCGTGACGAAGTGCACCGCATGGCCGAAGCCAACAAGGCATTCAGCCACTTCCGTTTCTGAGTCTGCCCCAGTGCCGGATCTTCGCCCGCTGAGCTGTTCCACGGCCCTGGCGGGCGTTCGGCCTTTTAACTGAAAGAGAAATCATGGCTCGCAAGACCCCCATTGAGCGTTACCGCAACATTGGTATCTCGGCGCACATCGACGCCGGCAAGACCACCACGACCGAGCGGATTCTGTTCTACACCGGTGTGAACCACAAGATCGGTGAAGTGCACGAAGGCGCCGCCACCATGGACTGGATGGAGCAGGAACAGGAACGCGGCATCACCATCACTTCCGCGGCCACCACCTGCTTCTGGAAGGGCATGGAGCTCAACTACCCCGAGCACCGCTTCAACATCATCGACACCCCTGGGCACGTGGACTTCACCATCGAAGTGGAACGTTCCATGCGCGTGCTCGACGGCGCCTGCATGGTGTACTGTGCCGTGGGTGGCGTGCAGCCCCAGTCCGAAACCGTCTGGCGTCAGGCCAACAAGTACAAGGTGCCCCGCCTTGCCTTCGTGAACAAGATGGACCGCACCGGCGCCAACTTCTTCAAGGTCTATGACCAGATGAAGACCCGCCTGCTGGCTCATCCCGTGCCGATCGTGATCCCCATCGGTGCCGAAGACAACTTCAAGGGCGTGGTCGACCTCATCAAGATGAAAGCCATCATCTGGGACGAGGCCAGCCAGGGCATGAAGTTCGACTACACCGACATCCCCGCCGAACTGGTCGACTCCGCCAACGAATGGCGCGAGAAGATGGTCGAGGCTGCCGCTGAAGCCAGCGAAGAGCTGATGAACAAGTACCTCGAAGAGGGCGGCCTCACCGAGGACGAGATCAAGCAGGGCCTGCGCCTGCGCACCATCGCCACCGAAATCCAGCCGATGCTGTGCGGTACCGCCTTCAAGAACAAGGGCGTGCAGCGCATGCTCGACGCAGTGATCGACTTCCTGCCCTCTCCGGTGGACATTCCTCCGGTTCAGGGTACGGACGAGGACGAGCAGCCTGCCTCCCGCAAGGCCGACGACCACGAGAAGTTCTCTGCGCTCGCATTCAAGCTCATGACCGACCCCTTCGTCGGCCAGCTCACCTTCGTGCGCGTCTATTCCGGCATTCTGAGCAAGGGTGACACCGTGCTCAACTCCGTGAAGGACAAGAAGGAACGCATCGGACGTATCGTGCAGATGCACGCCAACAACCGCGCCGAGATCGAAGAGATCGTGGCCGGCGACATTGCAGCCTGCGTGGGCCTCAAGGAAGTCACCACCGGTGAAACCCTGTGCGATCCCGCAGCCCCGATCGTGCTCGAACGCATGGTGTTCCCCGAGCCCGTGATTGCACAGGCCGTCGAGCCCAAGACCAAGGCCGACCAGGAAAAGATGGGCCTCGCCCTGTCCCGTCTGGCTGCCGAGGATCCGTCCTTCCGCGTCCGTACCGACGAGGAATCCGGCCAGACCATCATCGCCGGCATGGGCGAGCTCCACCTCGAAATCATCGTGGACCGCATGAAGCGCGAGTTCGGCGTCGAAGCCAACGTGGGCAAGCCCCAGGTGGCTTACCGCGAAACCATCCGCAAGAAGGTCACCGACGTCGAAGGCAAGTTCGTGCGTCAGTCCGGTGGTAAGGGCCAGTACGGTCACGTCGTGTTCACCGTCGAACCCAACGAAACCGGCAAGGGCTTCGAGTTCCTGGACGAAATCAAGGGTGGCGTGGTGCCGCGCGAGTACATCCCCGCCGTCCAGAAGGGCGTCGAGGAAGCCCTCAACGCAGGCGTGCTCGCTGGCTACCCGGTGGTCGACGTCAAGGTGCACCTGACCTTCGGTTCGTACCACGACGTGGACTCGTCCGAACAGGCGTTCAAGATGGCCGCCATCTTCGGTTTCAAGGAAGGCTGCCGCAAGGCGGGCCCCGTCATCCTCGAGCCGATGATGGCCGTGGAAGTCGAGACGCCCGAGGAATATGCCGGTACCGTCATGGGCGACCTGTCGTCCAAGCGCGGCATGGTGCAGGGCATGGATGACATGGTCGGCGGTGGCAAGTCCATCAAGGCCGAGGTGCCGCTGTCCGAAATGTTCGGCTACTCCACCTCGCTGCGTTCCATGACCCAGGGTCGTGCCACCTACACGATGGAATTCAAGCACTACTCCGAGGCACCCAAGAACGTGTCCGAGGCGATCATCGCGGCCCGCGCCAAGTGATCTCCTGCCATTCCAGCTCCTGCTGGAATGGCGCCTTCTCTTTTCGTCTGCGATCCCTGCACCCGCCGCTGCCCGTGGCGACGGAACCGTGACAGGGATGCAGACATTAAACCTCTCACGGGCACAGCTCTTTTTCTCAAAGGATAGCCATCATGGCCAAGGAAAAATTCGAACGGACCAAGCCGCACGTGAACGTCGGCACCATCGGTCACGTGGACCACGGTAAAACCACCCTGACCGCAGCCATTGCCACCGTGCTGTCTG
>NZ_JAYRLV010000015.1:0-60829 GCF_041912815.1 Allobrachymonas sp. | reverse complement strand
TGCCACGTTGGTGATGGTGTTGCCACCATTGTTGAGGCCCGCGGTGGTGAGGCTCACTGCGTTGCCGCTCGTGGGCGTGATGGTGACTCCGCTGCCGCTCGTCACGGTGGTGCCCGTGGCGTTGCTGGTGGTGACGCTGGTGAACACAGGGGTGGTCGACATCTGGATGTCGATGGCGTTGGCGCTCACCACGGTCTTGATGTTCGCATCGCTGTAGCTGCCCGCCGTGCTCGCTCCTCCCGTGACCGACAGGGTGCTGCCGAGTTTCTGGGCTGTGCTTCCGCTGTTGCCCGTGAAGGTGAGTGGCTGCGAGGCCGCCGTGCTGACTGCGCTCAGCGCCGCTCCCACGTTGCTGTAGGTGCCGGTGACTCCGGTGGCGGGATTGGTCACTATGGTGTAGCTCGGCGCAGTGATTGCGCCAGTAGAGCTGACAGACGCACCGCCGCCCAGAGCCGAGGCCGTGCTGTTGGCCAGATTGCCCACGGCCACATCGGTGGCATAGAGCTGACTGCCGTTGATGGCATCGGTACTGGTGGCACTGATCTGGCCCGCAGCCACGTTCTGAATCTGACGGGGAGCAGCCGCACTGCCCACGCTCACTACCCCTCCCGTGGCAGGCGTGCTGCCGGCAAAGGTGCCATAGGTGACGCCACCGACTGTGGCGGAACTGGTGGGAGTCGATGCAGACACCGTGGAATTGTTGCCAAGCACCACTGCACCGTCGAGCCCAGAGGCCACGGTGACGTTGTTGCCCATGACCATGGCATTGGCCGACTGCACGGTGTTGCCATTGCCGACGATGCGGATGTTGCCCGCCCCCACGGTGTTGGCCGTGTTGGTGTTGCCGAAGATGCCGGAATTGTTCGACTGAACCGTGCCGTTGTTGTTGCCGATCGAATAGGTGCCACTGCCCACGATGGTGGTGGGACCGCCGATGGCGCCGGAATTCTGCCCGGTCACAATATTGCCTGCCCCAATGGAAATGGCGTTGGCAGCTTTGGCTTGTGCAGTATTTCCAATCGCAATCGCATTAACACCGGTGGCGTTGGCTCCAACCCCTACCGAAATGGCTTGCGCGGCAGTGGCGTTGGCATGATCGCCCAGGCTGACGGCTCCCACTCCACTGCTCACCGAGGAATTGCCGATAGCCACAGTATTCGACGCCGATGCTATTGCAGACGTGCCGTAAGCCATACTTGCTGCAGCTGTGGCACGCGCATTGGGGCCAAAAGCAAAAGCAGTATCTGCATTGGCAGTGGCTCCCGTGCCAATGGCAATCGACGCGAATCCAGAAGAATATGCCTGCGTCCCAATGGAAATATCGAATACCCCTGTGTTCGAATAAGTATCTGTCCCAAAAGGGCCATTATTAACAGCACCAGATCGCGCCTGGGCCCCCAAGGCAATAGATGCATCTCCAGCAGTGGCCGCATAAAACGTATTCACTGCGATCGCCGTACTGCCGGTAAATTGGGTAAACAGGGAAGCACCTGTGGCTGTCACAGATGTGCCATTGACCGTTGCGGTATAGTTCGTGCTCGCAATCCTATTAACGTCATCTCCACCGATCGCGATACTGCTATTGCCACGTGCCATGGCATTGTTTCCTACCGCCGTGGATTGATCGCCTGTGGCTGCTGCACTGATTCCATATGCAGCACTTTGATTTCCCCCAATAATCGCCAGAGCTCCACAGACAGTCCCATTTGTCGCTCCCGTTGTGGTATATCCCAAGGTATTGACTTGTCTTGTGCTATCCACACAGTAAGCATTTTGGGCGTAAGCGCTTCCCAGCCCCCCAAACACCATGCCCATGGCCATGACCAGCGGGCGCAGAACCCATGACGCGCCGCGCGCCGACACACCACTGCTGGATGCCGGCATGTGTCCCTTGCCCAGCTCGGACACGGCCATCCAGGTGCCGGTCGATTCGTTGTAGACGGTGCGGTAGATCTTGTTCATAGGGGGAATCCTCGGGAGGGTGTAATGCAGGGTTGCTTTCCTGCACACTTTAATTACGACGCATGACGACCAGACCTTCTCTTCATGCGGAGAGAGCGCGCAAGCGTGACAAATTCAACGCAACGGGCATAACAACCGCCTTTCCCACGCTTCTCGATGGGTCCTCAGAACCTCTCCAGAAGATGCGTCGAATTTGCTTCTTTTTTAGGCATTCGCTCGTTGCCTAGGATACCCGTATCAAGAACGAAACATGTATGAACATTAATTTTTTGTGTTTCATGTAGTAAAAATTAAGTAAGTTGCCTGTAAGGGGATGTGATGCACTGTGGTGTTCTGCAGACACATCGCGTGCTCGGAGAGCGCATGAACGCCTGCACACGAAAGAAATTAATCTTTCATAATCATGGGGTTAGCGAATGCTCAGCACTCGTTGCGCCACATGGAAGGACGTGTGCGGCCCCATCCCGAAAGGGGTTACCCACTGCTCAGCGATGCGTGGCGTTTCAGACCGCATGGGGAAATTCTGAACAGCGTGGTGCTGCCCTGTGCCCGCCCCTACCGGGGGCAGGAGATGGGAGGGGCTTTTACAATCGGGGCATGACTCTGCCTACCTATACCCGTGCCCAAGCCCTTCCCGATATCCTGCGCCAGCGCATTGCTGTGCTTGACGGGGCGATGGGGACGATGGTGCAGCGCTTCCGGCTCACGGAGGCGCAGTACCGGGGCGAGGGGGGACCGGATGCGGCGGCATATGCGCGGTTCCGCGATTTTCCGCGCGACGTGAAGGGCAACAACGAGCTGCTGAGCGTGACACGGCCCGATGTGATCCGGCAGATCCATGAGGGGTATCTGGCGGCTGGGGCAGACATCATCGAGACGAACACCTTCGGGGCGACACGGATCGCGCAGGAGGATTACGGCATGGCCGAGCTGGCGCGCGAGATGAATCTGGCGTCGGCGCGGGTGGCCCGCGAGGCGGCCGACCGCTACAGCACGCCGGAGAAGCCGCGCTTTGTGGCCGGGGCGCTGGGCCCCACGCCGCGCACGGCGAGCATCAGCCCGGATGTGAACGATCCGGGGGCACGCAACGTGGATTTCGAGACGCTGCGCGCGTCCTACCACGAGCAGGTGGAAGCGCTGGTGGAGGGCGGGGTGGATCTGCTGCTGGTGGAGACGATCTTCGACACGCTCAATGCCAAGGCAGCGCTGTTCGCGATCGAGCAGTATTTTGCGGAAAGCGGCGAGAACCTGCCGATCATGATCAGCGGGACGGTGACGGATGCCTCGGGACGCATTCTGAGCGGGCAGACGGTGAGCGCGTTCTGGTACAGCGTGCGGCATGTGCAGCCGCTGGCGATCGGGCTGAACTGCGCGCTGGGGGCGGCGCTGATGCGCCCCTATATTCAGGAGCTCAACCGGGTGGCGGGCGACACGTTCGTGAGCTGCTACCCCAATGCGGGCCTGCCCAACCCCATGAGCGAGACGGGGTTTGACGAAACGCCCGATGTGACGAGCCGCCTGATTCACGAGTTTGCCGAGGAAGGGCTTGTGAACATCGTGGGCGGATGCTGCGGCACCACGCCCGACCACATTGCCGCCATCGGCCACGCGGTGCAACCGCTCAGGCCGCGGGGGGTGACGCTGGCCCGCTTCGGCCGGGAGTAAGGACCGGAGGAGCCGGGGGCGACGGCAAGGGCTCCTGCCGCGGCAGGGACAGACGTGCCCGCAGGCCCGTGCCGGCAGGAGCCTGCAGCAGGTCGAGCGTGCCGCCATGCACACGGGCGGCGCGCTCCACGATGGACAGTCCCAGCCCCGCTCCCTTGGGCGCAGCGCCGCCGCGCGCGGGTTCGCCCCGCACGAAGGGCTGCCGCAGCCGGTGGGCATCGGCCGGCGCAATGCCGGGGCCGTGGTCTTCCACCTCGATCCAGCAGCAGGTGGCGTCCCCGCCGGTGCGCAGGATGACGGGTGGCTGGCCGTGGCGCCAGGCGTTTTCGAGCAGGTTGATGACGGCACGCCGCAGCAGCCGGGGATGGGCCTGAAAACTAGGGTGCGAGAGGGGGCATTGCTCTACCTGCACGGGCTGGCCCTGGGTGGTGCAGGTGTGGGCCACCTCGCGCGCCAGGGCGTCGATGGCCACGGAGGTGAGGGGCTCGTCTTCGTCGGCGCGGGCAAAGTCGAGGAACTGGCCGACGATGGCATCCATTTCGGCGATGCTGCGCTCCATGCGGGCGGCCAGCTCGGGGCCTGCGGGCTCGCGCAGGATTTCGATGCCGAGGCGCAGCTTGGTGAGCGGGGTGCGCAGGTCGTGGGAGATGCCTGCCAGCATGAGGGCGCGCTGCCGATCGGCCTGTCGCAGGCTGCGGGCCATGTGGTTGAAGCTGGCGGCCAGGGTGGCGATTTCGCGCGGGCCCTGCACCGGCAGGGCGGCAGGATCATGCCCCTGCGCCACCTGCCGCGCGGCGCGGGTCAGGTCGGTCAGGGGGCGATGCAGGTGCCGCTGGATGAGCAGGGCCCCGATGAGCGCCAGCACGGCACCGGCCAGGGAAGCGGACAGCCAGGCGCCCGTGAAGGTCTGCACCGGCAGCACGCCCGGCAGCATGACCCAGTAGTCGACGCCGTCGAGCGGGATGCGCAGCGCCAGCGTGCCGCCCGCCTCGCGCCGCCAGATGACATCTGCCCCCTGCACGGCAAGATGCCGGGAGACGGCACGCACCATGAGCCGCTCCAGCGGGGCGAGCTCGGTCCAGGAGGGATCTGTCTCGCGCGAGGCCACAGGCACGGATACCGGAGGCTGCTGGGCATTGAAGCGGGCGACAAAGGCGGCACGCTCCTGGGGAGGCAGGCCCACCAGACCGCTGCGCAGACCGTCGACGGTGTGCGCCAGCCCTGCAGCAACCTGGTCGAGCCGCGGCTTGAACAGCAGCTCGCGCACGAGCAGTCCGCCCACGATCTGCCCGAGCACGACGAGGGCCACGATGAGCAGCAGGTTGCGGCCCAGCAGGGTGCGGGGCAGGAGGCTCATGCGCGGGTGTCCGGCGCATCGGCGCCGTCGGGCACGAACATGTAGCCCGCCCCCCAGATGGTGCGGATGTGCTGCGGACGGGCAGGATCGGCTTCGATGAGCTTGCGCAGGCGCATGATCTGCACGTCGATGCTGCGATCGGTGGCGGCGTGTTCGGGGCCGCGTGCCAGGGCCATCAGGCGGTCGCGCCCGAGTGTACGGCGGGGGTGCTGCGCCAGTGTGCGCAGGAGGGCATATTCGGCGCTGGTGAGGGGAATGTCCTGGGGGTCGCCCGCGGGGGTGAGGCGCAGCAGGCGGCGGGCATCGAGATCGAGGGTGTAGCGCCCGAAGGTGAGGGTGCCCTGTGCGGGGGCGGCCCCTTCGTAGGCCCCGAGCAGGCGCTGGCGGCGCACCAGGGCCTGGATGCGGGCGAGGAGCTCGCGCGGCTCGAAGGGCTTGGGCAGGTAGTCGTCGGCACCCATTTCGAGGCCGATGATGCGGTCGAGCGGATCGCCCCGTGCGGTGAGCATGAGGATGGGGATGGTTTCGCCCTGGGCGCGCAGGCGGCGGCAGACGGACAGGCCGTCCTCGCCCGGCATCATCACGTCGAGCACGAGCACGTCGAAGCGTTCGCGGGCGAGCAGACGGTCGACGTCGGCCGCGCCGGCGACGGTGCGCACGGCACAGCCGTGGTCTCCCAGGTAGCGCTGCAGGAGCGCGCGGAGATCTGCCTCGTCGTCGGCGATCAGGATGCGGGCCAGGGCGTCGTTCATGGCGCCATGATAGCGGCGGGCTCGCCACAGGCGCCCTGCCCTCCGGCACGGACGGCGCCCGGATGATGACAAACCGTGACAGCGGGGGCCTGCCGTCACGTCCGCTCATGAAGCAGGGGGTGGCGCTCACGCGCTGCTCACATCTGGCTGCGACAGTGAGGGTGCGGACCGAGGGAGCCTCCATCAGGAGCTCTGCGGTCCGGTGGAGCGGCGGTTCCTGCCGGGCGATGGGCCACGACAGGAGGCGGCGGCTCCGTTCATCACGTCAGGCTGGGCGGCGGGTTGGCCGCCTCAAGGAGTTGATCATGTCGATGCGTCGTGCAATCCCGGTGGGAGTCATCATGGTGCTGGCCCTGGCGGCCAGTCAGGCAGAGGCCGCGCGGCTGCGCTATGCCCGCCCCAATGCGCAGGGCGGTGTGACAGCGGGCACGGTGTCGGGCTACAGCGGAGCGCGCGGCTCGATGGTGCGGGGTCGCGGCGTCACCACCAATAACGCGGGGGGCGCCACGGCCGTGAGCGGCATGGCAGTGCACGGTGCCCAGGGAGGCTATGGCGCACGGGCCGGCACCACCACGGTGGGGGCGGATGGCTCGGTCACCCACCGCAGCGGCCTGAGCGCGACGAGCGCCCAGGGCAGCACGGTGCAGAGCTCAGGCAGCGCCACGCGCAATGCGGACGGCACGGTCTCGCAGAGCCGCACCACCAACGCCACCAATGCCGTGACGGGCAAGACGGTGAACAGCAGCACCTCGTACAGCAACAGCACCGGGCTGACGCACAGCGCCACCTGCTACGACGCCTCGGGCGCCGTGACGGCCTGCCGCTGAGGCGGGGCAGATGGGAACCCGCTTGTTTTTTCAAGGAGCTGTCATGCCGTTCACGACACCGATATTTCTCTCTTCGACGCGGAGCCGGCTGATGCGGGCCGGGGTGGCGCTGGCCCTTGGGGCCACGGCGCTGCTGGCCGAGGCCCAGACACCTACGGCCGCGCCAGCCACCGCAGGAGCGCCGTCGGATGCACGCATCGCGCGCCTGCAGGGTGCCCTGCAGAAACGCTTTGCCGCCGCAGACGCCAACCACGACGGGCGCCTCACCCGCCAGGAGGCCGAGGGGCACATGCCCTGGGTGGCGAGCCACTTCGAAGCCATCGACACGGCGCACACGGGCAGCGTGAGCCTGCAGGACATCGAGGCCTACGCCGCACAGCAGATGGCCCGGCGCCGGGGCGGCAAGGCGGCCGGCGGCATGGGTCTGGCACCCTGAGGAGCCCGCCATGTTCCTGTGGCTGCTGCATGGCCCCATGCCTGCCGAAGCGATGCCGCCCCATGCGCGGCTCTGGCTGGCCGCCCTGCTGGCCACGGTGCTGGTGGCTGCCACGCTGGAGGGCGTGGTGCTGACGGTACGGCATCGGCACGGACGGGGGCCGGGCTATGACTGGCGCGCCTCGGCCGCCTCGCTGGCCGATCTGGTGGCGCGCCGCAGCGTGGATGCGCTGGGGCTGTCGCTGGCGACGCCGGTGCTGCTGTGGGCCTGGGCGCACCGGGTGCACACCTGGTCGATGGCGGGCCCCGGGGCCTGGATCGCCCTGCTGCTGGGCGAGGAGCTGTGCTACTACGTCTACCACCGCATGGCCCACCGGGTGCGGTGGTTCTGGGCGACGCATGCGGTGCATCACTCGTCTCCCACGCTCACGCTGGCGGCGGCGCTGCGGCTGGGGTGGACGGGCAAGCTCACGGGATCGGGACTGTTTTTTGCGCCGCTGCTGTGGCTGGGGTTTGCGCCGTGGGCGGTGTTCGGCATGGTGGCAGCCAACCTGCTCTACCAGTTCTGGCTGCACGCGCCCTGGATTCCGTCGCTGGGCCCGCTCGAATGGGTGTTCAACACCCCGACGCACCATGCGGTGCACCACGCCTGCAATCCGGAATACCTGGACTGCAACTATGGCGGGGTGCTGATCGTGTTCGACCGGCTCTTCGGCAGCTTTGTGGCGCGGCGGCCGGACGTGGTGCCCCGATTCGGGCTGACCGATCCGCTCGTGAGCCACAATCCGCTCATCATTGCCTTCCGCGAATGGGAGCGCCTGCTGCGCGACCTGCGGCATCCGCCAGCCGGACGCAGCCGCTGGGCCGTGCTGTTCGGCCCACCCGGCCCGGCGCCGCATCGCTGACCTTTTTCCACCGGGAGCACCTGCCATGCCATCTGCCGCATTCCGATTCCGCCCGGCTTCGGCCGCCCTGCTGCTGGCGCTGGGTCTGGGCGCCACCTGCTGCGGCACGGCCGTGCAGGCACAGGGGGCATGGGCCTCGGGCCTCGACGAGCAGGACGCCCTGCCCGGCTCCGCATCGGCCCTGCCGGCCGGTGTGCGCCGCCTGCCCGATGTGCCCTATGGCCCCGATGCCCGCCAGCGCATCGATGTGTACCTGCCCGCCCACCCCCATCCCGGCCGGACGCCGATGCTGGTGTTCGTGCATGGCGGGGCCTGGATGGCCGGCGACCGGGTACGTGCTGCCCGCCTGCCTGCCAAGCTCACGCACTGGGTGGCGGAACGCGGCTGGGCGATGGTGTCGGTCGGCTACCGGCTGGTGCCCCGGGTGACGGTGGCCGACCAGCTGCAGGACGTGGCCGCTGCCCTGGCACGGGCCCAGCGTGGAGCGGCGGACTGGGGAGCCGACCCGGACCGGGTGCTGCTCATGGGGCATTCGGCCGGTGCGCATCTGGCGGCGCTGCTCGCGGCCCAGCCCTCGGCGTTCCGGGCCATGGGAGTGCGCCGCTGGCGCGGCACGGTGCTGCTCGACAGTGCCGCGCTCGATCTGCCTGCCGTGATGGCGCAGCGCCACTGGCGTTTCTATGACCGAGTCTTCGGCGCCGATCCCCGGGACTGGCAGGCTCTGTCCCCCGCCGACCGGCTCGCCCCCGGCGCGTCCCCGATGCTGCTGGTGTGCTCGACCGTGCGGCCGGATGCTCCCTGCCGCGACGCACGCCGCATGGCGAAAGCTGCCCAGACCCGTGGCGTGCGGACCGAGGTGCTGCCGCAGCCGCTGTCGCACCGCGACATCAACGCCCTGCTGGGGCTGCCCGGCCCCTACACCGAGGCCGTGGACCGTTTTGCAGCCTCGCTCGGGCTGCGCTGACTCACGCCCCCGCCCCGTCAGAAGGCATGGGGGCTGTGAAGGTCGATTGATGCGGCGCAGCGGCCGGACGGGCATGGCCTCGCCACGCTCCGCCCCTCGCAGCCATGTCGGTTCTGACCTCCCCGATCAGGCCCCGGGCATCGTCGCCGCACCAGACGCGGCGGCAGCGGGTACGCCTGCGGTACCTGCAGCCTGCGCGGCGGCCGATTCTGCCTGCGGTGTGAGCGGCCCCCAGCCCCCGCCCAGCGCCGCAATGAGGGCCACGGCAGCGGTGTACTGGCTGTTGCGCACGCTCCAGAGGGTGTTCTCTGCCGTGAGCCGGGTGTTCTGCGCCGTGAGCACGGCCAGATAGCTCACCATGCCGTAGCGGTACTGGTGCTGGATCACGGTTTCGGCCTGCCGCGCAGCGGCCACGGCGGCGGCCTGCTGCTGTTCCTCCTCGGTGAGGATGCGCTGGGCGGCGAGATTGTCTTCGACGCCCTGCAGGGCCGACAGCACGGTCTGGCGATATGCGGCCACGCTCGCGTCGTAGGTCGCACCGGCATTGGCCACGGCCGCCCGGCGCTGGCCGCCGTCGATCAGCGAAGCCGCCAGCGCCGCCCCCAGCGACCACACATGCTGCGGCGCCGAGAGCAGCCCCGACAGGGCCGATCCGCTGAAGCCACTGCTGCCGCTGAGCGTGAGCGAAGGAAAGTACGCCGCCTCGGCCACTCCGATCTGCGCATTGGCAGCCGCCATGGTCCGCTCGGCTGCCGCAATGTCCGGCCGGCGCTGCAGCAGCGTGGACGGCAGCCCCGGCGGAATGTACGGCAGGGTGAGGGGGGCATGCGCGGCCGGCAGCGCGAACCCGGCCGGCGGCACCCCCAGCGTGGCCGCAATGGCATGCTCCAGCTGGGCGCGGGTGAGCTGTCTGGCGACCCATTGGGCCTGCTGCGACCGCACCTGGGCCTCGGCCTGCGCCACGGTGTCCGGGGCTACCACGCCGGCCTTGAGCTGGTGGCGCGTGAAGGTGAGCATGGCCTGCAGCGTGTCCACGCTCTGGCGGAGCTGCGCGAGCTGGCGGTCGGTGACCACAAGCTGCAGATAGGCGGTGGCCAGCTGGGCCTGCAGGCTCAGGCGTGCCCCGGCCAGCTGGGCCGCGCTGGCCTGCACCTTGCCACGCTGGCTCTCGATGCTGCGGCGCACGCTGCCCCACAGGTCCGGCTCCCAGCTTGCGCTCAGGCCGGTGGCATAGACGCTGGCGGTAGCTCCGCCGGGCGTGCTGTGGCTGCGCGCGGCCGAGCCCGACAGCCCGAGCGTGGGCCACAGCCCTCCCTGGGCCTGCTGCAGCAGCGCCTGCGCGGCCCGGTACTGCGCCTCGTACTCGGCGAGTGTCTGGTTGCCCTGCAGGAGCTGCTGCTCGAGCCGGTCGAGCGTGGCATCTCCGAACACGCGCCACCACTCACCGCGCGGGGCCGTATCGGCCGGAGTGGCCGGCACCCAGATGCCGGCATCGGTCAGCGCCCGGGCCGATGCAGCAGCCGCAGGCGCGGGCACATCTTCCCGGTAATGGTCGGACAGGGGGGCATCGGGCCGGTGGTAGTCGGGCCCCACGGCACAGCCGGCCAGAGCAGCCGCCAGGGCCACGCCCAGCGCCGTCAGGGCCCCAGGACGCAGCCGGGAACAACGGAAAAACGGATCAGACTCAGACGGACGCATGGGAGGAGGCCTCTTCGGCGGCAGGACCCGCGCGGCGGCGGGCGAGGCGAGCACGCACCGCCAGCCGCAGCCGGTCGAGATGGAGATAAACGATCGGGGTGGTGTAGAGCGTGAGCAGCTGGCTCAGGAGCAGCCCGCCCACAATGGCGATGCCGAGCGGCTGGCGCATCTCGGCCCCGTCCCCGCGTCCGAGTGCCAGCGGCAGCGCCCCCAGCAGCGCAGCGGAGGTGGTCATCATGATGGGGCGGAACCGCAGCAGGCATGCTTCCTGAATGGCCTCGCGCGGATCGAGCTGACGCTCGCGTTCGGCCGTGATGGCGAAGTCCACCATCATGATGGCGTTCTTCTTGACGATGCCGATGAGCAGCAGCACCCCGATGAGCGCGATCACGTCGAACTGGCTGCCGAAGGCCATGAGCGCCAGCAGCGCCCCCACCCCGGCCGAAGGCAGCGTGGACAGAATGGTGAGCGGATGCACCCAGCTCTCGTAGAGCATGCCCAGCACGATGTACACGGCCACCAGCGCCGCGAGAATGAGCATCGGCTGGCTGTCGAGCGAGCTCTGGAACGATTTGGCCGTCCCCTGGAAGCTGCCGTGGATCGCGCTCGGCAGCCCCACCGCCGCCACCGCGCGGTCCACCGCCGCCGTGGCCTGCGACAGCGACACGCCCTGCGGCAGGTTGAACGACAGGGTGCTCGCCGCGAACTGGCTCTGGTGGCTGACGGAGAGCGCGGTGTTGTCGGGCTGCCAGCGGGCAATGGCCGACAGTGGCAGCGGCTGGCCGGTGCGGCTGGTGAAGTAGATGTTCTCCAGCGCCTGCGGGCTCTGCCAGAACTCCGGCGCCACCTCCAGCACCACGTGGTACTGGTTGAGCGCGTTGTAGATGGTCGAGACCTGCCGCTGCCCGAAGGCGTCGTACAGAATGCTGTCGGCCTGCTGCTGGGTCACGCCCAGCCGCGCCATGCTGTCGTGGTCGAACACCAGCGTGGTCTGCAGGCCGCGCGCATCCTGGTCGGAGCTGAGATCCTTGAGCATGGGCACCGATTCGAGCGCATGCTGCACGCGCGGCGTCCAGTCGCGCAGCTCCTCCAGACTGTCGCCCTGCAGGGTGTACTGGTACTGGGCATTGGCCGGACGCCCGCCCATGCGGATGTCCTGCACCGACTGCAGAAAGAGCTGTGCCCCGGGCTCGTGCGCGAGCTTGCGCCGCAGCCGCGCGATCACCTCGTCGGCATTGACGCGGCGCTCGGCCAGCGGCTTGAGCCCCACGAACATGCGGGCCTCGTTGCGGTTGCCCCCGCCGGTGAAACCCACCACCGTGTCCACCGCCGGATCGGTGCGCACCTGGGCCATCACGCTCTGCAGCTTGCCGCGCATGGCCTGAAAGGAGATGTTCTGGTCCGCCTTGAGCGTGCCCATCAGGCGCCCCGTGTCCTGCTGCGGAAAGAAGCCCTTGGGCACCACCACGTACAGATAGCCGGTGAACACGATGGTGGCAGCCAGCAGCCCCAGCATGAACGCCCCATGCCCCAGCGCCCAGCCCAGCGAACGGCGGTAGCCGCGTTGCATGGCGTCGAGCGCGCGGCCGCTCCAGCGCAGCAGCAGATTCTCGCGCGGGGGCAGCTCTCCAGCCGCCGCACGAGGCCGCAGCCAGCGCGCGCACAGCATGGGCGTGGTGGTGAGCGACACCGCCAGCGACACCAGAATGGCCGTGGAAAGCGTGACCGCGAACTCGTGGAACAGCCGCCCCACGATGCCCCCCATGAGCAGAATGGGCGTGAACACCGCAATCAGCGACACGCTCATCGACAGCACCGTGAACCCTACCTCGCGCACCCCGGCAATGGCCGCCTCGAAGGGCTGCTCCCCCTGCTCCAGATGCCGCGCGATGTTCTCCAGCACCACGATGGCGTCATCCACCACGAAGCCCGTGGCAATCGTCAGCGCCATGAGGCTCAGGTTGTTGAGCGAGAAGCCGGCCAGATACATCACGGCAAAGGTGCCGATGAGCGACACCGGCACCGCAATCGCCGGAATGGCCGTAGCCCGCCCGTTGCGCAGGAACAGGTAGACCACCAGAATCACCAACCCCACCGAGATCAGGAGCGAACGCTCCACGTCGCTGAGCGCGGCCCGGATGGTGGGACTGCGGTCCATGACCACCTGCATGTGGATCGCGGCCGGAATCTCGGCCTGCAGCCGTGGCAGCGCGGCCTTGACCCGTTCGATGGTCGCGATGATGTTGGCCCCCGGCTGCCGGAACAGGATCAGCATCACGCCCGGCTCGCCGTTGACCAGCCCCGCGTTGCGCAGATCCACCACCCCGTCGCGCACCGCCGCCACGTCGGAGAGCCGCACGGCCCCGCCCTTGCTGTAGCCCACGATGAGTGGCAGATAGTCGGCCGCATGCGTGGCCTGGTCGTTGGCCTGCACCTGCCACAGGCGGTCGCCCCCCTGCACCACGCCCTTGGGCCGGTTCGCGTTGGTGCCCGCAATGGTCGTGCGCACCGACTCCAGGCTGATGCCGTAGCGCGAAAGCTGCAGCGGGTTGGTCTCGACCCGCACCGCCGGCTGAGCCCCCCCGCCCACGGTCACATCGCCGATGCCCTCGATCTGCAGCAGCTTCTGCCCGATGATGGTGTCGGCCGCGTCGTACATCTGCCCCGGCGTGAGCGACCGCGACGTGAGCCCGATGATCATGATCGGCGCATCGGCCGGATTGGCCTTGCGGTAGGTCGGGTTGCCCGGCATGCCCGTGGGCAGCAGGCCCCGCGCCGCGTTGATGGCCGCCTGCACATCGCGCGCCGCGCCGTTGATGTCGCGGCTCAGGTCGAACTGCAGCGTGACGCTGGAGCTGCCCAGCGTGCTGGTGGAGGTGATCTCGCTCACCCCGGCAATGCGCCCCAGCGCCCGCTCCAGCGGCGTGGCCACCGTGGCCGCCATGGTCTCGGGGCTCGCCCCCGGCAGGCTCGCCCGCACCTGGATGGTGGGGAAATCCACCTGCGGCAGCGGCGCCACCGGCAACAGCCGGAACGCCACCACCCCCGCCAGCACCACCGCCAGCGTGAGCAGCACGGTCGCCACCGGCCGGCGGATGAAAGTCTCGGACAGCATCAGCCCTCTCCCCGCCCGGCCGCTCCGCCCGGCGCCGTGCCGGAAGACGCACCCGCAGCCGCTGCGTCCGCACCGACACCAGCCCCAGTCACCCCTCCTGCCGCCGCCCTGCGGCGCAGCCGCGCACCGAGCCGGTCGAACCACAGGTAGATCACGGGCGTGGTAAAGAGCGTGAGCAGCTGGCTCATCAGCAGTCCCCCCACCATGGTCACGCCCAGCGGGTTGCGCAGCTCGCTGCCCATGCCCGAGCCCAGCAGCAGCGGCAGCGCCCCGAGCAGCGCCGCCAGCGTGGTCATCAGAATCGGGCGCAGCCGCAGCAGGCAGGCCTGGGTGATGGCCGCCTCGGGCGCAAGGCCCTGCTCGCGCTCGGCCTCCAGAGCAAAGTCCACCATCATGATCGCGTTCTTCTTGACGATGCCGATGAGCAGAATGATGCCGATGATGGCAATCACGCTCAGGTCATCGCCCGCCATGAGCAGCGCCAGCAGCGCCCCGATGCCCGCCGACGGCAGCGTCGAGAGAATCGTGATCGGGTGCACATAGCTCTCGTACAGCACCCCGAGCACGATGTACACCGTCACCACCGCCGCCAGAATCAGCCACAGCGTGCTCGTGAGCGAGGCCTGGAAGGCCATGGCCGCCCCCTGGAACCGCGTGTCGATGCCCACCGGCATGCCGATGGCCGACTCGGCCGATTCAATGGCGCGCACCGCCCCGCCCAGCGAGGCCCCGTGCGCCAGGTTGAAGGACACGGTCGCCACCGGAAACTGCCCCAGATGGTGCAGCGCCAGCGGTGCGCGGCGCGGCTCGATCGTCGCCACCGCATCGAGCGTCACCGGCGTGCCGCTGCCGCTGGCCACATAGATGCCCTTGAGCGAGGGCAGCCCCCCGTGCAGCGCCGGGTCGGCCTCCAGCACCACGCGGTACTGGTTGGTCTGTGTGAAGATGGTCGAGATCAGCCGCTGGCCAAAGGCGTCGTAGAGCGCATTGTCGATGGCCGCCGTGGTGATGCCGAGCCGCGAAGCCGCATCGCGGTTGATCCGCACATAGGCCTGCTGCCCATCGTCGGCCATGTCGCTCGTCACATCGGCCAGCTCCGGCAGCCGGCGCAGGCGCGCCACCAGCTGCGGCACCCACTGCGACAGCTCGGCCGCCTGGGGACTCTGCAGCGTGAACTGGTACTGCGTGCGCCCCACCGAGGTGTCGATGGTCAGATCCTGCACCGGCTGCAGGTACAGCGCGGGCGCGTCCGGCATGTCGGCCGCCATGCGCTGCAGCCGCGCCATGACGGTACGGATGTCGTCGCGCTCGCCCTTGGGCCTGAGCATGATCTGCAGCCGCCCCGCATTGAGCGTGGCGTTGGTGCCGTCCACCCCCACAAAGGACGTCACCCCCTGCACGGCCGGATCTTCCATCACCCGGCCGGCGAGCCGCTCCTGCAGCGTGGCCATGGCCCCGTAGGACACCGCTCCCGGCGCCTCCGTCACCCCCTGCAGCACGCCCGTGTCCTGCAGCGGAAAGAACCCCTTGGGCACCACCGCATACAGCACCACCGTGAGCACCATGGTGCCCACCGCCACCAGCAGCGTGAGCGGCTGATGGCGCAGCACCACTTCCAGCAGCCGCCCGTAGCCGGCAGCCAGCCGGTCGAACAGGTTCCCGGCCGCATGGTAGAAGCGGCTCTGCCGCTCGGCCGGCACATGCCGCAGCAGGCGCGCGCACATCATCGGCGTGAGCGTGAGCGACACCACCGCCGACACCAGAATCGTCACCGACAGCGTGATGGCAAACTCGCGGAACAGCCGCCCCACCACATCGCCCATGAACAGCAGCGGAATCAGCACCGCAATGAGCGACACCGTGAGCGAGATGATCGTGAAACCGATCTGCCCCGCCCCCTTGAGCGCGGCCTGCAGCGGCGTCTCTCCCGCCTCGATGTAGCGTGCAATGTTCTCGATCATCACGATCGCGTCATCGACCACGAACCCCGTGGCAATGGTGAGCGCCATGAGCGTGAGGTTGTTGATCGAGAAGCCCGCCAGATACATCACCCCCAGCGTGCCCACCAGCGACAGCGGCACCGCCACCGCCGGAATCACCGTCGCCGCCACACTGCGCAGGAACACGAAGATCACCCCCACCACCAGCACGATCGACAGCAGCAGCTCGAACTCGGTGTCCTCCACCGAAGCGCGGATGGTCTGGGTGCGGTCGCTGAGCACGCGCACCTGCACCGCCCCCGGCAGCGTGGCCTGCAGCTGCGGCAGCAGCGCCTTGATGCGGTCCGTCACCTCGATCACGTTCGCCCCGGGCTGCCGCTGCACGTTGAGAATGATGGCCGGCTGCTGCCCTGCCCAGGCCCCGAGCCGCACGTTCTCGGCCCCGTCGATCACCCGCGCCACATCGGAGAGCCGCGTCACGCTCCCGCCCGACCCGGCCGTGGCCCCCACCGCCTGTGTCGCCGTGCTGCTGGTGGTGGTGCCGGCGGTGCTGCTGCCGCCCGTCGTGGCGGTGGACGTGGTGGACGCACTCCCCACAATCAGCCCCCGGTAGTCGGCAGCCGAACGGAGCTGGTCGTTGGCGTCGATGGTCGACGCCTGGAACGCCCCGTCAAAACTCCCCTTGGGCGCATTCACATTGGCCGCCGCCACCGCCGTGCGCACATCGGCCAGCGTGAGCCCGCGCGCCGCCAGCGCCTGCGGACTGGCCTGCACCCGCACCGCCGGCCGCTGCCCGCCCGCAATGCTCACCAGCCCCACCCCCGACACCTGCGAGAGCTTCTGCGCCAGCCGCGTATCGGCCAGATCCTGCAGCTGCGTGAGCGGCAGCGTGGAGGAGGTCACCGCAATGCTGATGATGGGCGTATCGGCCGGATTGACCTTGTTGTAGATCGGCGGATTCGGCAGATCGCTCGGCAGCAGGGTATTGGCCGCATTGATCGCCGCCTGCACCTCCTGCTCGGCCACATCGAGCGAGAGATCGAGCCCGAACTGCAGCGTGATCACCGACGAGCCCCCCGAGCTGCTCGACGTCATCTGCGTGAGCCCCGGCATCTGCCCGAACTGCCGCTCCAGCGGCGCCGTGACCGACGACCCCATCACATCGGGGCTCGCCCCCGGATACAGCGTCACCACCTGGATGGTGGGATAGTCCACCTCCGGCAGGGCCGAAATCGGCAGCAGGCGCCAGGCCACCAGCCCGCTGAGCACAATGGCCAGCATCAGCAGCGTCGTGGCCACCGGCCGGAGAATGAAATGGCGGGAAGGATTCATGCCGCAGCCTCGCGCGGGTCAGTCAGAAGCAGTCTGAACATGCAGCTGCAGAAAAAGGGAGAAAGGAGCCACACGCCGGCACGGCCCCGGTCAGTGGCTCGCAGCCCGGCGGGCAGCCGAGGCCCCCGGCGCGGTTCCGGCAGCCGCCGCCCCTGAAGCCGAGGCTCCGCCCCCCGGCGCCGAAGCTGCGCTCCCGCGATGGCCGCCGCCATACCCGGCACGTCCAGCCCCCGAGAACGCCGCCGCCCGCTGCGCCGAACGGTCCACCCGCTGGATGCGGGCCCCGTCGCGCAGCTTGTCATGCCCATCAACCACCACCAGCTGTCCCGGCTGCAGCCCCTGGGCGATCACCGTATTCGTGCCCGACACCGGCCCGATCGTCACCGCCTGGACACTCACCGTGCCATCGGCATTGACCCGGTACACATAGCTCCCCACCTTGCCCATCTGGATCGCCGCCGTCGGCACCATCACCGCCTGTGGAATCGCGCCCAGATCGAGCCGCACATTGACGAACTGGTTGGGAAACAGCTGGTTGCCCACATTGTCGAACCGCGCCTTGAGACTCAGCGTCCCCGTGCTGGTGTTGATCTGGTTGTCCACCGCCAGCAGCGTGCCCTCGGCCAGCCGCTGGGTGTTGTCGCGGCTCCATGCCTCCGCTCGGAGACCCGGATGGGCCCCCCGCGCCTGCTGCAGCCGCTCCACGTCCGCCTCCGGCAGGGCAAACAGCACATGAATGGGCTGCGTCTGCGTGAGCGTCACCAGCCCGTTCGTGTCCGACGGCGTCACCATGTTGCCCGGATCCACCTGCCGCAGCCCGGCCCGGCCGGTCGCCGGTGCCACCACGCGCGTGTACGACAGGTTCACGCGCGCCGTCGCCACCGCTCCCTGATCGAGTCGCACCGTGCCCTCGTACTGCCGCACCAGCGACGCCTGCGTATCCACCTGCTGCGTGGCAATCGCATTGAGCGCCTGCAGCTCGCGGTAGCGCCGCAGATCATTGCGCGCATTGGCCAGCAGGGCCTGGTCGCGCTGCAGCTGCCCCTCGGCCTGCATGAGCGCAGCCTGCTGCGGCCTCGGATCGATCACCGCCAGCACCTGCCCCTTGCGCACCCAGTCCCCCTCGTGGAACAGCACCTGCTGCAACGGCCCCGTGATCTGCGCACGCACCACCGCACTGTTGCTGGCCGTCACCGTGCCCAGCGCCGAGAGCTGCTGGGGCGCATCGCCACGCACCACGGGCGCCACGCCCACCGCCACGGCCCCACTGCGGCCGCCCCCCTTGCCCCCGGACGCGGCCGACGCCGCTCCTTCGGCTCCCGAGGCAGCAGCCCGGTGCATCCACCACCAGCCCCCGCCGGCTGCCAGGGACAGCGCTGCCACCACGGCAGCCCTCGAGAAGCGGGAAAAACGCCTTGCGGCGACAGTCTCGGCCATGAAACGCTTTCTGAAAAATCGCAGCTCGCGCCCCTTCCGCACGAAGTGCGGCCCCGGAGCGCCATCCGGGCATCCATCGACACCCGCCACGCGCGGGGTTGGAACCCGCCGCCATCATAAAGTTCCCCACCCCTGCGCGCACCGTGCCGGTCATGCGCTGTCATCATTTTCTGCCAGCCCCATCGCTGGCCGCCGTCTGCGCTGGCTCAAGGTTCTGCCCGCTTCAGGCCGCCAACATTTGCGTATGGCCGTCAAAACTCTCTATAGTGTCCTGAGTTGACCCGCCGGCGCCCTCTCCGCCCGCCGCGCTCTCTGCACTTCCCTTTTCCAGGAGCCTTTCATGACACGCATCATCGACATCCAGTCCCCCGATGGCACCGGCACCTTCCATGGCTACCTCGCCACCCCGCCCAGCGGACGGGGTCCCGCCGTGGTCCTCTGCCAGGAAATCTTCGGCGTGAACGCCGCCATGCGCGCCCTAGCCGACCAGTTCGCCCGCGACGGATACGTGGCCGTGGTGCCCGACCTTTTCTGGCGCCTCGAACCCGATGTCGAGCTCGGCTACACCCCCGAGGACTGGGAACGCGCCATGGCCTTCATGCAGAACTTCGACCAGGACGTCGGGGCCCAGGACATCGCCGCCACCCTGCAGCAGGTTCGCGCCCTGCCGGAATGCGCCGGCCACCCGCAGGTCGGCGTGGTGGGCTACTGCCTCGGCGGCAAGATGGCCTATCTCGCTGCCTGCCGCACCGATGCCGCCGTCTCCGTCGGGTACTACGGCGTCGGCATCTCCAGCGCGCTCGACGAGCTGCCGCAGATGCACGGCCGCCTCGTGCTGCATCTGGCCGCACAGGACGAATTCAGCACCCCCGCCGAACAGCAGACCCTGCACGCCGCCACCGCAGGCAATCCCCAGGTCACCCTCTACGACTATCCCGGCATGCACCACGCCTTCGCCCGCCCGCGCGGCGACCACTACGATGCCGCCGCCGCCACCCTGGCCCACCAGCGCACGCTGGAGGCGCTCCGGCAGGCACTCGGGGCCTGATCCCTGGCACCGCTTGGCAGGCTGAAAACGGAAAATCGGAAAATCCTCGGCACTCCGCGCGCAGGCATTTGGCAAAAATGCAAATTACATATTCTGAATATGCGCCAATGCTATTATTTCTTTCCGTTTTCCGGCCCTGATGGAAGGTCATGTTCCAGGCCATGGGGGAGCCGGTATCCGACAGGGAGCCACCACAACCATGACTTTTCAACGACGCACATTCACCCTGGGCCTTGCGCTGACTGCCTTCAGCGTGCCCGGCTGGTCCACCGCCAGCGCCCTCAGTGACGCCATCAACAAATCCGGCCGCCAGCGGATGCTGACGCAGCGCTGTGCCAAGGCCTATCTGGCCCTGGCGCTGGGCGTGCCCGCCGCCAAACCCCGTGCGGTCCTGACACAGTCGGTGCAGCTGTTCGACCAGAGTCTGGCCGAGCTGCGCACCACGGCCGCTACCCCGGCCTTTGCCCAGGCCGTGCAGCAGATGGCTGCGGCATGGGTTCCCTACCGGGCTGCACTCACCAGCGCAGCGCCTTCCATCAATGGAGGCGCCAAGGTCGTCTCCCTGTCGGCTCCCGTCCTGGCTGCCGCCCAGCGCGCCACCCAGCTGCTCGAAGGCACGTCCACCTCGCCCATCGGCCGCCTGGTGAACATCTCCGGCCGCGAGCGGATGCTGTCCCAGCGCATGGCCATGCTGTATTACGCCTCCATGGCCAAGATCGGTGCCGCCCAGGCCCAGAACGAGATCAGCGTGGCCCGCAACGAGTACCTCAAGGCCTTCGACACCCTGCGCAACGCCCCGCAGGCCACCCCGCGCATCAAGCGCGAGCTGCAGATGGCCGCCACGCAGTGGCTGTTCTTCAACGCCGCCATCGACAGCATGAAGGACGGCCCCAACCCCCGTCACTACCAGGAAGTGTTCAGCACGAGCGAAAACATCCTCACCGTGCTCAACAACGCCACGGCCATGTACGCAGCCCTCGGCTGACCCGCCCTTCGGCACATCCCCTCGCTCACCCCGGCCATGGCCGGGGTTTTTCGTTACCATGGCTGCAGCCACTCCCCTTTTCTGCAGTCTTTTCCCTGTCCGAGGTTCCGCCATCATGTCCCGCATTGCCGCCCGCGACTACACTCCCGTTCCTCCCACCGACGTTGCATTCATCGGGCTGGGCGTCATGGGCTACCCCATGGCGGGCCACCTTGCCCGCGCCGGTCACCGCGTCACGGTCTACAACCGCACCGCAGCCAAGGCCCAGGCATGGAGCGCGGAATTCGGCGGCCGGCACGCCCCCACCCCGCGCGAGGCGGCCAGCGGCGCCCGCATCGTCTGCTGCTGTGTGGGCAACGACGACGACCTGCGCAGCGTGGTGCTCGGCCCTGACGGCGCCTTTGCCGGCATGGACGCCGGCGCCGTGTTCGTCGACCACACCACCGCCTCGGCCCGCGTCGCCCGCGAGCTCGACGCGGCTGCACGCGAAGAGCGGCTCCACTTCATGGATGCCCCCGTCTCCGGGGGACAGGCCGGAGCCGAAAACGGCCAGCTCACCGTGCTGTGCGGCGCGGAGCAGGCCACCTTCGATCAGGTCGTGCCCGTGCTCGGCGCCTATGCCAGGGCCTGCACCCTCATGGGCGGCACCGGCACCGGCCAGCTCGCCAAGATGGTCAACCAGATCTGCATCGCCGGACTGGTGCAGGGCCTGGCCGAGGCCATCGCCTTCGGCCAGAAGGCCGGCCTCGACATGGCCCTCGTGCTCTCGGCCATCGGACAGGGAGCCGCCCAGAGCTGGCAGCTCGACAACCGTGGCCAGACCATGGTCGAGGGCCGCTTCGACTTCGGCTTTGCCGTGGACTGGATGCGCAAGGACCTCGGCCTCGTGCTCGACGAGGCACGCCACAATGCCGCCCGCCTGCCCGTCACCGCCCTGGTCGACCAGTTCTATGCCGACGTACAGGCCGCCGGCGGAAACCGCTGGGACACATCCAGCCTCATCACGCGGCTCAAGTAGGCCCCTCACCCGCAGGCCTGCGCAAGCGGAGCGGGCGGGAGATAATCGGGGCTTGTCGACCCTGTCGACCCCACCTTCCGTATCTCCCGCACTCCATGATCCGCTATCTCACCGGCATCAACACCACCGGCACCCCCCACCTGGGCAACTACGTCGGTGCCATCCGCCCGGCCGTGCAGGCCAGCCTGCGCTCCGATGTGCGCAGCTACTATTTCCTGGCCGACTACCACGCCCTCATCAAATGCAGCGATCCGGTGCGCGTGCAGCGCTCCACCCTCGAAATCGCAGCCACCTGGCTCGCCTCGGGCCTGGATCCCGAACGCGTCACCTTCTACCGCCAGAGCGACATCCACGAAATCCCCGAGCTCAACTGGCTGCTCACCTGCGTCACCGGCAAGGGGCTGCTCAACCGCGCCCACGCCTACAAGGCCGCCGTCGACCGCAACACCGAAGCCGGTCAGGATGCCGATGACGGCGTCACCGCCGGCCTGTTCATGTACCCCGTGCTCATGGCCGCCGACATCCTCATGTTCAAGGCCCAGAAGGTCCCGGTCGGCCGCGACCAGATCCAGCATCTCGAAATGGCGCGCGACATCGCAGCCAGCTTCAACCACCTCTACGGCAAGGACCTTCTCGTTCTGCCCGAGGCCCAGGTCGACGAACAGGTCTCCGTGCTCCCCGGCCTCGATGGTCGCAAGATGAGCAAGAGCTACGACAACACCATCCCGCTGTTCGTGCCCCAGGAAGAGCTGCGCCGACGCATCCTCTCCATCGTGACCGACTCGCGTGCTCCGGGTGAACCCAAGGACACCGAAGGCTCTGCCCTGTTCCAGATCTACCGCGCCTTTGCCACCCCCGAAGAAACCGCCGCCTTCGCCGACGCCTATGCCCAGGGCATCGCCTGGGGCGAGGCCAAGCACGCCCTCTTCGAGCGCATCGACCGCGAAATCGCCCCCATGCGCGCACGCTACGCCGACCTGCTGGCCCATCCGGCCCAGGTCGAGGACATCCTGCAGGCCGGCGCCACCCGCGCCCGCGAGGAATCGGCTCCCTATCTGCGCGAGCTGCGCGCCGCAGCCGGCCTGCGCAGCCTCTCCGCACTGCACCAGTCCGCCCCGGTCCCGGTGGCCGATCCGTCTGCTGCCCCCGAGGCCCCCCCGGTCTTCAAGCAGTACCGCGAAAAGGACGGCCTCTTCTACTTCAAGATGACCAACGCCCGCGGAGACGTCCTGCTGCAGAGCAAGGGCTACGCCAACCCGCGCGATGCCGCTGCCGCCATCGCCCACCTCAAGTCCCACGGAGCCGCCGCCGTCGACACCCTGGCCGAACAGATCGAGCCCCCCCAGGACGGCATGCTCCACGCCGTGCGCCGCGCCCTCGACGTGCTCCTCACCCTGCAGGAATAAGCAGGAGGCAGGAGATACTCCTGCCACACGGAGCGCGCCATCACCGTCACCGGCGCGTTCCGCACCGCATGCAGAGACGCCCACCAACAGAAAACCCCGGCCACCTCACGGTGCCGGGGTTTTCTGCAGGGTCCGTCGCCCGGTCGATCAGGCGCGACGTGCCAGTTCTGCCGCCTTGCCGACATAGGTGGCCGGCGTCATCTCCAGCAGGCGCTCCTTCTCGGACTCGGGAATCTCCAGCCCACGAATCAGGGCATGCAGATCCTCAGGATGCACCGTCTTGCCGCGCGTCACGGCCTTGAGCTTTTCGTAGGCCCCCTGCACACCGTAGCGGCGCATCACGGTCTGGATCGGCTCGGCCAGCACTTCCCAGGCGTGGTCGAGATCTTCGGCAATGCGCTCTTCGTTGATCTGCAGCTTGCCCATGCCCGTCAGCAGCGACTGCTGGCCCAGAATCGCATAGCCCAGTGCCACGCCCATGTTGCGCAGCACGGTCGAATCCGTCAGGTCACGCTGCCAGCGGCTCACGGGCAGCTTTTCGCTCAAGTGCCGCAGCAGGGCATTGGCCAGACCGAAGTTCCCCTCGGCATTCTCGAAATCGATGGGGTTGACCTTGTGCGGCATGGTCGAGGAGCCGATTTCCCCTTCCTTGAGCCGCTGCTTGAAATACCCCAGGCTGATGTAGCCCCACACATCGCGGGAGAAGTCGACCAGGATCGTATTGGCCCGCGCCACGGCATCGAACAGCTCGGCCATGTAGTCGTGCGGCTCGATCTGGATGCTGTAGGGCTGGAACGTAAGCCCCAGACCCAGCGGCTCGGCGGTTTCCACCACTGCCTTGCTGAAGGATTCCCAGTCGATCTCGGGCGCAGCGCTCAGGTGGGCGTTGTAGTTGCCCACGGCACCGTTCATCTTGCCCAGCAGGGCCACGCCTGCAATGCGGGCACGCGCCTTCTCCAGTCGCACCAGCACGTTCGCCAGTTCCTTGCCCACCGTGGTCGGGCTGGCCGTCTGGCCATGCGTGCGGCTCAGCATGGACACGGCCGCAAACTGCTGGGCCATGCCGCGCAGCGTCGTGCAGATCGCATCGATGCCGGGCAAGAGCACCTGCTCGCGGCACATCTTGAGCTGCAGGGCGTGGCTGGTGTTGTTGATGTCCTCGCTCGTGCAGGCAAAGTGGACAAACTCGGAGGCGTTCTGCAGCTCGGAACGGCCGTCGAACTTGCTCTTGATCCAGTACTCGACCGCCTTCACGTCATGGTTGGTGGTCTTCTCGATGTCCTTGATGGCCTTGGCATCCTCCAGGGAGAAATTCTTGACCAGCTCCAGCAGATACTTGCGTGCCCCGGGCGTCAGGGGCTTGAACTGCTCCATGCCCGCATCGCTGAGGGCCATGAACCAAGCCACTTCGACCTGCACGCGGCAGCGCATGTAGCCGTATTCGCTCATGCTGGCGCGCAGAGGGCGCAACTTGGCCGCATACCGCCCATCCAGCGGAGAAATGGCGGTGAGTGGGGTAAGTTCGAGAGGTGTAGAAGTCATTCGCTGATTGTAATTTGTTGCATTCGCTCACGCTTTGTTTTGTCTTTGTTTTGTGCCACATGTCCTGTCGACCTCCCCCGAATGGCCGAACCTTACCGTTGCATGCACGCCGCATCGCACCTGGCCTCCTTCGCAGACAGGCAGCGCATCCCCCGGCAACTCCCGATTCCGACCCGGCGGGCTGCATTCCTGCGTGCCTTCCCGGCATTTACACTTCTTCCTGCCCCCTTTCAGCCGACCCCGATACAATCGTTTACTCCTCATCAGGCAGCTCTCCGGTTCGTTTTCGCATGAAGCTCTACGGTTCCACCACCAGTCCCTATGTCCGCAAGGTACGCGCCGTCCTGGCCGAAAAGAAGCTGGAATACCAGTTCGTACCCGAAAACGTCTGGGCGGCGGATACCCAGATCACCTCGCTCAATCCGCTGGGCAAGATCCCCGTGCTCGAACTCAAGGCCGGTGACATGGTCTACGACTCGCGCGTCATCGTCGAATACCTCGACACCCTGAGCCCCGTAGGCAAGCTCATCCCGTCCGTGGCGCGCGACCGGCTCGAAGTCAAGGTCTGGGAAGCCCTGGCCGATGGCGTCCTGGATGCGGCCGTCGCCGCCCGTCTCGAAGCCACATGGGAAGGCCGCAGCACCCTGCAGCGCTGTCAGCCCTGGATCGAGCGCCAGATGCACAAGGTGGATGCCGGTCTGGCCGAAATGGCCCGTCTCCTCGCCGACAAGCCCTACTGCATCGGCGGCGTGCACCCCACCCTGGCCGACATCGCCGTCGGCTGTGCACTGGGCTGGCTGAGCTTCCGCTTCCCAGATCTGGACTGGCGCAGCCGGCATCCCACCCTGACCCAGCTGCTGACCAAGCTCGAACAGCGTCCGAGCTTCGTCGACACCATGCCCGGCTGAGCGTCGCCCCCTCCCGCCAGCTTCCGTTCCGCCTGGGGCGCCCTCCGGCCTTGTCAGGAGACAAGTGGGTACACTAGGGACACTTTTCGTGTTCCGCTGCTGGTGTTGCCATGGCCTCCCCCTCTCCCACGTCGATCCGCATCTGGGATCTTCCCACCCGCCTGTTCCACTGGACGCTCGCCGCTGTGGTGTGCGCCCTGCTGGTCACGGGCATGACCGCAGGAGACTGGATGGAATGGCATATGCGCCTGGGAGAAGCCGCCTTGGCCCTGCTGCTGTTCCGGCTCTGCTGGGGACTGGTCGGCGGGCGGTGGTCGCGCTTTTCCAGCTTCCTCTACAGCCCCGCCCATCTGCTGCGCTATCTGCGAGGCCACAAGACTCCGCTCGATGAAGTCGGCCACAGCCCTGCAGGCGCCCTCTCGACCTTTGCCCTGCTGCTGGCCCTGCTGGCTCAGGGCATTCTGGGTCTGTTCTCCAACGATGACATCGCATTTGCCGGCCCCCTGTCGCACCTGCTCTCCGATGGCCTCGTCGATCGCCTCACCGGCTGGCACAAGCTGGGCAAATATGTCATTCTTGCGCTGATCCTGCTGCATCTTGCCGCCATCGTCTGGTATAGCCTCGTGCGACATCGCCCCCTGGTCTCCGCCATGCTGACCGGAAACAAGTCCCTCCCGCCCTCCACTCCGGCGAGCCAGGATGGCCCGGCACGCTGGCTGCTGGCCCTGGTGATCGCTGCAGCCTGCGCAGGACTCCTGTGGTGGATCCACGGGCTCGGCGCCCCCATTCCTCCCGCAGGCGGCAACGGATTCTGATCCGCACTCCTCCGCTCTCTGCTTTCCTCTGCCATGCCGGATTCTGCCCCGCCCCCTCCCCAGGTGCACATTCTCCGCGCCGACACACCCACCCTGCTCACCGAGGCACGGCAGCTGTTCGTCGAGTACGCCGCCAGCCTGCCCATCGACCTGGAGTTCCAGCAATTCGAGCAGGAGCTGGCTTCCCTCCCGGGCGACTATGCCGACCCCGTCCGGGGGGCCCTGCTTCTGGCCACCATCGATGACGCCATAGCTGGCTGCTGCGCTCTGCGCGCCCTGCCCGACACCGACTACGACGATGCCGCCGAAATGAAGCGGCTCTACGTGCGCCCCCAGTTCCGCCGCTTTGGCCTGGGCAGAGCCCTCACGGAAGCCACGCTCGATGCCGCCCGCCTGCTGGGTTACCAGCATGTGCTGCTCGACACGCTCGACGACATGGAAGCCGCCCGCACCCTGTACGACGAACTGGGCTTTGTCGCAATCCCCCCGTATTACTACAACCCTCATGCCGGAGCCCACTATCTCATGGCATCGTTGCGGCACTGAATGAAGGCTGCAGCCACCCGCAGGCCCCTCCTTTCCCACGGCTCGCCTTGACGTCAGCTGCCTGGAGCAGGCTCAGTCCCTGCGCCGGATTCCCCGCAGACGGTGACGCAGCCATGCATCCAGCCATCGCCCGCTCCGTGGCGTTTGTTGCGTCCCCAAGTTACGCCGTCCAGCCCTGCACACAGAGGCATGGTTTCTGCACCACTGCGCTCGTGGCACGCCACCCGGGCGTGCACGTGAGTTACCGGATTCGAACCGTGAACATGGGATTTCTTTGTCCTGGGCCATCCACAGCACGCAGCCCAAAGACTGGCTCCTGAAGGCACTGGTCGGCCACTGCACTCTTGACCGCATCGAGCACCCATCTGCCGAGGCGAAACCCGACGGAGTGCACACCGTCACTGCACCTGCTGCCGCATCCATGCCGCCTCGTCTTGGTCACAGGCGCTTCGTGGTTTCATGCCCACTTACCCTGCTCGGGCAGCGCTTTCTCTGCGGCTCCTGTTCATCGGCCCACGATTTACGCGCCCCGATTCCTTTCCGCACTCGGTCGCCCCATGCAGTTGCGCTTCACTTTGCGCACTGTGACCAGCTCGCAGCGGGACTTGCACCCGCAGGTATGCGCCCATGCTGGGCGCACCATAAAAAAACCCACCTGAAAAATCAGGTGGGTTTGAATTGGTTGCGCGAGAAGGATTTGAACCTCCGACCTTTGGGTTATGAGCCCAACGAGCTACCAGACTGCTCCATCGCGCGTCAGAAATGAAATTATAGCACCGTTTACTCGGCCTTGTCAGCAGCTTCTTCAGCTTTTTCTTCGACTTCGGCACGATCCACCAGCTCGATGTAGGCCATCGGGGCATTGTCGCCCACGCGGAAGCCCATCTTCAGGATGCGGGTGTAGCCGCCCGGACGGGTGGCAAAGCGGGGGCCGAGCTCGCCGAAGAGCTTGACCACGCTGTCGCGGTCGCGCAGGCGATCGAAGGCCAGGCGCTTGTTGGCCACGGTGTTGGTCTTGGCAAGGGTGATCATGGGCTCGATCACCTTGCGCAGTTCCTTGGCCTTGGGCAGCGTCGTCTTGATGGCTTCGTGCGCGATGAGGGAATTCATCATGTTGCGCAGCATCGCCTGACGGTGGCTGGAGGTACGGTTGAGTTTGCGGAGCTTGAGTCCGTGACGCATGGTGCTGTTCCTTTCTTTATCAAAAACCGGCAGCCGTATCAGGTACTGCCGGGAGCACGCTATGGGCCATAGGCCCGGTTAAAAAACGATCAGCGCTTCTCAAGGCCGGCAGGAGGCCAGTTCTCGAGCTTCATGCCCAGCGTGAGACCACGCGAGGCCAGCACTTCCTTGATCTCGTTGAGCGACTTGCGGCCGAGATTCGGCGTCTTGAGCAGTTCGTTCTCGGTACGCTGGATGAGATCGCCGATATAGTAGATGTTTTCGGCCTTGAGGCAGTTGGCAGAACGCACCGTGAGTTCGAGTTCGTCGACAGGGCGCAACAGAACCGGATCGAACTGTGCCGCACTGCGGGAGGCGGGCTGGTCGAATGCATCGAGTGCACCGCCTTCGAGCTGCGCAAACACGGCGAGCTGTTCCACCAGGATCTTGGCGGAAGAACGCACGGCATCCTCGGCCGAAATGGCGCCGTTGGTCTCGATGTCGATGACCAGCTTGTCCAGATCGGTACGCTGCTCGACACGGGCGCTCTCGACGGCATAGCTCACACGACGCACGGGGGAGAAAGAAGCATCGAGCACAATGCGGCCGATGAACTTGAACGCCTCGTCGCCATAGCGGCGCATGTTGCCGGGCACATAGCCACGACCCTTCTCGATCTTGAGCTGCATGTCGATCTTGCCGCCCTGCGACAGGGTGCAGATGACATGCTCGGGATTGATGATCTCGACATCGTGCGGAATCTGGATGTCCGCAGCAGTCACGACACCCTCGGTATCCTTGCGCAGGCTCAGAGTCACCTCATCGCGGTTGTGCAGCTTGAACACGACGCCCTTGAGGTTGAGCAGGATGTTGACCACATCTTCCTGCACGCCGTCAATGGAGGCATACTCGTGCAGAACTCCGGCGATGGTCACCTCGGTGACGGCATAGCCGATCATGGAAGACAGCAACACGCGACGCAGGGCATTGCCCAGCGTATGGCCATAGCCACGCTCGAAAGGCTCCAGCGTCACCTTGGCGCGATTGCCGCCCAGCTGCTCCACATGGATGTTCTTGGGTTTCAACAGATTGGTTTGCATTCCGACTTCCTCTCAATACCCCCGGCTCGTTACACCGGTAAGGCTGGTGAAGCCCCTGACGCATGCAAATGGCGTCAGGAACCGAAACAATATGATGCGTCTGCCAGCTCTGGGAGCGCCGAAGCCCAAACGCGGAAATACGGCTGACGCCGTATTTCCTGGAATTAACGAGAATACAATTCGACGATCAGCGATTCGTTCACATCTGCTGCGAACTCGTCACGATCCGGCGTCTTCTTGAACACGCCTTCTGCCTTCTCGGCATTCACTTCCACCCAGCCCGGGAAACCGACTTGACCGGCCAGCTGCAGGGCCTCGACCACGCGGTTTTGCTTGGCGGACTTCTCGCGCACGGCGATCACGTCACCAGGCTTGACCTGGTAGGAAGGGATGTTGACCTGCTGACCGTTGACCAGGATGGCCTTGTGGGAAACCAGCTGGCGCGCTTCGGCACGGGTGGAACCGAAACCCATGCGGAAGACCACGTTGTCCAGACGCGATTCGAGCAGGAACAGCAGGTTGGCACCGGTGTTGCCACGGCGACGCTCGGCCTCGGCAAAATAGCGGCGGAACTGACGCTCCAGAACGCCGTACATGCGCTTGACCTTCTGCTTCTCGCGCAGCTGCAGACCGAAGTCGGACGTACGCTGGCCGGAGATGCGGCCATGCTGACCGGGTTTGACTTCAAATTTGCTCTTGTCGCTGATGGAGCGGCGTGCGCTCTTCAGGAACAGGTCGGTGCCTTCACGGCGTGCGAGTTTTGCTTTGGGGCCAAGATAACGTGCCACGGTGTTTTTCCTTGTGAATGACTGCTGCTTTCAGAAAAAGCAGGAGCCGCCAACCCTGAATAGCGTTGGCGGCAGTGGGCTTGGTAAAAAAATCAGATGCGACGGCGCTTTTGCGGGCGGCAGCCGTTGTGCGGCACGGGCGTCACGTCGGAAATGGACGTGATTTTAATGCCAAGTGCAGCCAGTGCGCGCACCGAGGATTCGCGACCGGGGCCGGGACCCTTGATCTCGACTTCGAGGTTCTTGATGCCCTGCTCGACGGCAGCGCGGCCAGCCACTTCGGAAGCCACCTGAGCAGCAAACGGAGTGGACTTGCGGGAACCCTTGAAGCCTTGACCACCGGAAGAAGCCCAGGACAGTGCGTTGCCCTGACGGTCGGTGATGGTGATGATGGTGTTGTTGAACGACGCATGCACGTGGGCAATGCCGTCGGCAATGTTCTTGCGGACTTTCTTGCGGACGCGGGATGCTGCGTTGTTGGACGGTTTAGCCATGATGATTCTTCAGCCTTCTCGATTATTTCTTCAGGGACTGGGCAGCCTTGCGCGGACCCTTGCGCGTACGCGCATTGGTGCGGGTGCGCTGACCGCGCACCGGCAGGCCACGGCGATGACGGAAGCCGCGGTAGCAGCCAATGTCCATCAGGCGCTTGATGTTCATCGTGGTCTCGCGACGCAGGTCACCTTCGAGGGTGTAGTGCGCGAGAGCGTCGCGAATCTTTTCGAGATCGCCGTCGGTCAGGTCCTTGACCTTCTTGGAATAGGCGATGCCACAGGCGTCGCAGATGTCGCGGGCGCGGGTACGACCGATGCCATAAATGGCGGTCAGGCCGATCTCAGCGTGCTGTTGCGGCGGAATGTTGATACCAGCAATACGTGCCATGGGATTCCTCTGTTACTGTGATCAGCCTTGACGCTGTTTGTGACGCGGGTCGGTGCAGATGACGCGCACCACGCCCTTGCGGCGAATGATCTTGCAGTTGCGGCAAATTTTCTTTACCGAAGCCGAGACTTTCATGTTTCTCTCCTCAAACTCTTGCTTACTTGGCGCGGAACACAATGCGCGCTTTGGATAAATCGTAGGGCGTCAGCTCCACGGTGACCTTGTCGCCAGGCAGGATGCGGATGTAGTGCATACGCATCTTCCCGGAGATGTGACCGAGCACCATGTGCCCGTTTTCAAGCTTGACGCGGAAGGTGGCATTCGGGAGATTCTCTGCGACCTCTCCCTGCATCTGAATGACATCGTCCTTTGCCATTTCTCAGCGCCCTCCTCCGGTCTTGAAATTGGCCTTCTTGAGCAGGGCGTCGTACTGCTGGGTCATCATGTAGTTCTGCACCTGGGCCATGAAGTCCATGGTGACGACCACGATGATCAGCAGCGAGGTGCCGCCGAAGTAGAAGGGCACGTTGTATTTCAAAATCAGGAATTCAGGCAGCAGGCACACCAGGGTGATGTAGACCGCCCCTACCAGCGTCAGACGCAGCAGGATCTTGTCGATGTAGCGTGCCGTGTGATCGCCCGGACGGATGCCCGGCACGAAGGCTCCACTCTTCTTGAGATTGTCTGCAGTCTCGCGACTGTTGAAGACGAGTCCCGTGTAGAAGAAGCAGAAGAACACGATGGCTGCAGCGTAGAGCGCGATGTAGATCGGCTGGCCTGGAGTCAGCGAAGCGGCGATGTTCTTGAGCCAGCGCATGCGGTCGCCGCTGCTGAACCAGTTCACCACCGTAGCCGGCAGCAGGATGATCGACGATGCGAAGATCGGGGGGATCACACCGGCCATGTTGAGCTTGAGGGGCAGATAGGACGACTGTCCTCCGTACACCTTGTTGCCCACCTGGCGGCGCGCATAGTTGATCAGGATCTTGCGCTGACCGCGCTCGACGAACACCACGAAGTACGTCACCAGCGCCACCACCACGAGGATGAACAGTGCCACGACGATGCTCATGGAGTTGGTCCGCACGAGCTCGAGCAGACCGGCGATGGCATGCGGCAGACCCGCAGCGATGCCGGCGAAGATCAGGATGGAGATCCCGTTGCCGAGACCGCGCTCCGTGATCTGCTCGCCCAGCCACATCAGGAACAGGGTGCCGGCCGTCAGGCTGACCACCGTCGTGAGACGGAAGGTCATTCCGGGATCGAGCACCAGGCCCTGGGCATTCTCCAGTGCCACGGCGATGCCGAAGGACTGGAAGACGGCCAAGAACAGCGTTCCGTAGCGGGTGTACTGGGTGATCTTGCGCTGACCGGCCTGGCCTTCCTTCTTGATCTGCTCGAAGCTGGGCACGACGTAGGTCATCAGCTGCATGATGATCGATGCCGAGATGTACGGCATGATCCCCAGAGCAAAGACCGTGAAGCGCGACAGCGCACCGCCCGAGAACATGTTGAACAGGTTCAGGATGCCGCCCTGCTGCCCCTGGAACAGCTGATGCAGCTGGTTGGGGTCGATGCCAGGCACCGGGATGTGCGCTCCGATCCGGTAGACGACCAGAGCCATCAGCAGGAACACCAGACGGCGACGCAGGTCGCCGTACTTGGGTGAGCTTGCCGTGTTTGCCAGACTTGTTGCCACGTTGTGCGCCCTTGTGTTCCGTCAGTCCAATCAGGCCAGGCTGCCGCCAGCAGCCTCGATGGCTGCCTTGGCGCCTGCGGTTGCACCGATGCCGGTGAGCTTGACCGCACGGGTCAGCTCGCCGCTCTTGACGACCTTGACGACCTTGGTCATCTGGCTGATGAAGCCGGCCTGCTTAAGAGCAGCCAGATCGACTTCATCCAGCCCGAGCTGATTGAGTTCGTTGAGGTTGATCTCGGCGTTGTACTTGAGCAGATGCGATTTGAAGCCGCGCTTGGGCATGCGGCGCTGCATCGGCATCTGGCCCCCTTCGAAGCCGACCTTGTGGTAACCACCGGAACGGGACTTCTGGCCCTTGTGACCACGACCTGCAGTCTTGCCCAGGCCCGAACCAATGCCGCGACCGACGCGACGCTTGGCGTGCTTGGCACCTTCCGCAGGCTTGATGTTGTTGAGTTCCATCTTCAGACCTCAGAGGATTTTGACCAGGTAGCTGATCTTGTTGATCATGCCGCGCACGGCAGGAGTGTCCTGCAGTTCGCTGACGCTGTTGAGTTTGCGCAGGCCCAGGCCACGCACGGTGGCACGGTGGCTTTCCTTGCAGCCGATGGGGCTGCGAACCAGCTGGAGCTTGACGGTTTGCTTGTCGGACATGCTGTTCTTCCTCAGGCGGCGAAGAGGTCTTCCACGCTCTTGCCACGCTTGGCGGCCACCTCGGCAGGGGTGGAGGCATTGCGCAGCGCGTCGAAGGTGGCGCGGACCATGTTGTAGGGGTTGGAAGACCCGTGGCTCTTGGCCACGATGTCGGTGATGCCCATCACTTCGAAGACGGCGCGCATCGGGCCGCCGGCGATGATGCCGGTACCCTTGGGAGCGGGAGCCATCATGACGCGTGCGGCACCATGGTGCCCCATCACTTCGTGATGAATGGTGCCGTTCTTGAGGGACACCTTCACCATGTTGTGGCGGGCTTCTTCCATGGCCTTCTGCACGGCAGCGGGCACTTCCTTGGACTTGCCCTTGCCCATGCCGACACCACCGTCGCCGTCGCCCACCACGGTGAGCGCTGCGAACCCGAGGATACGACCACCCTTGACGACCTTGGTGACGCGGTTGACCGCGATCATCTTCTCGCGAAGGCCGTCGTCGCGTGCGTCGTCTTGCGATTTAGCTTGTACTTTTGCCATTTTTGATTCCAATCTGCTTAGAACTGCAAGCCAGCTTCGCGGGCGGCGTCAGCCAGGGCCTTGACACGGCCGTGGTAGGCAAAGCCAGCGCGGTCGAAGGCGACCTTCTCGATGCCGGCAGCCTTGGCCTTCTCGGCAATGCGCTTGCCGATCAGGGTTGCTGCAGCGACGTTGCCGCCCTTGCCGGAGGTGCCGAGTTCCTTGCGGATGTCGGCTTCGGCAGTGGAAGCGGAGGCCAGCACCTTCGTGCCACAGCCAGAGATCACGGCTGCGTACATGTGCAGGTTGGTGCGGTTCACGGTCAGGCGGGGCACACCCTGACCCGCGATGCGGATGCGGGTCTGGCGTGCACGGCGAATACGTTGTGCTTTCTTGTTCAACATGATGCCGTTCCTTATTTCTTCTTGGTCTCTTTGATGATGACCTTCTCGTCGGCGTAGCGCACGCCCTTGCCCTTGTAAGGCTCGGGAGGACGGGTGGCACGCACTTCGGCAGCCACCTGGCCCACGCGCTGACGGTCAGCACCCTTGATGACGACTTCGGTCGGCGTCGGGGTCACGACGGTGATGCCTTCGGGCATTTCCATGACCACCGGATGCGAGTAACCGACGTTCAGATTGAGTTTGTTGCCCTGAACGGAGGCCTTGTAGCCCACGCCGATGAGGGACAGCTTCTTCTCGAAGCCCTTGCTCACGCCGATCACCATGTTGCTCACGAGCTGGCGCAGCGTGCCGGACATGGCGTTGGCTTCACGGGATTCGTCGGCGGGGACGAAGGACAGCTTGCCGTCCTGGGATTCGACCTTGACCAGGGGATTGGCCACAGCAGACAGCATGCCGCCGGAACCCTTGACCTGGATGCTTTCCGCGGTGATGGACACATCGACGCCCTGCGGAATGGCGACGGGGAGTTTACCTACACGGGACATTTGACATTCTCCTCGCTTCGATTACGCCACGTAGCACAGGACTTCGCCGCCCACGCCGCTGGCGCGAGCCTTGCGGTCGGTCATCACACCCTTGGGGGTAGTGACGATGGCGACGCCGAGGCCATTCATGACCTGCGGCAGAGTCTTGCTGCTCTTGTACACGCGCAGGCCGGGACGGCTGACGCGCTCGATGCGCTCGATGACGGGGCGACCGGCGTAGTACTTGAGGGCAATTTCCAGAACGGACTTGCCTTCTTCGGTCTTGACTTCAAAACCGTCGATGTAGCCTTCGTCCTTCAGGACCTGGACGATCGCGGTCTTCACCTTGGAAGCCGGCACCGTCACGGTAGCCTTGCTGACCATCTGCGCGTTGCGGATGCGGGTCAGCAGATCGGCGATGGGATCGCTCATGCTCATTGTTGATTCTCCTGCCGATTACCAGCTAGCCTTGGTGACACCGGGGATGCCACCGGCGAACGCCATTTCACGGATCTTGGAACGGCCGAGGCCGAACTGGCGGAAGGTGCCGCGCGGACGGCCGGTCAGCTCGCAGCGGTTGCGCTGGCGGACGGGGCTGGCATTGCGGGGCAGTTTCTGGAGGGCCAGAAGGGCGGCATCGCGCTCTTCGTCGCTCTTGGAGACATCCTTGAAGATGGCCTTGAGCTCGGCATGCTTCTTGGCGTACTTGGCCACCATTTTTTCGCGCTTGAGTTCGCGTTGGATCAAAGCTAATTTAGCCACAAAGCACCTCAGTTCTTGAACGGGAAACGGAAACCGGCGAGCAGTGCCTTGCACTCTTCATCGGTCTTGGCCGTCGTGGTGATGCTGATATTGAGACCGCGCAGGGCATCGACCTTGTCGTACTCAATTTCGGGGAAAATGATCTGTTCCTTGACGCCGACGTTGTAGTTGCCACGGCCATCGAAGGAACGGCCGGAGATACCACGGAAGTCGCGCACGCGGGGCAGTGCCACGGTGACGAAGCGATCCAGGAATTCGTACATCCGCACGCCACGCAGGGTGACCATGCAGCCCAGGGGCTGGCCTTCACGGATCTTGAAGCCTGCGATGGCCTTCTTGGCCTTGGTGACGACAGGCTTCTGACCGGCGATCTTGGTCAGGTCGGCCACGGCGTTGTCCATGACCTTCTTGTCGGCAACGGCTTCACCGACACCCATGTTCAGGGTGATCTTGGTGATGCGCGGCACTTGCATGGGAGACTTGTAACCAAATTTCTTGGTCAGCTCGGCCACGACTTTTTCGCGATAGTGTTGCTGCAGACGTGCCATGTTCATGCCACCTTGATTTCTTCGCCACTGGACTTGAAGACACGCACGCGGCTGCCGTCTTCCAGGGTCTTGATGCCGACGCGGTCAGCCTTGCCGGTTGCCGCATTGAAAATTGCCACGTTGGACTGATGGATGGGCATGGTCTTTTCCACGATGCCGCCCTGCTCGCCCTTCATGGGGTTGGGCTTGACGTGCTTCTTGACCATGTTGACACCTTCCACCAGCAGGTGGGAGTCATCCTTGCGCTGCGCGACGACGCCACGCTTGCCCTTGTCGCGACCGGTGAGGACGATGACCTCGTCGCCTTTGCGAATCTTGTTCATGCCTCTTCTCCTTACAGCACTTCGGGAGCGAGCGACACGATCTTCATGAAGCGCTCGGTACGCAGTTCACGCGTCACGGGGCCGAAGATGCGGGTGCCGATGGGCTCCAGCTTGCTATTGAGCAACACGGCGGCGTTGCCATCGAACTTGATCAGGGAGCCATCGCCACGGCGGATGCCCTTGGCAGTGCGGACAACCACGGCGCTGTAGATCTCGCCCTTCTTGACGCGACCACGCGGCGCAGCTTCCTTGACGCTGACCTTGATAATGTCGCCGACGCTAGCGTAACGACGCTTGGAGCCGCCCAGCACCTTGATGCACAGGACAGACTTGGCGCCCGTATTGTCGGCAACCTCTAGACGAGATTCTGTTTGGATCATTTTGAGTTCCCAACTTGTACTTCGAAGCACACCGAGACGGTGCACACCAAAAGCCAGTCTTGGGCCCGTCATCCACGCACATGCAGAACGCACGACGCTTCAGTTGGGCAGACATATCGCACCTGAAATGATGCGAAGCTTTGCATTGTCGCCGATGCAAGGGACAAAGTCAATATCCAGACGAAGCGGGGTGCCCTGGATGCCGCGTGTGTGCAACAGTCGTTGCGCCGCACGGCAGCACCGGCTGTGCGGCTCGCAGGAACAGGGAAGCAGGGGCGCTGCATAATCGATCCCCAATGGCCTGCGCGCAGGCCCTTTCCCTCTCTTTTCTGCTGCCGGTGCCGGTCGGTGCCGGGGCTCTGTCTTCAGGATCATCTCCATGCACGCCTCCGCCTTTGCGCATCCCCAGCTTCGTCTTGTGTTCATCGGGGGCGGGAACATGGCCTCCGCCATTCTGGGAGGGCTGATCAAGGAAGGGCTGCGCCCGGACCAGGTGACGGTAGTGGCCCCGACGGAGACGACGCGCGCCCGACTGTCGGCGCAGTTCGGGGTGCATACGCTGGGCGCTGCGGGGCCGGAGCTGGCCGGTGCCGATGTGGTGGTGTGGGCAGTGAAGCCGCAGGTGTTTCACGAGGCGTCGCTGCCGGTGGTGCCGCACACGCCGGGCGCCCTGCATCTGAGCGTGGCGGCTGGCATCACCACCGAGACCCTGGCGCGCTGGCTGGGAACCGACCGCGTGGTGCGCTGCATGCCCAATACGCCATCCCTCATCGGGCAGGGCATGTCGGGCCTGTACGCGGCACCGGGAGCCACCGCCGCCGATCGGGAGCTGACGGATGCCCTGCTCCACCCCACAGGCAAGCTGCTGTGGGTGAAGGAGGAAGCGCAGCTGGATGCGGTGACGGCCATTTCCGGATCGGGGCCTGCCTATGTGTTCTACTGGATTGAGGCCCTGATTCAGGGGGGCGTGGAGCTGGGGCTGAGCGAGGCCGAGAGCCGCGAGCTGGCCGCGCAGACGCTGGCGGGCGCTGCAGCCCTGGTGCAGGCATCGGACGAGGCGCCCGAAGTGCTGCGGGCCCGTGTGACCAGCAAGGGGGGCACGACCCATGAGGCCATCACCAGCATGCAGCAGCACCAGGTGGGCGAACACATCGTGGAGGCCATGCGTGCGTGCTGGCGCCGCGCGCGTGAAATGGCCGCCCAGTACCGCTGAGTCTTCCCGAGATGCGCTCGCTGCAGCCCGATGAAACCGCTGTGCCCGAGGAGGTGCAGCCCAGGGGACTGGAATGCCGAATTCCGCCTCCGGTGGTGGACGGGCTGTGCGCGGCCCTCATGTACGGCGCAGCACGCGGCACTCCTGCCTGGGAATGGCACCTGCCCGTTGCGTGGCGCATCACGCTGGCGCTGTGCGCAGCGGCCTGTGGCATGGGGATGGCGCTGTCCGGGCTGGGAATGTTCCGCAAGCTGCGCACCACGCCGGATCCGCTGCATCCTGCGCGGGCGAGCCGGCTGGCACAGGACGGGGTGTACCGGCACACGCGCAATCCCATGTATCTGGGCATGGCGCTGGTGCTGCTGGGCTGGGGGTGCTGGCTGGCACACCCACTGGCCCTGCTGTGCGTGCCGCTGGCCATGGCCTATCTGCAGCGTTTCCAGATCCGGCCCGAGGAGCGGTTGCTGCACAGCCGCTTTGGGGAAGCATACGCGCGCTACTGCCGCCGGGTGAGGCGCTGGCTGTGAGCGCGGCACTGCCTCACGGGGTGGTGGAGTCGGAGGTGACGGGAGTGGTGACGGCTGCGCCCGCGACGGGGGGGGCGGAGGCCGCCGAGGCGGCTGCATCGGGGGTGCGACGCGCAGCCGCAGGGCTGTCGATGGTGCCGCCGTTGAGGGCCGATTCGTTCACGATTTCGAACACTTTCACGACCTTGAGCACACCGTTGACATCGCGCACGGTGCTGGTGGCCAGATCTGCCTCGCGTGGCGTGACGATGCCCATGAGGTAGACGGTACTGAGTTCGGTGACGACCTTGATGGCGCCGGACTGCAGGCTCCTGGTACCCAGCAGGGCCGACTTGACGCGGCCGGTGGTGAGGCTGTCCGAGGTACGCTGCGACAGGCTGGCCGCCGGGCCGACGGTGAGCTCGTTGACCACATTGCGCACGTTGGGCACGGTTCGGGCCACGGCTTCGGCCTGCTGGCGATCGGCTTCGGTGGGCACCTGTCCGGTGAGCAGCAGGATGCGGTTGTAGCTGACGGGGTCGAGATGGCCGCGCTCCTGCAGGGCGCTGGCCATGCGGTTCTTGGCCCGGAGCTCGATTCCCTCGTCGTCGAGCTGGGCGCCCGAGGTGCGCCGGTCCACTGCCAGCATGGCACCTCCGGCTGCACCGCCAACGAGCAGGGGAGCGCAGGCCGTGAGAGTGCTGCCCAGAACCAGGGTGGCGCACAGGGCTCGCAGGGGGAACGAGGCAGGGAAACGGGGCATGACAGGAACTCCTGGGACAGTGAGGCACAACACAGAGCCGGGGCAGGCACGTCCGGATGGCGTCGCCCTGCCCGATGGAACGCATGCCATCATAACGAGGCGTCGAAGGCGGCTTGTAACCATTCCCACTGCAGGTGGCCGGCTGCATCGGGCTGCCCCGCCATGACATCGAAGCGGCAGGCTGGAAGACGTGCACAGGACGCCAGGAAATGCTGGGCGGCCAGAATGAGGCGCCGCTGCTTGATGGGGCCGATGCTGGCGGCTGCTCCGCCATGGAGACCGTCGTGCCGGAGGCGTACCTCGACGAACACCAGCGTGCCGTCGGGGGCGCGCATAATGGCGTCGATTTCGCCGCCACCCCGCCCGGGGGTGCGGTAGTTGCGCTGCACGAGACGCAGGCCCCGCCGCTCCAGCCAGGCGACGGCCTGGGCTTCGGCTGCGTCTCCCTGGGCACGCGTGTCCGTGCGTGCCGTGCGCCCGCGTCCTGCTGCTCCGCCGAAAAGGAATCCCATTGCCGTCCGTCGCTCCTACCCTGACTGCCGATTTCGGCCCGCTGCTGCAGGCCGTGCCGGGCGCTGCTGCGCACCAATCATATCCGGCAGGCACCCTGTATCTGGTCGCCACCCCGATCGGCAACCTGGCCGACATCACGGTACGGGCACTGCAGGTGCTGCAGATGGTGGATGCGGTGGCCTGCGAGGACACCCGGCACACCCAGGCCATGCTGCGAGCCTATGGCCTGGCCCGGCCGCAGCCCCAGCTGCTTGCGCTGCACCAGCACAACGAGGAGACGGCGGCGCAGGGCGTGGTGGCGCGGCTGCGGCAGGGGGAACGGATTGCGTATGTGAGCGATGCCGGCACGCCCGCCGTGAGCGATCCCGGCGCCCGGCTGGTGCAGGCCGTGCGCGAGGCTGGCCTGCGGGTGATGCCGCTGCCCGGTGCGAGCAGCGTGCTCACGGCGCTGTGTGCGTCGGGGGCAGATACCACCCAGCTCAGCAATGGCGTGGCAGGACTGGAAGGAGGCTGGGTGTTTGCCGGATTCCTGCCCGGCAAGGGCGGGGAGCGTGCCCAGGCGCTGCAGGCCCTGCAGGCGGAGCGGCGCACGGTGGTGCTGCTCGAAGCTCCGCACCGCATTGCCGCCCTGTGCCGGGAGCTGGCCGTGCTGGGCACACGCCCCGTCACGCTGGCCCGTGAGCTGACCAAGCAGTTCGAGACCATCGTGACCCTGCCTGCGGATGAGGCGGATGCCTGGATCGGCGGTGCGCCGGAGCGCGCACGCGGCGAATTCGTCGTGGTCGTGCATGCCCTGCCTGCCGAATCCCGGAACGACGCTGCCCTGCCCGAGCCCGCCCTGCGCGCGTTGCGCCTGCTGCTTGCCGAGCTGCCCACACGGGCGGCGGTGCGTCTGGCGGCGGAACTGACCGGTGCCTCGCGCAACGCACTCTATGCCCAGGCGCTGGCATGGAAGCAGGAAGGCACCGGGGCCGAAGACGCCACCTGAAACGCACCCGCAACGACAGCAGTGCGACCTCGCCGGATGAAGCAGACGCCAGGAGGCTGCTGCAGGAAGGCACCTCTGCCGTCGCACCCCGCCCTGCACGGACGGGAGCGATGGAGGACAATACTTTCAGCTCTGCAGGCTGCGCCGTCTGAAACCGGACACTGCATGTCTGCAGCAACCACTTGGCACCTCTGTAACACCTCCCATCTGTGAACGGATGCTGTCTCTTTCCTGATAATGGAGCCCTGGAGCGCGCCAGTACCGGAAATGCATGCAATGGCATGCCCCATCCGACTGCCGAGCAGCCATGGGTCCTGTCGCCTGGCGGAACCTGCACCGAACGGAGAATAAAAATTGTCGCCTTCTTCCCACGCCGTCCTGCCGCCTGAGGCGCCCCAACCTGTCAAGGGCGGCGTCGAGCCCCTGATTGTGCGCGGTCCGCGCCGGCCCGATCTGATGCGGCACGAGATGCTGCCTGATGTCTTCGAGGCCACGGCGCAGCGGCTGCCGCACAAGGTGGCGCTGATCGATGGCGCAAGCGGCAACACCCTGACCTACGCGCAGCTCGACCATGCGGCCGACCTGGTGGCCCACCACCTCATGACCCACGGGGTGCGCCCCGGCCAGATCGTGGGCCTGTGGCTGCCACGCGGGCTGGAGCTGCTGGTGATGCAGCTCGGCATCACCAAGGCAGGGGCAGCCTGGCTGCCCTTCGATGCCGATGTGCCGACCGACCGCATTGCCGTGTGTCTCAAAGACGCCAGCGCGGCCGGGCTGGTGTGCCACAGCGACTGGGCCGAAGGTCTGGCCCAGGAACCCTATGTCACCTGGCGGCACGGAGAGCTGCTGGCCGAGGCGGAAGGCCCGCTGACGCGGCGCGCGGAGCTGGCTCCGCACCACCCGGCCTATGTGATCTACACCAGTGGCTCGACGGGCAAGCCCAAGGGCATCGTGATCGAGCACGCCAACATCACCCACTTCCTGCGCAGCGAGAACGAGGTGCTGGGCGTGACCGAGAACGACCGGGTGTACCAGGGGTTCTCGGTGGCCTTCGACATGTCGTTCGAGGAAATCTGGATCAGCTATCTGGTGGGCGCCACGCTGTGGGTAGCCCCCAAGGCCCTGGTGAGCGACCCGGATGCGCTGCCGCGTGCCCTGCAGGACAACGGCATCACCGTGCTGCATGCCGTGCCCACGCTCCTGGCGCTGTTCAGCACCGAGGTGCCCGGCCTGCGCATCATCAATCTGGGCGGCGAAATGTGCCCCGATGCCCTGGTGGCGCGCTTCGACCGCCCCGGCCTGCAGATCTTCAACACCTACGGCCCGACCGAGGCCACGGTGTCTGCCAGCCTGGCCCTGCTCACCCGCGACAGGCCGGTGACCATCGGCTGGCCGCTGCCCAACTACGGCATGCTGGTGCTTGACGAGCAGCAGAAGCCCGTGCCGCCCGGCGAAACCGGGGAGCTGTGCATCATCGGCCCCGGCGTGGCGCAGGGCTACCTGGGCCGGCCCGAGCTGACGGCCGAGAAGTTCCTGCCCAACCCCTGGGCCGCTCACGAGAGCGAGCACCGCCTCTACCGCACGGGCGACCTGGCGCGCATTCAGGACGACGGCGCCGTGCAGTGTCTGGGACGCGCGGACGATCAGGTCAAGATCCGGGGATTCCGGGTGGAGCTCGGCGAGATCGAGGCAGCCCTGTGCGAACAGGCCGGCGTGGGCACGGCCGCCGTGCTGGTGCGCAAGATCAACGACATCGACCAGCTCGTGGCCTGGATCGCTCCCGAGCAGAATCTGGACGACGCCGGGCAGCCTCTGCCGCCGCCTGCAGCCAGCCAGCTGCGCGAGGCGCTCAAGGCGCGTCTGCCGTCGTACATGGTGCCGGTGCGCTACGAATTCGTGGATGTGCTCCCGCGCCTGCTCTCGGGCAAGATCGACCGCAAGGCACTCAAGGCCATCGAACTCGCTCCGGCGCAGGACAGCGTTGACTCCGACACTCCCGACAACGATGCCGAGCGCCTGCTCTTCGACGTGCTCAAGGGCATGTTCCCCGGCGAGGCCCTGCGCCGCGATGCCGACTTCTTCAGCGACCTGGGCGGGCACTCGCTCTTTGCGGCGCGGCTGGTGTCGCTGCTGCGCGCCGATGCGCGGCTCGCCTCCATGACGGTGCAGGACGTGTACCGCAACCGCCGCCTCGGCAAGATCGCCGACGCCATGCTCGAACACATGCTCGGCGCGCAGGAAACCAGCGCCCCGTTCGAGCCCTCGCCGCACAACACCCTGTGGCGCCGCCTGCGCTGCGGCGTGTTCCAGGCCATGGCGCTGCCGGTGCTGGTCTTCATCTCGGTGATGCAGTGGCTTGCCCCCTTCTTCACGTACCACATCTTCACCGGCAGCCCCGGTGACAGCATCTGGCGCGCCATGCTGTACTCGCTCGGCGTGTTCGTGCTGGTGCACCTGGCCAGCCTGCTGCTGGCGGTGATCGGACGGCGCTACGTGCTCGGCCGCGTGCGACCGGGCCGCTACCCGCTGTGGGGGTGGATGTACTTCCGGTGGTGGCTCTCCGACCGCATGGTCAACGCAGCCCCGCTGTACCTGCTCAACGGCTCGATCCTGATGAACTTCTACCTCAGGGCCGTGGGCGTGCAGCTCGGTCGTGACGTGGCACCGGGCGGCGTGCTGGTGCGCGTGCCCTCGCTCATCTCCATCGGGGATGGCGTGAGCATCGGCGCAGCCGTGAACTTCGAGAATGCCCGGGTCGAACGCGGCGAACTGGTGTTCGGGCGCATCGACATCGGCGCCGAAAGCAGCGTGGGCTCGTACTGCGTGCTCGAAGGCAACACCCGCATGGGCGAATACTCCAAGCTCGAAGGCCAGTCGGCCCTGGCCGACGGACAGTCCGTACCCTCGGGCGAGAGCTGGCTCGGCAGCCCCGCCGCGCGCGTGGGCAGCTACGACCGCAGCCACCTGCCGGCCCGCCCGCCCTACACCTTCAGCCAGGCGGTGTTCGAGACCTGCTTCTACGGCGTCAACACCTTCCTCATCGGCATGATCTTCTTCATGCCGCTGTTCCCGACCTTCATGTTCGTGGACTGGCTGCTGCCCGAGAGCCCCTTCAGCAGCTTCTGGGCCCAGGCCCTGCACTACTCGACCCTGGCCATTCCGGCCTCGGCCATCCTGATCGTGTTCACGGCCCTGCTGTCGGCCACCGTGCGGTGGCTGGCCATTCCGCAGATGGAGCCGGGCCGCTACCCGGTGCACGGCTCCACCTACTACCGCAAGTGGATCATCAACCAGATCCAGGACACCAGCCTGCAGACCCTGCACTCGGTCTATGCCACCGTGTTCGCTCCCTCGTGGTACCGCCTGCTCGGCGCCAAGGTCGGCAAGCGTGCCGAAATCTCCACCGCCATGGGCGTGGTGCCCGACATGCTCACGCTCGGCGACGAAACCTTCATCGCCGACGCGGTGATGCTCGGCGACGACGATGTCGAAGGCGGCTGGATGACCCTGCGCCGCACCACCGTGGGCCACCGCAGCTTCGTCGGCAACGGCGCCTATGTGCCCGATGGCTCCGTCATCCCGCCCAACGTGCTCATCGGGGTGCAGTCGCGCGCTCCCGAAAGCGCCCGCATGAAACCGGGCGACACCTGGTTCGGCACCCCGCCGATCCAGCTCCCGGCCCGCGAGGTCGTGACCGGCTTCGACGAGGACACCACCTTCCACCCCGGATTCGCCCGTATGACCGGACGCACGCTCGTCGAGAGCTTCCGCATCGTGGTGCCGCTCGCCTACAGCGTGGGCGTGGGCTATGCCATCGTCAACAGCGTGATGCCCTACGTCGGCAACGAAGACTGGGCCGGCATGTTCTGGCACCTGGCCATGTCCGGCGCCCTCTACGGACTCGGCTCGATGGTCTTCGTGCTGCTGCTCAAGTGGATCTTCATTGGCCGCTACAAGCCCTCGGCCCACCCCATGTGGACCCCCTTCGTGTGGTTCAGCGAAGCCGTGACCAACATGTACGAATCCATGGCCGTCATGAGCTTCCTCAACTACCTGCGCGGCACCCCCATGCTGCCCTGGGCCCTGCGCCTGTACGGCGCCAAGGTCGGCAAGTACGTCTACCTCGACACCACCGACATGACCGAGTACGACTGCGTCACCGTGGGCGACCACGCCGAACTCAACAACCTGTGCGGCCCGCAGACCCACCTGTTCGAGGACCGCATCATGAAGATCGGCAACGTCGTCATCGAACGCGGCGCCAACATCCGTGCCCGCTGCACCGTGCTGTATGACGCCACGCTGGGCGAGGGCGCCATGCTCGGCCCGCTGACCCTGGTCATGAAGGGCGAGAACATCCCGCCCAACAGCGACTGGTGCGGCTCGCCCGCAGCACCGTGGAAAGCCGCCGCCGAGCAGTGATCCCGCATCCCGGCGCCCGACTCCCAGCGCACACCGTGCAGGACATGCACGACGTGCCCTGGATCGCACAGGGGGAGTGCACCCTCACGCCCCCGGGCCAGCCCCCTGTGCACGTGCGCTACGGGTGGCTCCCCTGCCCTCCTGCCACCCAGGCCTGCGACCGCGCCCGGCTGCTGCGCCACGTCGCACAAGGGTGGTGCGGGTACGCCATCGACACCGAGGCCCTGCCCCCCGAAGGCATCGGCTGGAGCTATGCCGGACAACTCGCCCTGATCGCCATGGCCGACCGGGGTGCCCTGGGCGTGGACGCCACCCGTGCCGACTGGCTCGACCCCAGTGCCTGGCATGCCGTGCTGCGACTCTACGACGGCGCGCCCCCGCCGCCATCGGCCAGCGCCCGCACCTGTGCCCAGGCCTGGACCCGCCTCGAAGCCGCCGACAAGTGCCTGCGCACCGGCCTGCGCGAAGCCACCCCTTCCACCCACGCCGCCCGCACCAGCTGCCTCTTCTACCCCCTCCCCACCCCGCCTGACCTGCCGGAGCTGGTGGCATGGGGAGCTTGGCGGGGGTAGGGGGCGCACATTTTCGGGTCCACTTACTTCACCAGCTCCATCAGCCTGTCGAAGCTGTCCACCACCTCATAGCTGATGTGTGCAGCACCGGCATGCTGGTTGATTTTGTCGAAAAATTTGCGTGCGCATTGAATCTTGGTTCTTTCGATCTCACGCAGCTCCATGGAAGACATGGAGCCCTTGGTTTCTGCCACAAAATAAATGTGCTTGACTGTTCCCTCCCTGAAGGAGATGGCCCAATCCGGGTTGTAGTTTCCTACGGGCGTAGGAATCAGAAAACCACGCGGCAGCTTGGCATACACCACCACGTCGCTGCTGGTGTCCAGCTCCGTCACGAATCGACGTTCCACAAGAGAATCGGTCAGCACATAGTCGTAGATGTGATGCCGCAGTTTTTCTCCAGCCTTGTTGAAGTCCTGATGACTCTGGCTGGCGGTGAAAATATCCAGGTCATACTTGTCCTCCACCTCGTCATAGGCCAAATGCTCGACGATGACCGTGGCCTTTTGCTCGTTGATCAGGCGAATGGCTTCGGCAATGAAATTCTCCGGATTGGTTCTGAACTGCGCAAACACTGCGGCGTTCATGCCTTTCAGAATTTCAGCAATCGTGCGGCGAGTCAGCTGCGTGCCCTCAGCCAGCTTGCCGATCAGGTCGTACCTGACGGCCGAGTGCGCCGACACATAGTTGCTCTCGGTTTCCGAAGCCTTGAGCCTGAACGCATCTCCCGCTTGCAGGCCTTCGTAGGTAATGGACTCGGCCTGCTCGCCGCGCTGGATCGTATATTGCAGCGGCGTAACGCGCAGGCCAGCGTCCCTGTCGTTGAGCACCGCCACCGCCTTCTGGACCAGCTCGGACTCCTTGAAGCTGACGCTGTACGCCGCCTTGCGATTGATGCGGTTCCACAGGGCCCGGAACTCCTGCCGATCAAAGTTGGCGTTGAGCGGATTCCTTTTGGGACGGCGGTCGTCGCCGATCTCGGGCAGCTGGCTGACACTGAACACACTGTCGATCAGCTGGTAGACCTGGGCTGCATAGGGCCTGAGCTCTGGCGGCAGCTCGGCCAGGGCATCCGTCTGCTTCGCAGCGTGATACGTGCCCGTGATGTGGTCGGCATCGTCCGTGTAGTCGTTCTTGAGCAGGTACCTGTAGATATGCCTGGCCAGCTGCGGGGTGACCTCCACGTTGCCTGTGGCTGTCTTCAGGATCTTGCCGGTAAAGAAGGCCTCGTCGGCCACCTGCGGGCGGGCAGAAAGCGATTCGGCAATGTCTTTCTGCAGCGCCGCAACAAAGTCCCCGTAACTCTCGCTCGCCACCACCGTCAGCACATTCACGTCATGGACCGTCACGGGATCGTCCATGCGTTCACCCTGCTGGTTGACAGAAATGCGCAGCCCCCGCCCCACCTCCTGACGGCGAGAGATCGTGTTGTCGCTGTGCTTGAGCGCACAGATCACGAACACGTTGGGGTTGTCCCAGCCTTCGCGCAGCGCCGAATGCGAGAAGATGAAGCGCACCGGTTCATCCAGCGACAGCAAACGCTCCTTGTTCTTCAGTATCAGGTCGTATGCCTCCACGTCGTTGGACAGGCCCGCATTCTCGCCGCGCTTCTCGATGTCGGGATTGACTTCCCGCCTCGTCTTCTTGTCGATGGAAAAGTACCCGCTGTGGGTCTTCTCGGCCGTGATGCCCCTGAGGTACTGGACATATGGCGTCTCATCCAGGTCCAGCATCTCGTTGAGGTACAGGTTGTATTCCTCTTCGAAGATGCGCGCATAGTCGCCCTTGGTGTCGGGCTGCGCATAGTCGCGGTACTTGGCCACCTCGTCGATGAAGTACAGCGTCAGGACCTTCACGCCCTGCTGGAACAGAGCCTGCTCCTTGTCGAAGTGGGCCTTGATGGCCTCGCGGATCTGGATGCGGCGCAACGCCGCCTCGGTCACGTCACCGGTGACATCTCCCACCCGCAGCTGCACCCCGTTCGTGAAGCTCAGGGTGTCCGTATGGGCGTTGATGTCGGACACCACGAAGCCCTCGCGGTACTGGTCCAACTGGTGAGACAGGTCATACAGGTTGTCCCCCCTGGACAGCAGCTTCACAACCCGCTTGATGCGCCCCCCTGCCAGCCTGCGCTCGAACTCGACGCGTGCCTCGGGAGGCTTCTTGCTCGAAATCTCGACGGACTGCAGATACAGGTAGCCTGCGGTGCCGGCCAGCCCCTTTACCGAGATGCCCCGTGCAGCGATCTTTTTCACCAGCTTCTGGTTGTAGGCATCCAGCGCGTCCAGGCGGTGAATCTTGTGGTGCGTGGTTCTGTGCGTGGCCGAGTAGCGCAGCACCATCAGGGCATGGAACTCTTCCAGAGACTTCAGGGTCTGTGCGCCTTCCATTCTCTGCGGCTCGTCCAGAATCAGGATCGGCCTGTTGGCCCGGATGACATCGATCGGGCGGCGGGACTGGAAATCATCCAGCACCTCATAGATGCGGCGATTGTCCTTGCCCTTGGCATTGAACGCCTGCACGTTGATGACCATGATGTTGATGCCCGCGTCCGATGCAAAGCTCTCCAAATGATGCAGCTGCCGGGAGTTGTAGATGAAGAAGCGCGCCTTCTTCTGGTAGGACTCCAGAAAGTGCTCGGCGGTGATCTCCAGCGACTTGGCCACCCCTTCCCGAATGGCGATGCTCGGCACGACAATGATGAACTTGCCCCAGCCGTAGCGGCGGTTGAGCTCGAAAATCGTCTTGATGTAGCAGTACGTCTTGCCCGTGCCCGTTTCCATCTCGATATCGAGGTGCACCCTGGAAATGGCCCTGGCCACCTCCGTGTACTGCCTTGTCGCAGGCACCCGCTCACGCTTGGCGTTCAGGGTAAAGAAGCCATCCAGCGTGCCCGACACGGGCAGATTCTGCCCGCGCTGCACCTCCTGGATGTTGTGCAGCACCTGCTGATCCGTCAGTGCCAGATCTGCGTTCCTGAAGCCATCCTCGCTGGTGACCGTGCTGCCCAGCATACCGCCACAGGCGACATGCCCCGGATCCACGCGGTAGCTGACAGCCTCCGCCGATGCGGGCGGCTGCCCCGTAAAGCAGTCCACCACGGCCTGCACCGCAGCCGACTGGTAGGCCTGGGTCTTGAACTTGAGTTTCATGGTTTCCCCTCACAACCTCTCAGCGGCCCTGAAATCCAAAAAGCAAATAACCATATGATTTCATTGAATATATTTGGAAATCCATCAGCAATCTCCCATTGCCCCGGATTTGTGGAGCCTGAAAACTCCACTACACAGCTTGTGGAGCCCAAAACATAAAACAGACTCCACAAATCCCGTTGTCACTCACCCAGGCTCCACAAGATGCTCAGAAGACATCACGCCCCTCGGCCAGGTTGACCAGGCGGGGGAAGCACAGAGTCGCGGGTCGTCGACCGCTGCCCGCCTCCAGCTCCCGCAAGATCCCGGCGTCCTTCATCTGCCGCAAGAGGCCGGGCGTTGTCTTTTCGTGGATACCGAAGTCCCGATGCAGTTGAGCTGTCAGGTCGGACGAACGGAAGATCGGCTTGCTGAAAATGGCGTCCAGCACATGCACGGTGTATTGCGAATGCGTAGCCGCCTGAATAGCCAGCTTCATATCTTCATACAACGCTTGAATGGCGGTCACACGGGCACTGTTCTGCCCGGCCTGCGTCACGATCGCCTGCAAAAAGAAGGCGATCCAGTCGTTCCAGTCGCCATCGACCGAGATGGCCTTGAGTCTCTCGTAGTAGTCTTCCCGATGGTTCTCCAGATACTCCGACAGATAGAACATGGGTTGCGACAAGGCCTTCTTCTGATACAGAAACAGGGGGATCAGAATGCGTCCAATCCGTCCGTTGCCGTCCTTGAATGGATGCAGCAGTTCAAACTGCGCATGCACCACAGCTGTCTGCAACAAAAAATCCACATCCGCGCCATCCACGTAGCGCTCCCAAGCCTGCAAGTGGTCAGGCAGCTGGATCGGATTGGGTGGCACAAACGTGGCTTGCTCCATGGCGCAGCCGTACTTGCCAATCCAGTTCTGATCCCGCCGAAACTCGCCGGGCGTCTTATCCTGGCCGCGCACGCTGTTCATCAGAATCCGGTGCAACTCGCGCACAAAACTCAACCGGATGGGATACTCCTGCAAATGGTCACGGGCGACGTACAGCGCCTGACGGTAGTTGGAAATTTCCTGAATATCCTGAAACTTCTCGCCCTCTTTCAACATGCCGGCCTCTTGCTCCAGCACCTCGTCTACCGTGGCCTGCGTGCCCTCGATCTTGCTGGAGAGCACAGCCTCCTGCGTGGTCAAAGGCGAGAGCATCACCGCTGGGTTGGGGATGCCCTGCAACAGGCCATCGTAACGCGCCAGCGCGGCATTGGCCTGCCCCACCAGGGGCAATAGCCGTTGATAGTCCAACGCCGTCAAAGGCAAGGTGTCTGGTACGTAAGGTTGCATGCCCGGCTCCTCAGATGCACTTGACTTCGGTGGCTGGCGACAGCAGCCTGAAGATTTGCTCCACGTTGATCTTGACCGCACTGTCCTTGAAGCCCGCGTCGCGGAACACCACGCGCAGCGGCTGCACCCTGGCCAGCTCCTTCACGAAGTCCTCATCCACCCCACCGTCCGCATCGAAGCAGGCGACCAGTGCATTGCCGTCCACCAGAAACACCTCCCTGCCCTGCAGGGTCTGCCTGGCAATGGGCAACGCAAGGTCCACGCCCCAGTCGAGCATCACCTGGAACAGCAGGTCTTCGGGCGTGCGGTCGGGTTTGATGTTGTCTGCGAACAGGTCAATGTTGTTCTTGTTCAGTGCATCGGGCGTGTAGAACACATCGGCCATGTTGGAGGTGTCGATCTTAAGGACGCGGAAACCTAAGTCTGCCCTTGCTGCCGCAGCTGGATAATCGTGTTTTATTTTACTTCCTGCTCGCTTAATTCGCTCTTTTCCAACATCAGAAATCGTTTTGAAGTTAACCTTAAATGCATTGCTTTCTGGGGCGCAGGCCTCGTCTAGCTGAACCATTATAAATTTACGCCCACCATCATCTTCTGAATTAATCTGCATTGTGGCGTGCGCAGTAGTTGCCGACCCCGAAAAAAAGTCCAAAACGATATCTTCCCTATCTGTTGCAACTTGCAAAAGTCTTTTTATTAATCGAACTGGCTTTGGGGTGTCAAACACTGCCGACTCTGGAAATAGTTCGTTGATCTCTTTTTTGGCCTCCTGATTATGACCAACCTCTGAATATTTCCAGATAGTCTGGCAAGCAGTTCCTTGTTTTACTTCGGATAGAAACCTCTTGATGGCCGGCACATTATTTCCATCTGGACCAAACCAAATTCGATTATCTTCAACCAACCTCTGAAGGACAGGTAGGGTGTAGAGCCAGCACCTTCCATTTGGCGGAACATGTTTCTTTCCATTCGGTGCGATCAACTCATAAAACTGTGCTTTTGTTCCGTGACCACCTTGCGCCGTTGCATCAGCTGGTTTCCATACGCCTCTGGAATCGTTATCTGGATTCTTATAGCGTGCATTCATCTCATCGGACCGCTCAAGCAAATTCGGGTACCAATTATTCTTATCCTTAGCATAAGCCAGAATAAAGTCATGCGACTCCGAAAACCACTTCACCGCATTCTGTGGGCTGTATCGCTTCTCCCAAACAATCGTACTGACGAAATTCTCTTCGCCATATATTTCATCGCAAATACGCTTTAAGCTTGCTTGCTCATTCTCATCAATTGAAATGAAAATAGCCCCATCATTCCTCAACAGATTTCTTGCAAGTCGCAAGCGGGAGTACATCATAGAGAGCCAGTCAGAATGAAACCTTCCGTTTGACTCTGGGTTTGCAACTAGCCTTTTCCCAGTCAAATCCTTTTGATTGGAGTTGACTAGAAATTCTTCGTAACTCTGGGAAAAGTCATCTTCATAGATGAAGTCGTTTCCGGTGTTATACGGCGGATCGATGTAGATCAGCTTGACCTTCCCGAGGTACGTTTCCTGCAACAGCTTCAACGCATCCAGGTTATCGCCCTCAATGAACAGGTTTTGCGTCGTATCGAAATCCACGCTTTCTTCGCGGCAGGGGCGCAGCGTCTTGGCTATGGGCGCATTGGCCGTGAGCAGCGCCTCGCGCTTGCCGGGCCAGTTCAGCTGGTAACGCTCCTGGGGGCCTTCGACGATCGACTCCGCCAGCTCTTGCCGCAGCTGGTCAAAGTCCACTGCCAGCTTCACATGGCCATCTGGCCCCCGGGCCTCGGTGACGCAGCCCGGGAACAGATCGCGCATGCGGGCGATGTGGTCCTGCGTGAGGTTGGGGGAGTGCATTTTCATTTTTTCCATGGTGCTGTTCCGTTATTCCGCATCCCTGGCGGCTTGCTTGAGCTCGGCAAACTTGGCGGCCATGGTGGGGTTGCCGCGCGTGAGTTTCTTGATGGTGACGTCCTGTGCCTTGTCGTTGGCCAGGCGCAGGTTGCGGTCGGCGCCCTGCAGGGCTTCTTTGGTCTTTTGCAGGTGGTCGATGGATTTGTCGATTTCATCGATGGCGGTCTGGAAGCGCCGTGACGCCAGGTCGTAGTTCTTGCCGAATGCGCTCTTGAAGCTCTCCAGCTGGTTCTCGAAGTTCGTGATGTCGATGTTCTGGGACTTCACCAGGGCCAGCTCGGTCTTGTACTTGAGCGAGTTCAGCGCGGCATTGCGCAGCAGGGTGATGATGGGGATGAAGAACTGCGGACGCACCACGTACATCTTGGGGTAGCGGTGCGACACGTCGATGATGCCGGTGTTGTAGAGCTCGCTCTCGGGTTCCAGCAGCGAGACCAGCACGGCGTATTCGCAGCCTTTTTCGGTGCGGTCCTTGTCCAGCTCCTTGAAGAAGTCTTCGTTCTTCTTCCGGGTCACGGTGGTGTCGCTTTCGTTTTTCATCTCGAACATGATCGAGACGATTTCGGTGCCCGCCGGGTCCGCGTCCCTGAAGATGTAGTCGCCCTTGCTGCCGCTGCTGGCGTCGTTGTCCTTTTCGAAGTAGGCGCACGGGAAGGCGGTGGCGCGGAGGCGGTTGAACTCGGTTTCGCAGTGCTGCTCCAGGGTTTCGCCGACCATTTTGGTGGAGAGCTTGGCCTTGAGGTCCTTGAGGCGTTCGATGGCGTCTTCGCGCTCCTTGATCTGGAGCTCGTATTTCTCTTTGAGGGACTGCTCGGCCAGGCGCTTTTCGAGCTGAGCCTGCTCAAAGCGGCTTTTGAACTCGTCCCGCTGTTTTTCCACCGTGCCCAATGCCTGGGTGACGGCCAGTTGCTGGTCTCTGGTGGCGGCGTCCAGCTGGGCCTGCAGGGCCTGGATTCTGGCCGCGCTGGCGGCTGCGGCCTGCTGCAGCTCGGCCATGCGCTGGGCCTGCGCCAGTGCGGCTGCGGCTTCGTGGTCGCGCTGGACCTGCGCCAACTGGTGGGCGAGCGCGTCGCGTTCTTTCTCGGCACTGCCCAGTGCCCGGGCCACTGCCAGCTGCTGCTCCTGGCTGGCGGAGGCCACCTTGGCCTGCAGGGTCTGGATGGCGGCATCCTTGGCTGCGGCCGCTTGTTGCAGCTCGGCGGCGAATTGTGCCCTGATGAGATCGACCGCACTTTGCTTGTCCTTTTCGGCCAGCTCCAGCCTTTCGTGCAGCTGCTGCTCAAACGCATCGTCACGCACCTGCCGCAGGATATCGGCGTAGCCGGCCTCGTCGATCTTGAAGGCTTTGTGGCAGTGGGGGCAGATGATGTCATTCATGGGTGTTTTTCCTCCGGAACCTCGTGCGGCACAGGGCCGCGCATCCGGTCGATTTTGTCATGCGGATGGCAGCCGGAGGAAGCGGCGTCTGGCCGGACTGCCGAGGGGCAACCGGGCGAGCGTGCCTTCAGGACATCACGGTGACGGTGCCTGTGGGGATGGCGGGGGTGAGCTGGGGGTGGGTTGCCGGGACGCAGCTCCACTGCTGGGTGCCGGGGAAAAAGTCGCCATGCAGGTGATGGCGATGGAAACGCAGGATCAGAACCACAGACGCAGGCCGATGAGCCAGCGGGTGTCGCCGGTGGGTTCTCCGGCGGTGCGGGCCATGTCGGCGGTGCGGCCGGAGAGGAGGCGGCGCTCGACGCCGATGTAGGGGGCCCACTGGCGGCCGAATGCGTAGCGCAGGCGCAGGCCGGCGGTGGTGGAGGACAGCCCACTGCCGATGCCGTTGGCGGGATCGTCGCGGCCGTAGAGGGCCACTTCGACCCGGGGCTGGAGGACGAGGCGCTGGGTGAGGCGCAGATCGTAGTCGGCCGACAGGCGCAGGGCGGTGCGGCCGGCATCGCCGAGGTAGGCGGTGGCGTCGACTTCGACCCAGTAGGGCGTGACGCCCTGCACGCCCAGGGCCAGCCAGGCGCGGCTGGTGCCGCCCGAGAAGGTGTCGGCGCGCAGGCCGGTCTGCAGATCCCAGAAGGGGGCGATGGCGTGGCTCCAGAGGGCTTCGGTGCGGGATTCGTGCAGGCGGCTGTGGGCGATTTCGCCTTCGGCCTTGAGGAGGGCGCGGTCGTAGGCGGTGCCGTAGCTGAGCTGCATGTCGTAGGCGCCGAAGGTGCCGGCAGGGCTGTGGCCGCGTTCGAGGCGGTCGATCATCCATGTGCCGAAGGGGTGGGTGTCGTCGAGGTGCAGGGGCGGAACTCCCGGCAGGGCGTAGGGACCGATGCCGCGCCGATAGCCGTCCGCGTAGGCATGGGGGTCGCGCGCATCGGCGGGTGCGGCGCCACTCTGGGCGTCCATGGAGGCGCCGTGGGAGTGGACGGGTGCAGCGGAGGGAGCGGTGGATGGCGCAGGTCCAGAATGTGCGGAATGCCCCGCCGGGACGGAAGCAGCGGGTGCGGAGGGCGCAGTCTGCGCAGCCGGCATGGAGGGCAGCAGGGGCGCCTGAGGCTGCACAGGCACAGAGGCATGCGTATGCCCCTGTGCCGCGTTCTGCACCGCTGCGTGGTCATGCCCGTGGTGTGCCAGAAGAGCATGGGAAGATGCCACAGGCTGCCATGAGGAGGAGGCAGCCGAGGACGGCTCGGTGTGCTCGGTGTGCTCGGTGTGCTCGGTGTGCTCGGTGTGCTCGGTGTGCTCGGTGTGCTCGGTGTGCTCGGTGTGCTCGGTGTGCTCGGTGTGCTCGGTGTGCTCGGTGTGCTCGGTGTGCTCGGTGGGCTCGGTGTGCTCGGTGGAGAGGCTGGCGGGCAAGGTCTGGGCCTGTGCCGTGGGACTCCAGGCGACCAGGGTGCAGAGCAGCATGGCGAGAGCGGTGCCGGCCAGCGGGCGGGGGCAGGAGGGAATGGACTGCGCGGACATGGGGTTCTTCCTTGGGGAGACAGCACGGCGCGCGGGATGCGCGTGGCAAGAGGCCGGGCGAGGCCGTGAAGGCCGGGCGAGGCCGTGAAGGCCGGGCGGGCTGGTTTCGGCTCAGTGGATGACGACTTCGCGGAACATGCCCATTTCCATGTGGAACATGAGGTGGCAGTGCCACACCCAGCGCCCGGCCGCATCGGCGGTCATGAGGTAGCTGACGCGCTGGGCCGGCTGCACGGGCAGGGTGTGCTTGCGTGCCAGGAAGCGGCCGTCGGGGGTTTCGAGCTCCTGCCACAGGCCGTGCATGTGCATGGGGTGGGTCATCATGGTGTCGTTGTGCAGGATGATGCGCACGCGCTCGCCCAAGCCGAAGTGCACTGGCGTGCTCTGGCCGAATTCGAGGCCGTCGAACTGCCAGGCGTAGCGCTCCATGTTGCCCGTGAGGTGGAATTCGAGCTCGCGCTCGGGGCCGCGCGGGTCGAGCGGGCCGCCGAGGGTGTGAAGATCGGCGAGCGTGAGGGTGCGGCGGCCGGTGTGGCGCAGGCCGACGCCGGGGTCGTCGAGGTTGGTGCGCGGCATGTCCACCCGCATGTCGGTGCCCGGGCCGTATTCGCTGCGGGCGTGGTGCACAGTGCGGCTGGGCACGGCCAGGGCGGCCTGAGGGGGCGTGCTGCGGGAAGTACCTGCCCCTGCTTCGGGCGCATGGGCGTGGGCGTTGGCATGGGCGTGTCCGCTCATGCTGCCGCCGCTGCCGTCCATGGACATGGAGGACATGTCCATGCCGGACGCGGAAGCGGCACCGGCCGGGAGCTGGCTGCCGTGGGCGTGGGACGTGCCGGAGGGGGCATCGCCGTGGGCCATGTCGCCCATCATGTCGCGCATGGTCAGGGGCTCGAAGGGATCGGGGGCGGGCACGGGTGCCGCGAGTCCGGGCCGCACGGCGAGCGTGCCGCGCACATGGCCGGCGCGTGCCATGGTCTGGGCATAGAGGGTGCAGGCGTCGTCGCGGGGCGTGACGAGCACGTCGTAGGTTTCACCGGGGCCGAAGCGGAATTCGTCCACCGAGACGGGTTCCACCCGCACGCCGTCGGCCGCCACCACGCGCAGGGACAGGCCGGGGATGCGCACGTCATAGAAGGTGTGGGCTGCTGCGTTGATGCAGCGCAGGCGCACGGTCTGCCCCTTGCGGAACAGGCCGGTCCAGTTGTCGCCCGAGGGCAGCCCGTTCATGAGACAGGTGAGCGCGGGGCCCGAGACATCGGCCAGGTCGGCGGGGCTCATGCGCATGGCGTTCCACATGCGGCGCATGGCCACGGCCTTGTCGAGCCCGTAGTGGGCCACATCGCGGGCGAACTGTGCCGCTGTGGGCTGGCGGTCGTTGTAGTAGCTGCCCTGCTGGCGCAGGCGCATGAGCACGCGCATGGGATCGGTGTCGGTCCAGTCGGAGAGCTGGACGACGTGGTCGCAGTCAGCCCGGATGTCGTCGGCCGGATCGGCGGGGTCGATGACGATGGCGCCGTGCATGCCGGTGAGCTCCTGCATGCCCGAGTGCGAGTGGTACCAGTAGGTGCCGTGCTGGCGCACGCGGAAGCGGTAGGTGAAGGTCTGCCCGGGCGCGATGCCGGCAAAGCTCACTCCGGGAACACCGTCCATCTGGTAGGGGAGCTGGATGCCGTGCCAGTGGATGGAGGTGGTCTCGCGCAGGCGGTTGGTGACGCGGATCGTCACGGTGTCGCCCTCGCGCCAGCGCAGCACGGGGCCGGGAAACGAGCCGTTGATGACAGTGGCCACGCGCGGGGTGCCGGTGAAGTCGACGGCAGCCTCGGACACCACCAGATCGAACTCCGTGCCGCGCAGCTCCGGAGGCGTGCCGCACCGGGCACGCGGCATGGAGGCCGGTGCGGCGGCGTGCGCCATGCCGGACGCGCCCAGCCCCAGCAGCCCCCCGCCTGCGGCCATGCCCAGAAGCAGGCGGCGGCGGGAGAAGTCGGGAGGCAGAAGGAGCGGAGAGGACGGCATGGGAAACTCGCAGGCAGGCCCGAACCCGGGCAGGAGAAAAAAGGCAGCCCCATTGTGGCGAGCGGCCCCCCACGGAAAGCCGACAGCCGGATGACAAATCGGTAAGGAAGCCGGCATGCCGGGCCGAATTGGGCGACACTCTGCTGCCGGGCGTCGCCCCACGCGCGTTCCGCATCGCACATGAAGGTATTGCTGATCGAAGACGAAATCAAACTGGCCGCCTACATCCGCGACGGCCTGGCCAGCGAGGGCTGCGTGGTCGACGTGGCCCACGATGGCGTGGACGGCCTGCACCTCGCGCTGGAGGGCAGCCACGAGGTGATCGTGCTCGACCGCATGCTGCCCGGCATCGACGGCATGAGTCTGCTCGCGGCCCTGCGCTCGCGCCGGCGCACGCCGGTGCTCATGCTCACGGCCCACGGCCGCGTGGAGGACCGGGTGAGCGGCCTGCAGGCAGGGGCCGACGACTATCTGGTCAAGCCCTTTGCGCTCTCGGAGCTGGTGGCGCGGCTGCAGGCGCTGGTGCGCCGCTCCCAGGTGGGCACCCCCGCAGGGGCCGAGCCCATGCGGCTGCATCTGGCCGATCTGGAGGTCGACCTGATGCGCCGCCGTGCCATGCGGGCCGGCCGACGCCTGGAGCTGACGGCCAAGGAGTTTGTACTGCTGGTGCTGTTCATGCGCCGGGCAGGGCAGGTGCTCTCGCGCACCGAGCTGGCCCAGCAGGTGTGGGACATGCATTTCGACAGCGACACCAACGTGGTCGAGGTGGCCATCCGCCGCCTGCGCACCAAGCTGGATGTGCCCTTTCCCACGCCCTTGCTGCACACCGTGCGCGGCATGGGCTATGTGCTCGAAGAACGCAGCCCATGACCGCCGGCCCCGACACGCATCTCCCGGCTCCTGCCGCCCTGCCCGACGCAGCCCCATGCCCGGCTGCTGCGCCGGCGGCCTGGTCGCTGGAGCGCCGGCAGTGGCTGGGCATGGGGCTGCTCACGCTGGTGGGGCTGGTGCTGGTGTCGCTGGGGGTGTATGGGCTCACGGCCTCGCATCTGGCGCAGCGCCGGCAGGAATCGCTGCAGGCCATGTCCCGGCTGGTGGTGCACCTACTCACCGAACGCGCCGCCAGCCATGACCCGCACACGCTGGGCATGCGGCTCGACGACCACTTCTCCGGGCATGCCGACCTGTCGCTGCGCATTCTGGGCCCCGACGGGACGGTGCGCTACCACACCCCCCATGAGATGGCTGCCACCGAGGCGGACACGCTCGCATTCCGCATCGCCCCGGAGGTGCCGGCCTTCGGCGGGCTGCAGGCCCGCCTGTCGCTCGACACCACGCCGGACCGGCAGCTGCTGCAGCACCTGGCCTGGACGCTGGCTGTGAGCTCGCTGCTGGGCGCGGGCCTGCTCGCTCTGGGCGGCCTGCTGCTGATCCGGCGCGGCATCCGCCCGGTGGCCGACCTCTCGCGCCAGATCCGCCAGCTCGGCACCTCGGATCTGGGCCTGCGGCTCGACGACTCGCTCCAGCCGCGCGAGCTGCGCCCGCTGGTGGCGGACTTCAACGCCCTGCTCGACCGCATCGAGCGCGCCCACACCCAGCTCGAAGGCTTCAACGCCGACGTGGCCCACGAGCTCAACACCCCGCTGGCCACCCTGCGTGCGAGCCACGAGGTGGCCCTGCGCCGCTACCGCGACGACCCGGCCCTGCTCGACCTGTTCGGCTCGAACCTGGAGGAGCTGCAGCGCATGGCGGGCATGGTGCGCGACATGCTGTTTCTCGCCCAGGTCGACCACGGCGCCCTGGCCCGGCGCAGCCCGGTGCCGAGCCTGCGTGCGCTCATCGCCTCGGTGGTGGACTACCACGACGCCCTCCTCGACGAGGCCGGACTCACCGTGGAAGTCGAAGGCGACGGCAGCGGCGCGCTGGACGCCCCCCTGCTGCAGCGCGCGCTCTCCAACCTGCTGGGCAATGCCTGCCGCTACGCCGACCGGGGCTCGACCATCCGCATCGCAGTGGGGCACCCGGCGCCCGGCCGCCTCTCGCTGGCGGTGGCCAACCGGGGGCCGGGCATCGACGCATCCCGGCTCGCGCGCATTTTTGATCGCTTCTACCGGGCCGACGACCCGGCCCGCTCGCACGCGCGGCACCACCACGGACTCGGGCTGAGCATCGTGGCGGCGGTGGCGCGCATGCATGGCGGCACGGTGCACGCCACCAGTGCGCCACACGGCACCTGCATCACCATGGAGCTGATTCTGGAGCCTGCGGCCTGCACAGGGCCATGTGCTGGCGCCGATAATGCAGGCATCCGGCCCCCGCCGGCCCCTGCCTCCCCGATTCCGGAGCCCTCGGCCGCGCGCACCGGGAACCGATACGGGGAGAATGACCTGCATGAACCATGACTACGATCTGATCGTCATCGGCGCGGGCTCGGGCGGCATTGCCGCCGCGCGCCGCGCGAGCGCACTGGGTGCCCGCGTCCTGATTGCCGAAAGCGGCCGCGTGGGCGGCACCTGCGTGATGCGCGGCTGCGTACCGAAGAAACTGATGGTCTACGCCGCCGAATTTGCCGACGCCTTTGCCGCCGCACGCGGCTACGGCTGGCAGTTCGAGGGCACGCCGCGCTTCGACATGGCGCAGTGGACCGCCACCAAGTCCGGCGAGATCACGCGCCTCGAAGACATCTACCGCACCCTGCTCGACACCTCCGGCGTCACGCTGGAAGAGGGACACGCCCGCATCGTGGCCCCGCACACCGTGCAGGTGGGTGCGGCCACGCACACCGCAGCCCGCATTCTGGTGGCCACGGGCAGCACCCCACGCCGCGACACCCTGCCCGGCATCGACCAGGCGCTCACCTCCGACGACATGCTCGCCCTGCACGAGGTGCCGGAGAGCCTGCTCATCGTGGGCGGCGGCTACATCGCCATGGAGTTTGCCAGCATCATGACGCGGCTCGGCTCCCGCGTGCAGGTGGCCTGCCGCGACACGCTGCCGCTGCGCGGCTTCGACCACGACCTGCGCACCCGCGTGGCCACCGCCCTGCAGGCGCACGGCGTGACGCTGCACACGGGCCAGCCGCTCGAACGCCTCGACCCCGGCACCGACGCCAGCGGCGGCTGCACCCTGCTGCGCGGCGACGGCTCCCGCATCACCGCAGCCGCCGTGCTCAACGCCACCGGGCGCCGCCCGCAGGTGCAGGACCTGGGGCTGGAGCAGGTGGGCATTCCCCTCACCCCCCATGGCGCCATTGCCGTCGATGCCTGGAGCCGCACGACCTGCGACCACGTCTGGGCCATCGGCGACGTGACGCACCGCGTCAACCTCACGCCAGTGGCCATTGCCGAGGGCCGTGCCTTTGCCGACACCGAGTTCGGCGCCCAGCCCCGGCACGTGGACCATGCGCTCGTGGCCATGGCGGTGTTCACCCAGCCGGCCGTGGGCACGGTGGGCCTCACCGAGGAAGCGGCCGCCGCACGCGGCCCGGTTGACGTGTACGAAACCGACTTCCGCCCGATGAAGGAAGCCTTCATCCACGGATCGGGGCGCGCCTACATGAAGCTGCTGGTCGATCCACCCAGCAGCCGGGTGCTCGGCGCCCATATGGTGGGCACGGGCGCGGCGGACATCATCCAGCTCGTGGCCGTGGCCCTGTCCTGCGGGGCAACCAAGGCCGACTTCGACCGCACCATTGCGGTCCACCCCACCATCGCCGAGGAATTCGTGCTCATGCGCGAACCCACCCGCACGGTCGGCGGCAGCCCCGACGCGGGCTGACCTTCGGCCCCCACGGCCCGGGGGCGCCCCACGGTCCCGTTCTGGCCCGGGCCGCCCTGTGTCCCTGTGTATTACGTACCTGACGCTGCAGGCGCCGGCACCGAAGCCGCTGCACGGGCAGAGGCCGGGGCAGCCGTCCCGGACACAGGAGCGACCGTGCCCGTCGCCGCCGCAGAAGCCGCAGAAGCCGCAGAAGCCGCAGAAGCCGCAGAAGCCGCAGAAGCCGCAGAAGCCGCAGAAGCCGCAGAAGCCGCAGAAGCCGCAGAAGCCGCAGAAGCCGCAGAAGCCGCAGAAGCCGCAGAAG
>NZ_JAYRLV010000014.1:0-64580 GCF_041912815.1 Allobrachymonas sp. | reverse complement strand
GAATCGAATACAGGGTCGGACATGGGGCAAGGGGGGGCGGGATGGGAGACGGTCAGAGATCAGGCCGCAAAGACTGTGCCTGCGTGCTCTGGTTGCTCATGTGCTGCCACCCGGAGCAAAAAAACCTCAGGCCTTGGGCGCTTCCGCAGCAGGCGGCACATATCCGGACGCCTGTTCGGCACCGGCACCGAAGAAATGGTTTTCCATCTGGCGGGCCAGATACTGACGCGCGCGTGCATCCGCCAGATTGAGGCGATTCTCGTTGACCAGCATGGTCTGATGCTGCAGCCATTCAGCCCAGGCTTGCTTGCTGACATTGTCGAACAGGCGCTGGCCGAGCGCACCGGGGTAGGGGGGGCGATCCAGTCCTTCGGCTTCCTTGCCCAGCTTGACGCAGTGAACCATGCGAGTCATGTCGATTCCTTCCTTCTTAACACAAATGGAAATCCAGGGTGGCGCCATTGTATGCCGGCATCTGGCGGCGCCGGATTGCACCGTCAACAGCCCCATTCGGTGCAGGGCATCGTCCGGATGCCCTTCCGATGCAGGGTTTCCCCCAGCATGGTGTTTTCCCTGTCATTTCAGCGGCCAGTCTTTTGCATACTGTGCAGGAAATGCAGGCCTGACGCGGACTTATGTTCCATGCAGGCGTCCGGATGCAGCCCCGGCTGATGTCTGGCTCCCTTTCCAGTAAGAGGACTGTAAGTGCCTCCATGCACATTGGCTCGCGAGCAATGCACCCGTCATGTGCCATTGCGCACCGGCTCATATCCATCAAGAGAATCCGTTCGAGGAGACAAACATGACAGCACAAACCGGCGCCATCGAATCCGTCCTGGTCGAGAACCGCGTGTTCCCCCCCTCCGAGGCCACCATGGCACATGCCCGCATCAGCGGCATGCCCGCCTATGAAGCCCTGTGCAAGGAAGCCGAAGACGATTTCGAGGGATTCTGGGCACGCCTTGCACAGAAGTACGTGGTGTGGGACAAGCCCTTCACCAAGGTACTCGACGAATCCGAGGCTCCGTTCTTCAAGTGGTTCGATGACGGCGAACTCAATGCCTCCGCCAACTGTCTCGACAAGCACATGGGCACCCCGGTCGAGCACAAGACCGCCATCATCTTCGAAGCCGACGACGGCAGTGTCACCCGTGTGACCTATCGAGAGCTGCTGGGCCGGGTGAGCCGCTTTGCCAATGCACTCAAGAGCCAGGGTGTCAAGAAAGGCGATCGCGTCATCATCTACATGCCCATGACCATCGAAGGCGTCGTGGCCATGCAGGCCTGCGCCCGTCTGGGGGCTACGCACAGCGTGGTGTTTGGAGGCTTCTCCGCCAAGGCGCTCCACGAGCGCATCGTCGACGCAGGTGCCGTGGCAGTCATCACGGCCAACTACCAGATGCGTGGCGGCAAGGAGCTGCCTCTCAAGGCCATCGTGGACGAGGCGCTCAACGAAGGCGGCACCGACTGCGTGAAAACCGTGCTGGTGTTCGAGCGCACCGCCACGGCCTGCCACATGGTGGCGGGTCGCGACAAAACCTTTGCCGAAGTGCTCGAAGGTCAGGACGATGTCTGTCCTGCAGTGCCCGTCGGGGCCGAGCATCCCCTGTTCGTTCTCTACACGTCCGGCTCCACCGGCAAGCCCAAGGGCGTGCAGCACAGCACCGGGGGCTATCTGCTGTGGGCCAACACCACGATGCAGTGGACCTTCGACATCCAGGACAGCGACATCTTCTGGTGTACCGCCGACATCGGCTGGATCACGGGGCACACCTACATTGCCTATGGACCTCTGGCTGCCGGAGCGACCCAGGTCGTGTTTGAGGGCGTACCCACCTATCCCGATGCTTCCCGTTTCTGGAAGATGATCCAGGACCACAAGGTCACCATCTTCTACACGGCTCCCACGGCCATCCGCTCTCTCATCAAGGCAGCGGACAGCAACGACAGCGTTCATCCGCGCAACTTCGATCTGTCTACCCTGCGCATCCTGGGCAGCGTGGGCGAGCCCATCAACCCCGAAGCCTGGATGTGGTACTACAAGCATATCGGTGGCGAGCGCTGCCCGATCGTCGATACCTTCTGGCAGACCGAGACGGGCGGGCACATGATCACGCCGCTGCCTGGCGCTACGCCCCTGGTGCCTGGCTCCTGCACGCTGCCGCTGCCCGGCATCATGGCGGCCATCGTGGACGAGACGGGGCAGGATCTGCCCAATGGCTCGGGTGGCATTCTGGTGGTCAAGCGCCCCTGGCCCAGCATGATCCGTACCATCTGGGGAGACCCGGAGCGGTTCAAGAAGAGCTATTTCCCCGAAGAGCTCAAGGGCTACTACCTGGCGGGTGATGGCGCAGTCCGCAGCGCCGACCGGGGATATTTCCGCATCACCGGTCGCATCGACGATGTGCTCAACGTCTCGGGCCATCGCATGGGGACCATGGAAATCGAATCCGCTCTGGTGGCCAAGAGCGATCTGGTGGCTGAAGCAGCTGTAGTGGGGCGCCCCGACGACCTCACCGGTGAAGCCATCTGTGCCTTTGTGGTGCTCAAGCAGGGCCGTCCCAGTGGAGATGAAGCCCAGCGCATTGCCAAGGAGCTGCGCGATTGGGTCGCCAAGGAAATCGGCCCCATTGCCAAGCCCAAGGACATCCGCTTTGGCGAGAACCTGCCCAAGACCCGCAGCGGCAAGATCATGCGCCGTCTGCTGCGCAGTCTGGCCAAGGGAGAAGCCATCACGCAAGATACGTCCACACTCGAAAACCCGGCCATTCTCGACCAGCTGGCCAATTCGAACTGAGCGTCAGACTCTGTGACAGCCTTTGCAAAGACCCTTCGGGGTCTTTGCTGCTTTCTGGAGGGGCGTTGGGGATGGCGCCGGACGGGGGGAGGCCAGACGGCGCTGAGTGGTCCAGACGGCTTCCCGGATATGTCCAGGATCCCACGCCGTCATTGTCCTGTCACCTTCCGGTCCTTCCTGTCTCTTCCCATATCCACCGGCAATGGCTTCTCCGTGATTCCTTGGCCGCTTCATATTGAGAATAATCTCCGAATCCATCAGTTCGTCAGTTTCTGGAAAGGAGAATTCCGTACAGAGAAATTCCCCCTGAGCGGGCCAAGGTATTTCCGCTTCAGGGCCAAATGGAAAATCCGAACATTCACCGAACGATACGTTCGGGGAGCCGGGGCGCATACAGGGTATCCCTGTTCCGATAGGGAACACGCTTAAAAGAAACGTACAATGAGGGGGATTTGACGTAAGCGTCAATGGCTTGTCGCAACAGGCGTTGCATGCGGGCATGGCCCGAAGGGCTGCATGGATGGAGCTGGGGTTTGCACCTGGTTCCCATACCTGCAGTTGTGTCGCATGCTGCGCACAAAGGGAAGACCGCTTTGCTGCGACAGCCAGCCCTTCGGGGTGACAAGTGTGGGGTGCCCAGCGCCTGCCATTTTTCCAAGAGTGAATATTAGGAGATACCTTCATGAAAGCTTTGGTCGCCGTCAAGCGCGTGGTGGACTACAACGTCAAGGTGCGGGTCAAGTCCGACAACACCGGCGTCGAACTGGCCAACGTCAAGATGAGCATGAACCCCTTCGACGAAATTGCCGTGGAAGAGGCAGTCCGTCTCAAGGAAAAGGGTGTGGTCACTGAAGTCATCGCCGTGTCGTGCGGCCCGACCCAGGCTCAGGAAACCCTCCGTACGGCCATGGCCATCGGTGCAGACCGTGGCGTGCTCGTCGAAAGCAGCGAAGAGCTCCAGCCCCTGGCTGTGGCCAAGCTGCTCAAGGCGGTCGTGGACAAGGAGCAGCCCGACCTGATCATTCTCGGCAAGCAGGCCATCGACGACGATTCCAACCAGACCGGCCAGATGCTGGCTGCCCTGTGTGATCTGCCCCAGGCCACTTTCGCCAGCAAGGTCGAAGTAGCCGACGGCAAGGCCACGGTCACCCGTGAAGTCGATGGCGGCCTCGAAACCGAAGCACTCTCCCTGCCGGCCGTGATCACGACCGACCTGCGCCTCAATGAGCCCCGTTATGTCACGCTGCCCAACATCATGAAGGCCAAGAAGAAGCCCATCGATACGCTCAAGCCCGAAGATCTGGGTGTGGATGTCGCTCCCCGCCTCAAGACGCTCAAGGTGGTCGAGCCTGCCAAGCGCAGCGCCGGCATCATCGTTCCCGATGTGGCTACCCTGGTGGACAAGCTCAAGAACGTGGCCAAGGTCATCTGATCCGGCATCGCATCGCACCCCATTTCAGAATTCAAGGAGATACCCTCATGACTGCACTCGTGATTGCAGAACACGACAACGCTTCCCTCAAGGCCGCCACGCTCAACGCCGTGACCGCTGCTGCCCAGTGTGGCGGTGATGTGCACGTGCTGGTGGCAGGCGCCAATGCTGCCGCTGCTGCACAGGCGGCCGCCCAGATCGCCGGCGTGAGCAAGGTGCTGCTTGCCGATGGCCCGGCCCTCGAAAACGGCCTCGCCGAGAATCTGGCTGCCCAGGTGATCGCCGTCGCTCCCGGCTACAGCCACATCCTGTTCCCTGCCACGGCCAGCGGCAAGAACGTTGCCCCCCGTGTGGCAGCGAAGCTGGACGTTGCCCAGATCAGCGACATCACCAAGGTCGACAGCCCCGACACCTTCGAGCGTCCCATCTACGCCGGCAATGCCATCGCGACGGTGCAGAGCAGCGATGCCACCAAGGTCATCACGGTGCGTGGAACCGGTTTCGATGCGGCAGCAGCTACTGGCGGCAGTGCGGCTGTCGAGACCATTGCAGCCGTGGCAGACAGCGGCAAGTCGACCTTCGTGGGTCGTGAAATCACCAAGAGCGACCGTCCCGACCTGACCTCCGCACGCATCATCGTGTCCGGTGGCCGTGCCATGGGCAGCTCCGAGAAGTTCCAGGAAGTGCTCACGCCCCTGGCCGACAAGCTCGGTGCCGCCATCGGTGCCAGCCGTGCGGCAGTCGACTCCGGCTACGCCCCCAATGACCTGCAGGTGGGCCAGACCGGCAAGATCGTGGCTCCTGACCTGTACATGGCCATCGGCATCAGCGGTGCCATCCAGCATCTGGCCGGCATGAAGGACAGCAAGGTGATCGTGGCCATCAACAAGGATCCCGAAGCGCCGATCTTCAGCGTGGCCGACTACGGTCTGGTTGCCGATCTGTTCACCGCCGTGCCGGAACTGGTCAACGCCCTGTAATGCACCTGCGCATGAGGCCGTCCCTGACTCCGCTTTCGTGTTCCTGAATTCAGGAGCACGGGCAGGGTGGGGCGGCCTTTTTGTGTTTTCCCTGGCGTGGACCATGCAGCAAGTGTTCACGACCTTTATTCCTAGACTTGCAAACCGAGGAGACTGATCCATGAGCTATACCGCTCCGATTCAAGACATGCTGTTCAACATGACGCATCTGGCCGACCTGGACAAGGTGGCAGCTGAGGTGCCTCAATTCGCCGACGCAGGTCTCGAGACTGCCCAGGCTGTGCTGGAAGAAAGCGCCAAGCTGGCTCAGGACGTTCTGGCTCCCCTGAACTTCGAGGGTGACAAGCACCCCTCCACGATCGAAGGCGACGTGGTCACTGCGGCTCCCGGCTTCAAGGATGCCTACCAGCAGTACGTGGCTGGCGGCTGGCAAGGTCTGCAGCATCCGTCCGAATTCGGTGGACAGGACCTGCCGAAGACCATCGGCTCTGCATGCTACGAAATGTATCAGGCAGCCAACATGAGTTTCGCTCTGTGCCCCATGCTGACCGATGGTGCCATCGAAGCCCTGCTCACCGCAGGTTCCGACGAGCTCAAGCAGACCTATCTGCCCAACCTGATCTCCGGCAAGTGGACCGGGACCATGAACCTGACCGAGCCGCAGGCCGGTTCGGACCTTTCCCTGGTGCGCAGCCGTGCCGAGCGCAACGGCGATGGCACCTACAAGGTGTTCGGTACCAAGATCTTCATCACCTGGGGTGAGCACGACATGACCGAGAACATCATCCATCTGGTGCTGGCCCGCGTGGCCGGTGCACCGGAAGGGGTGAAGGGCATCAGCCTGTTCGTCGTACCCAAGTTCATGGTGAACGCCGATGGCAGCGTGGGCGACCGCAACGACGTGCACTGCGTCAGCATCGAACACAAGCTGGGCATCAAGGCCAGCGCCACCTGTGTGCTGCAGTTCGGTGATCACGGCGGTGCCACCGGCTACCTCGTGGGCGAAGAAAACCGTGGCCTCGAATACATGTTCATCATGATGAACGCGGCCCGTTATGCCGTGGGCATCCAGGGCGTGAGCGTGGCTGACCGCTCCTACCAGCATGCTGTGGCCTATGCCCGTGACCGCGTGCAGAGCCGTCCGGTCGACGGATCTGCCAAGGAAGCCGTCACCATCATTCATCACCCCGACATCAAGCGCATGCTGCTGACGATGCGTGCCTACGTCGAAGGCGCACGCGCCATGTCGAGCGTGGCAGCTGCTGCCTATGACGTGGCTCACCATCATCCCGATGCAGCCACGCGTGCCGAAAACCAGGCCTTCTATGAATTCCTGGTACCGCTCGTCAAGGGCTTCAGCACCGAAATGAGCCAGGAAGTCACCAGCCTGGGCGTGCAGGTGCACGGCGGCATGGGCTTCATCGAGGAAACCGGTGCAGCGCAGTACTACCGCGACAGCAAGATTCTGACCATCTACGAAGGCACCACCGCCATTCAGTCCAACGACCTCGTCGGCCGCAAGACGGCCCGTGACGGCGGTGCGCTGGCCAAGGCCGTGGCAGCTCGCATCGAGCAGACCGAGTCCCAGCTGGCTGCCAGCCAGAGCGCGGATGCCAAGGCCGTGCTGGCTGCCCTGACGGCTGCCCGTCAGGCCTATCTGCGCGTGGTGGACTTCGTGGCTGCCACCACGAAGAGCGATCCCAACGCCGTCTTTGCAGGCAGCGTGCCCTACCTGATGCTGGCCGGCAACCTGGTCAGCGGCTGGCAGCTGGCTCGTTCCCTGCTGGTGGCCGAGGCCAAGCTGGCGGATGGCAGCGCTGCAGGCGATGCCTTCGGCCCCCGCTTCTACAAGGCCAAGGTGCAGGTCGCCCGTTTCTACGCCGACCACATCCTGAGCAAGGCCGATGGTCTGGCGCATACCGTCATCGACGGACATTCCGCGACCAACGTCTTCGAAGTGGAAGCATTCTGATCGCGCTGCCGTTCGTGCTCCAAAGGCTTGTCCTTTGGGGTATGCACGGCGCCGTGGAATGCCGAAAAACCCGGCCACGCAGGTGGTCGGGTTTTTTATGCGACGTGCAGTGCGTGGAGCATGACAGGGAGATGAAACAGCGGACAGCCCGCCGTGACAATGGCTCCTATGCCGTGTAAGCCTGCAGGATGCGCTGAGCAACCTGGTCCACGCCAGCCTCGGTCAGATCGTCGGTGCCAAAGGGCGCGAACTGCCGGGGGCCGTCGTAGTTCTCGTTCTGGGATTGGCGATAGAGCGGATCGTAATGCTGCACCAGCAGCGCCCGCACCAGTTCGGGCCACTGTTCGCGGGCGATCAGGTCCTGCCATTCGGAAATGGTCTTCTTGCCCAGCCGTGCGGCGAGACGGTCTATCTGCGAACTCAGCCACAGCGGATGACGCATCGCATAGTCGTAGTCCCGGAGCAGGAACGAGACCCGGGCATCGGTGCCGGCCAGAATGTCCAGGCAGGAACTTTCCCGCATCCGCGCGATCAGCGGCTCGGGCAGGTGAAGCACGCCAATGCGGCGGCTTTCGGCTTCCACAAAGACTGGGCGCGAAGGATCGAGTGCGCGCAGTTGCTGCCACAGCAGCGTCTCGAAGTGTTTCTGGGAGGGTTGGATCTGATCGGGCAGTTCTCCGAGCACAGACCCCTTGTGGGAGGCCAGGCCTTCGAGATCCAGCACTTGTCCTCCGCGGGCTTGCATGGCCTGCAGAATACGGGTCTTGCCACTTCCGGTGGCTCCGCACACGATCCGGTAATCGAACGAAGGCGATAGCGAGGCGATGTCCTCCAGCACTCTGGCGCGGAAAGCCTTGTACCCGCCTTCGAGCTTGTCGGCTTCCCACCCCACTTGCCGCAGCACGATCTGCATGGCACCGCTGCGCTGCCCTCCGCGCCAGCAGTAGATGAGGGGGTGCCAGGTGCGCGGCAGACTGGCGAACCGCTCTTCCAGGTGCCGGGCAATGTTGCGCGAGACCAGGGCGCCACCGACCTTGCGTGCCTCGAAGGGGGACACCTGCTTGTAGAGAGTACCCACCCGGACCCGTTCCTCGTCCGAAAGCACGGGGCAGTTGATGGCGCCGGGGATATGGTCTTCGGCAAATTCGGCGGGAGTGCGCACATCGACGATGGCATCGTACTGATCGATGTCACCGACGGAGACAAGCCAATGGGGTTTCATGGGGCAGAAGCAGGGCAGGGGGAGGCAGGCCGCCATTTTAGAACGTCCCCCAGCTCCCAGAGGTCCTGCGCACAAGGAGTCTGTGCCCTGCACTTGCGCCTTGCGGGAGCCACCATGCCTCTTTTCTGTCGTGAGCACGCAGCCTGCTGCACAGGCAGGGGCAGAAGAGGCAGGCGTATCATCTCGTACATTCCTGTCTCCAGGGCAGGCAGAGCGTGTAGATGCATGCACCCTCTGCCGTCGAAACTTTTCAGAACGGTTGGTGTTGGCATTCATGGAACCTCTACGTCTCACTTCGCTTGCCCATGGGGGTGGTTGCGGCTGCAAGATCGCACCGGCTGTGCTCCAGAACATCATGGCCGCTGTGCCCCAGGGACTGATACCCCCGCAATTGCTGGTGGGCACGGAATCCTCGGACGATGCGGCTGTTTACCAGATCAATGAGCGGCAGGCTGTGGTGGCCACGACCGATTTCTTCACGCCCATCGTCGACAATCCCACCGACTTTGGCCGCATAGCAGCCACCAATGCCATTTCGGACATCTACGCCATGGGAGGCACGCCCATTCTGGCGCTGGCCCTGGTGGGGATGCCGCTCGATCGCCTGCCCATCGAAACGATCGGCCAGATTCTGCAGGGGGGGGCATCGGTGTGCCGCGATGCCGGAATTCCCGTGGCAGGGGGACATTCCATCGATGTGGTGGAGCCCATTTACGGCTTGGTGGCCATCGGACTGGTCGATCCCGCACATCTCAAGCGCAACAGCGGCGGTCAGGCTGGCGACTGTCTTGTGCTGGGCAAGCCGCTGGGCATCGGCATCCTGTCTGCCGCGCTCAAGAAGGACATGCTCTCGTCGCAGGGCTATGCCGAGATGGTGCGTCTCACGACCCAGCTCAACAAGGTGGGCAGCCGGCTTGCCACCATGCCGGGCGTGCATGCCATGACCGATGTGACCGGTTTTGGGCTGGCAGGGCATCTGCTTGAAATCTGCCGTGGCTCCGGCCTGGGTGCCACGGTGCGTTTCGACGAGGTGCCCCTCATCGCCGAAGCACGCACGCTGGTGCAGCAGGGCATTGCCACCGGAGCCTCGACCCGCAACTGGACCAGCTATGGCGAGAGCGTGGAGCTGGAGGCGGGTGCCGATCTCTGGCATCAGAAAATGCTCACCGACCCCCAGACTTCCGGGGGGCTGCTGGTGAGCTGTGCGGCCGACGAGGTGGGTCAGGTACTGGCTGCATTCCATGAGACAGGGTTCGAGTCGGCCGCCGTCATAGGGTCGCTGCATCAGGGAATACCAAAAGTGAACGTTCGTGCTTTTTCGTGATATGTTCCCAGGGCCTGGAATGCCGAGCGGAAAAGGACGTTCCCTTTCCTGACAGACCCAGGCGCCATGACATCTTCCAAGGAGACAAGACCCATGACGCCCCGTACCCTGCCTGGCGCGCTTGCGCGCGTGCCTTTTCCCGTGATTGCCTCGCCGATGTTCATCATCAGTACGCCCAAGCTGGTCATTGCCCAGTGCAAGGCCGGCATTGTGGGCTCCATGCCGGCGCTCAATGCGCGGCCGTCGACACAGCTCGATGACTGGCTGGCGGAAATCACCGAGGAACTGGCGGCTCATGATGCGGCACACCCCGAGCATCCTGCCGCACCGTTTGCCATCAACCAGATCGTGCACAAGAGCAACGACCGTCTGATGGAGGACATGGCCCTGTGCGTGAAATACCGCGTGCCCATCATCATCACCAGCCTCGGAGCTGTGCCCGAGATCAACCAGGCAGCGCATGGGTATGGGGGGGTGGTGCTGCATGATGTCATCAACAACCGCTTTGCGCACAAGGCCATCGACAAGGGCGCGGATGGGCTGATTGCCGTGGCGGCAGGGGCAGGCGGACATGCAGGCACCAAGAGCCCGTTCGCCCTGGTGCAGGAGCTGCGCGCCTGGTTCGACGGGCCGTTGGCTCTGAGCGGCTCGATTGCTTCGGGGGCCTCCATTCTCGCTGCGCAGGCCATGGGGGCTGATTTCGCCTATGTGGGCAGTGCCTTCATTGCCACGGAGGAAGCCCGTGCGAGCGAGGCCTACAAGCAGTGCATCGTCGACAGCACCTCCGATGACGTGGTGTACACCAACCTGTTCACCGGTGTGCACGGCAACTACCTGGCGCCCTCGATCCGTGCCGCAGGGCTGGATCCCGAGCATCTGCCGGAGAGCGATCCCTCGCACATGAACTTCGGTGCCACCGGGGGTGCCAAGGCCTGGAAGGACATCTGGGGCTGTGGTCAGGGTATTGGCGCCATCGACCGTGTGCTGCCTGCTGCCGATCTGGTGGCACGGTTCAGACACGAATACCAGGAAGCCAAGGCGCACCTGCTCAGCCTCTGAGGCTTGGAGTTGTCCCTGCTGCTCCCTGGGCCATTCCACGGGGGCGGGAGAGGCACAGCGGTGTCCCAAAAGCCGCACCGATTATCCCTTTGCCACCACGGGATGAGGCGAAATCGGGGCAATTGCCTACAATACGGGGCATGTCAAATGGCCCCCTTTCCGCCGCCGAGCGGCCCCCCGCGCTGTTCAGCTACCGCCCCTTCTGGGCCAAGCGATTCGGCACCGCTCCCTTTCTTCCCATGAGCCGCGCCGAAATGGAGGAGCTCGGCTGGGACAGCTGCGACATCGTCCTGGTGACGGGGGATGCCTATGTGGATCACCCGAGCTTCGGCATGGCCGTCATCGGCCGGGTTCTGGAGGCCCAGGGATTCCGGGTAGGCATCATTGCGCAGCCGGACTGGCAGAGCGCCGAGCCCTTCAAGGCACTGGGGCGTCCCAATCTGTTCTGGGGTGTCACGGCGGGCAACATGGACAGCATGATCAACCGCTACACGGCCGACCGCAAGATCCGCAGTGACGATGCCTATACGCCCGGCGGAGCCGCCAACCGCAGGCCCGATCGTGCCGCCATCGTCTACAGCCAGCGGTGCCGGGAAGCCTACAAGGATGTGCCCATCGTTCTCGGTGGCATCGAAGGCAGTCTGCGCCGCATTGCCCATTACGATTACTGGAGCGACAAGGTGCGCCGCAGCATCGTCGTGGACAGCAAGTGCGACCTGTTGCTGTACGGCAATGCCGAGCGTGCACTCGTCGAAGTGGCGCACCGTCTGGCGCGGCGCGAGTCCATGGAGCGCATCACCGACATCCGGGGCACTGCCTTCGTGATGCGCCACTCGCCGGAAGGCTGGTACGAGCTCGACTCCACCGAGGTCGACCAGCCGGGACGGGTCGAGGAGCACCTCAATCCCTACCAGACCACCAGCGAACGGGCCACGGATGCTGCTTGCACAGCCACAGGATCGGACGTGTCCGGGGCTGAGTCTGCCGAGCAGCCCATCCGCATCCTGCGCCAGGCAGCAGAACCTGCGTCTATGCGTGTGAGCCGTCCGCCCCGGGAGCGCACTGTCATCCGGCTGCCGGGCTATGAACAGGTCAAGGCAGACCCGGTGCTCTATGCCCATGCCAACCGCGTGCTGCACCTCGAAACCAATCCCGGCAATGCACGTGCCCTCGTGCAGGCCCATGGCACGGACTCCACAGCACGGGACGTGTGGCTCAATCCCCCGCCCATTCCTCTCACCACCGAGGAGATGGACTGGGTCTTTGGTCTGCCCTATGCCCGCAGTCCGCACCCTGTCTATGCCGATGAACAGGGGCGTCACGATGGCGCTACCAAGATTCCGGCCTGGGAGATGATCCGCTTTTCGGTCAACATCATGCGTGGCTGCTTCGGGGGCTGTACCTTCTGCTCCATCACCGAGCACGAAGGACGCATCATCCAGAGCCGGAGCGAGGATTCCATCATCCGCGAGATCGAGGACATGCGCGACAAGGTGGAAGGCTTCACCGGGGTGGTGAGCGATCTGGGGGGGCCGACGGCCAACATGTACCGCCTGGGTTGCCGCAGCCCGGAGATCGAGGCAGCCTGTCGCAAGCCGAGCTGCGTCTACCCCGACATCTGCCAGAACCTGCGTACCGACCACGGGGCGCTCATCCAGATCTATCGTCGTGCGCGCAAGCTTCCCGGCATCCGCAAGGTACTCATAGGCTCGGGCGTGCGCTACGACCTGGCTGTGCGCTCGCCTGAATATGTACGCGAGCTCGTCCAGCACCATGTGGGGGGCTATCTCAAGATCGCCCCTGAACATACCGAGACCGGACCCCTGTCCAAGATGATGAAGCCCGGTATCGGAACCTACGATCGGTTCAAGCTGCTGTTCGAGAAATTCAGCAAGGAGGCGGGCAAGCAGCAGTTCCTGATCCCGTACTTCATTGCGGCACATCCGGGCACGAGCGATGAGGACATGATGCATCTGGCCGTCTGGCTCAAGCGCAATGGCTTCCGGGCCGACCAGGTGCAGACCTTCTATCCCAGCCCCATGGCCACTGCCACGGCCATGTACCACACCCGCCTGAACACGCTCAAGGGCATACACCGTCCGGATGGCCCGCTGGCCGATCGGGCAGAGGCCGTCGACGTGGTGCGCGGCGAACGACGGCGCAGGCTGCACAAGGCCTTTCTGCGCTACCACGATTCAAACAACTGGCCCCTGCTGCGCGAGGCACTCAAGGCCATGGGCCGCGCCGACCTGATCGGCAATGGCAAGCACCATCTGATTCCCACATGGCAACCCGTGGGCGATGGCAGCTACCACAGCCCCCGCCGTGCCAATTCCACGCCGTCTGCACGTGTTTCGGGGACAGAGCCCGGCAATGCGGGACGGGATCGCCGTGAGACGCGCCCCTCTTCGCCTGCCCGTGGGGTGCTGCTGACCCAGCATACCGGCCTGCCGCCACGGCAGAACGGGGGGGCTGCAGCATCTTTCCCTCGCAGAGGAGCGGGCGGGCCCAGCGCTCCCCGTACGGAAGCCACCGGACCCCGCAAGAAGAACGGAGCTTCGCGCCGGCGCTAGGCTTTGATGGGCTGATCCTCAGGCCTGTCCTTGGCACTGCTGCAGGTGGTGAGGGCTTGAAGAGGCGCGAGAATCGGCATGAAAAACGCCACGCTCCAGGGAGGATGCGTGGCGGAGGGACAGACACTGGCAAGCACCCCGGAGCGGGGTGCTTGCGCAGGGTCTTACTGGAACTTGCGCTGGTAGTACAGCAGGCCGAAGTTGATGCCGGGGTTGGGCGTCTTGATGCTGGCGTTCGATTCATGCTGCACGCGCACACCGACCGTGTTCTGCTGCTGGGAACCCCACTGATAGCCCATGCCGAGCTGGTCGGAGAACTGGAACGCGGTGGACATGGTCTTTGTGGGGGCAATGCGCACATGGGACAGGCCGCGCACGCCGACCGACGCCTCGACGAAGAAGCTGCCGCCGCCCTGCGTGGGCCGGGCCATGCGCAGGAAAGGCGAGTATCCGAATTCGACGATGTCGGAGGCTTCGGGAACATGCCAGTAGCCCAGCTCCACCTCATGGTGCAGATCCAGGTGCCATTTATCGCCCTGCCACAGCGGAGCCTGGCGGTCCCAGCCGGCAATCACGCTGACTTTCTTGACGCCATGGTTGCTGGCGGTGCCTGCAGCCACACCCCATTCGAGGGCGTGGGCAGGAAGGGCGCAGAGCGATGCGGCGGCCATGCCGGCCGTCATGAGAATCTTGTGCAGGGAGCGAATGGACATGGTGAAATCAAAAACGGGAAGAAAAACGGAGCCGCACGCCTGACTCACGGCACTTGCCTATGCACATGCCGGACACCCGCGCAGGGCACACGATGGTTACAAGTGTACGTGAATGTCACTTCCCCGCGTGATCGAGGGCCTTCACGAACGGACTTCTGTCGAACAAGGGCCACACCCCGCGCCACGACGCAGGGGCCATGACACTTCCGTACACCCTCGTATACTGACGGCCACTCTCATATGCCCGACATGCATGGGCATGTCTCTTCACCTGCACATACGGTTTCACCATGATCAAGCACATCGTCATCTGGACGCTCCACAACCCTGCAGATGCGCCCGAAGTCCAGCGCCTGCTGGAAGGATGCCGTCACTTGCTTCCCGGTATCGTGACGCTGGAGGCCGGTATCCGCACCGAAGGGCTTGAAGCCAATGCGGATGTGGTGCTGTACTCGGTGTTCGATACGCGCGAAACGCTCGACGCCTACCAGGTTCACCCCGCCCACATGGCTGTGAAGGCCCGCATCAAGGAGCTGGCTGCCGGTCGCGTGGTGCTGGACTACGCGGCATGAGGGCCGCTGCTGCAGAGCCCGTGGCCGCGGATTGCACCACCGGTTGTGCAGAGGTGCGGTGCACTGTTCCAGTCATTCCCTTTGTGGAATGGCTGGGCATTCGCACGGAGCGTGCCAGTGAAGGCGAATCGGTGCTGCGCCATGTGCCGACTGCAGACCACCTCAATGCCTTTGACGTGGTGCATGGGGGCGTATGCATGACGCTGCTCGATGTGGCCATGGCCGCGGCGGCCCGCTCCGTGGAGCCCGGCATGGGGGTGGTGACCATCGAGATGAAGACCAGCTTTCTGCGTCCCGCCAAGGGTGAACTGGTGTGCCAGGGCCGCCTGCTGCACCGTACGGCCACCATGGCTTTTACCGAGGCCAATGTGGTGGATGCCGCAGGCAAGACCTGTGCCCATGCCACGGGCACGTTCAAGTATGTGCGCAGGCTGGCTACGGGCAGACGCAGCGTGCAGGGAATGCGAGGCGCGGCGGAAAAGGGGGCGCCTGTCCTGACCACGCATCCGGAATCCTGACAGCGCATAGCCTCCGCACTCTGAGGCCCCGGCATCATGTCGGGACATTCGGCGTCATCGTGTCCAGACGCTGCGCGGGGTGGCAGGTTCTGCTGCATCGGGTGCCGGACGAGGGGCTGTGCGGACTGCAACGGAGGATTCGGCAGGCAGGTGCGAAAGGCGTTCTTCCAGTTCGCCTACATAGGCTGCGAGCGTGTTGCCGCTGTGTTCGATGCGGGTGTCGAGTGCTTCCTGCATGCGGGTGGTACGGGTCTCGAACCATTCCTGCAGCCGGGTGTCGCGTTCGCGCGACTCGGCATCCAGACGGGTGATGGTGGCCTGCAGGTCGCTGAACCGGCTGGCTTCTGCGCTGTTGGCCAGTTCGCGCTGGGCCTTCATCTCGCGGGCATGTTCACGGAACTGCAGCAAGGAAGTGGTCTGTATGGCCAGGGCATAGGCCAGAAACACGCCGGACGCGAGGAGCAGCAGGCCGAGCATGACCAGTCCAAGGGGTCCCTGTGCCTGGGTGATGCCGAAGTTCAGCACCGTGACGCGGGACAGCTCCGTCCAGTTGAGCGCCACGAAGACAGAGACGAGCAGCAGAAAGATCACGAGCACGACAGTACGGATGCGCATGCGGGTCACTCCTTGTTGAAGGCTATTGTTGGAATGGGAAACGGGGTCGGGAGGCCACTATAGCGCAGGCTCCGGGCCCAGCGATTTCCCACGCCTCCTGCAGAGGGCCGGTGCGTGACAAAAGCATGGAACCGTGCCTTCATTCGGGCTCGACGCGGGCTCCGAGCGCACGGAACCGTGCCATGAGCCGGACGGCTTTTCTGCGAGCGAGGCGTCCCATGCGCCAGGCATGGCTGGCACGGATGCGCTCGAACCACAGGGCCTTCCAGGCCATCCAGCGGGGAAACCAGGTTGCGAACCACTGCAGACGCATCAGGCTGGGCTGTGTGAGCTGGAAAAGGCGGGCCACCAGGGCCGTGCCGCCCAGCTTGGCCAGCACGAGCAGGGCAATGCTCTGCGCGACATGCCCGCGGGCAAGCCAGTGCAGAGCCAACAGCTTCACCGGCAGGAGCAGCAGCACCGGAGCACCCAGCACGGCCAGCGAGGCGTAGGGGGGCAGGCGACGGATGGATTGTTCGAGCAGGGCCCACAGAGGCAGGCGTCCCAGCCTGGCCAGCATCTGGGCGAGCGGTTGCCATCCCCACTCCTCAAAGAGGACGATCAGGGCAACCACCCCTCCCAGCATCATTCGCATCACGCGCCACAGCATCGGCAAGCCCTTGTTGAGTTGATATTTGAGTCGATATATGCAGGGTGACAGTGTCACCCAGGACATGGAAAAACGGCAGTGCAGTCGCAGTCTGCGTGGTAACAGAAACGTAAGCATCGTGCCGGAGTGCACAGCACGCCGGCAGAGGGCGCCCAGCCACCCCAGGGCACTCAGAGGGCTTGTGGCACACTAGGCCGCTGCTGCCGTGGCAGCCGTTCGGGCTGTGCAGGGACCTCCGCATGGTGCAGGCGTCTGTCCCTGGCCCGAGGCCACGGCCTTACCCTTTGCAGGACTGTGTTGTGTCAGAACGAAAGATCATCGAACAGATTGCCGACGAGCTGCATGTGGCTTCCCGGCAGGTGCAGGCAGCCGTAGAACTGCTCGGCGGTGGAGCCACGGTGCCCTTCATTGCCCGTTACCGCAAGGAAGCGACAGGAGGCCTCGACGATGTCCAGCTGCGCGCACTCGCCGAGCGGCTCGACTATCTGCGCGAGCTCGACACGCGGCGCGAGGCCGTGCTGCGCAGCATTGAGGAGCAGGGCAAGCTGACCGATGTGCTGCGCGCTGCCATTGCCCACGCGGCAACCAAGCAGGAGCTGGAAGACCTGTATCTGCCCTACAAGCCACGCCGGCGCACCAAGGGGCAGATGGCCCGCGAATTCGGCATCGAGCCTCTGGCGGACCGTCTGTGGGCTGACCCCACCCTGTCTCCCGAGCAGGAGGCGCAGGGCCATGTGCGTGCCGAAAAGGGCGAAGGGGGTGAGGATTTCACCACCGTGCAGGCCGTGCTCGACGGGGTGCGCGACATTCTGAGCGAGCGCTGGGCTGAAGATGCGTCGCTGGTGCAGTCCCTGCGCCAGTGGCTGTGGGAGGAGGGCGCTCTGCAGAGCCGGCTGGTGGCGGGCCGCAACGAGGCCGATCCCGAAGTGGCCAAGTTCCGCGATTATTTCGAGTACGACGAGCCCATTGCGCGCGTGCCCTCGCACCGGGCACTGGCCGTCTTTCGGGGGCGGGCGCTCGATCTGCTCGATGTGCGCCTGCAGGTGCCGGAGCCCGAAGCGTCTGCGGGGGATGCCGCTCGTCCGGGAGCTCGCAGCCATGCGCCGAGCCTGGCCGAAGGGCGCATTGCCCTGCATCTGGGCTGGAGCCATCAGGGGCGGCCTTCCGATGATCTGCTGCGGCGCTGCGTGGCATGGACCTGGCGGGTCAAGCTTGCGCTGTCGATCGAGCGCGATCTGTTTGCCCGGTTGCGTGAAGATGCCGAAAAGGTGGCCATCCGCGTGTTCGGCGACAATCTGCGCGACCTGCTCCTTGCGGCTCCTGCAGGGCAGAAGGCCGTCATGGGGCTCGACCCCGGCATCCGCACGGGAGTGAAGGTGGCCGTGGTGGACGCCACGGGCAAGCTGGTGGAGACGGCCACCGTCTATCCGCACGAGCCGCGACGCGACTGGGACGGAAGCCTGCAGGTGCTTGCCAGGCTCTGCGCACGGCATGGCGTGGAACTCATCGCCATCGGCAATGGCACGGCCAGCCGGGAAACCGACCGGCTGGCGGGTGACCTCATCCGTCTGCTGGAGCATACCGCCACCGAAGGCGGGCTGCCCCGCCCGGCCATCCAGAAGGTGGTGGTGAGCGAGGCGGGCGCTTCGGTCTACAGCGCCAGCGAATATGCCAGCAAGGAGCTGCCGGATGTCGACGTGAGCCTGCGTGGAGCAGCCAGCATCGCCCGCCGGCTGCAGGATCCTCTGGCCGAACTCGTCAAGATCGATCCCAAGAGCATCGGCGTGGGGCAGTATCAGCACGACGTCAACCAGTCCGATCTGGCCCGCACGCTCGATGCGGTGGTGGAGGATTGCGTGAACGCGGTCGGAGTCGATCTCAACACCGCCAGCGAGCCGCTCCTCAGCCGGGTGTCGGGCCTGAGTCCGGCCGTGGCACGTGCCATCGTCAAGTGGCGGGAGTCGCATGGTGCCTTTGCCGACCGCAAGCAGCTCCTCGACGTCACGGGGCTGGGCCCCAAGACCTTCGAGCAGAGCGCAGGGTTCCTGCGTATCCGCAGTGGCGACAATCCGCTCGACATGACCGGTGTTCACCCCGAAACCTACCCGGTGGTGCAGGCCATTCTGGCGCGCACGGGGCGGCCGGTGGCCGAGATCATGGGGCGTGCCGAGCTGCTCAAGACGCTGCGTCCCGAATTGTTTGCCAACGACCGTTTCGGTGTCATCACCGTGCGTGACATTCTGACAGAGCTGGAAAAGCCGGGACGTGATCCCCGGCCCGACTTTGCCGTGGCCCGCTTCAACGAGGGGGTGGACGACATCTCCGATCTGCGCGAGGGCATGGTGCTCGAAGGCACGGTGAGCAATGTGGCAGCCTTCGGCGCGTTTGTCGATCTGGGCGTGCATCAGGACGGGCTGGTGCACGTGAGCCAGCTGGCCAATCGCTTCGTGGAGGATGCGCGCGAGATCGTCAAGACCGGCCAGATCGTCAAGGTGCGCGTGCTGGAGGTGGATGTGCCTCGCAAGCGCATCAGCCTCACCATGCGGCTCGATGCCGCTCCCGCACGGCGTGCGGCAGAGCAGGGAGCACAAGGCAAGCAGGCTGCCGCTGGGCGTGGCACGTCCCACAGGGAACGGGGAACAGGACATGGCCGCGCCGCCCAGCCTTCTACCGAAACCGCCATGGCTTCTGCCTTTGCCAAGCTCAAGGGACTGCGTTCCTGAGGCGAAAGGGGCGATGCAGTGCAAGGGCCTGTGATGCATGACGACGACGGCGTGACAGGCCCTTTCTGCCAGCCTGAAGTTTGACCATGCGCAGAGGTCTGCCTCGATTGCCGGCCTCCTTCGCCTGATTCCGGCAGGATTCATTCTTCAAAAGAGTAAAGTATGGCCCGTTCCCATCCGGGCCTCTTTCGATGACAGCAAAGGACCATCATGCAGAAAGTACTCATCATCAACCACGCCTCTCCCTACGGCAGCGAACGCTGCCTGTCGGCGCTTCGGCTGGCGCTCATGCTCACCGGCAAGGAAGGCGAGCAGGCCCAGGTCACCATGTTCCTGATGTCCGACGCCGTGGTGGCAGCCCTGCCCAATCAGCAGGATGCCAGCGGCAAGACCCTGGAAGACATGATCAAGACCTTCGTGTCGCAGGGCGGAACCATCAAGGTGTGCCGTTCCTGCGCCCAGAACCGCGGCACGGTCGACCTGCCCCTGATCGAGGGATGTGTCATCGGCAACCTCACGGAACTCTCCGAAGCCGTGCTGGCTTCCGACAAGACCCTCACCTTCTGACAGGCGCTGCAGCCTGTCCGGCTGTGGTGGCAGACATGGGCTGCAGGGACGGCAGTGGCAGGGTGCTGCCGCGTGCGTGCTCAGGACACGAGAGCCGCGAGGCGATTTTCGAGCGAGGGCAGTTCCTTGCGCCCCTCTGGCGTGAGCGCGATCGCCTCGCGCCATGCGCTGTACAGATCGCGCAGCGCTTCCAGCGTGGGTGCGCGTTCGACCTGCTCGGTCAGGCTCGTGCAGCTCATGCCCACGAAGGCGTTGAGCGTGTTGCACATGAAGTTCCCGGCCATTTCGAAGCGCTCCTGCTCTGATGCTGGTGCAGGTGCTGCTGCAGGAGAGGAGCCCGCAGCCGGAGTCGAGGCGCGTCGTACCCAGCCGAACATGCCCGTGGAGGCTGGTGCCGCCGGGGCTGCACCAGCCGACGGAGCAGGTTCGGCTGCTGGGGTGGACAGGGCCGTGATGAATCCCTCGGCAGTGAGCCGCCCCAGCACCGGGCCGGAATCTTCGGAGCCCAGGGTGGCAGCGGCTTCCTGCAGGGTGCGCTTGCCATTGAGCATGATGAGCACATGCCGCTCCTTGATGGAGAGCTTGTACTTCCGGGACGTCATTTCCTCGATGCCCTTGGGGGTCTTGACGTAGATCGCTTGCATGTGCACGGGTGTTCTCCTCCCTGGGGGTGCGGCTTCTCGGAGCCTGTCGCCATGGGCCGTGTGAGGGCTGCTGTCGCGCGTCACGGCACCAGCGGCAGCGCCATCGCGAACAGGCTCTGGGCCGTTCTGTGAACCATTGCACCACATGCGTGCGTCCATTCCCATCGGGAATAACGCCGATTTCTTGTGCGGAAGGCGCCTTGCAGGCCATTTTGACGATGCCCCATTGGCTCCCGGAGCCTTCGGGGGCTGGCCTCGTGCACATTGGACGCGTGCCGGCGGCAGGTGTGCGCATGCAGGGAAGACGCGCGGCACCTGTCCCCGGGGCATGGCCCGCTGTCAATCAGGCCCTGCCATGGCGCCGGGCTCGGGTGGCTCGCCCGGCACCCTGGCCGATCAGATGTCTTCGCGCAGCGGGTAGGGCAGCGGCTGCAGCAGCAGCTCGGCTCCTTCGGGGGCACCCACATGCAGCTCGCAGGTGCCGTGAGCAGCCTGGTCGGCCGATTCGATGCGGAGCTCGGCAATCAGGGCCATGCCATGCTCGGCCCGTGCGCATTGCGCCACCAGGCCGCACACCTCGGCTTCCTGGGCGTCAGCCGCGGTGGGCACGGACCAGATTTCCGTGCCCGGCAAGGGGGTAGGGGTATCGGCGTCGGCTGCAGCCAGAGCCACGTAGGCCCGGCGCTTGATGGCTCCCCGGAACTGGCTGCGGGCCACCACCTCCTGGCCGGGATAGCAGCCCTTCTTGAAGTTGACACCCCCCACGCTTTCGTAGTTGAGCATCTGGGGCACAAAGGCTTCCTGCGTCTCGGCCGCGACCATGGCGACACCGCTGCGCACTTCTGCCCATTCCCAGTCGGACAAGGGCAGAGCCTGTCCTTCGGGCCGGGGCGCATCGAGCGGCTGCAGGCACCAGGCCCGGGGCAATGCGGCATCCATCTGGGCAGCTGGATAGGCGACCACCAGATGCCGGGTGCCGCCGGAGGCCAGGGTCTGCCGGGCGTGGGTCCACGGTGTCCATGCCGGGGCGTTCGGGGCAGCCTGCCATGCCTGCTGGGCCACATCGCCCAGCAGGCCATGGAGCCCCATGCTGCCGGTGGCGTCCTCGATCTGCACCTTGCTGCGCAGCACGTACATGCGCAGGCGCTTGAGTACCGCGGCCACCAGATTCCTGCGGCAGATGAGCAGGTAGTGGGGCTCCTCGGCCCCCTCGTCGGACACGCGCAGGGCCACGAAGCTGGCGAGCAGGCGCCCCTTGGGGCTGCAGTAGCCGGCAAGGCGGGCCTCGTCAGCACGCAGCAGGGCGAAGTCATTGGTGGTCTGGCTGTGCAGGAAGCGTGTGGCATCGGCTCCGCGCACGCCGATCAGGCCCCAGGGAGAGTCGGAGGTGCCGAGATCGACGAAGCCGTCGCAGAGGGTATGCCCGATCACGGGAGGATTGGCCACGGGGGTGAAGGGAGTGTCTGTCATGGTGAATTATGATGTGGGTCTTTTCGATCGCCGCGCGTCCGCGAGGCGCAATGCTGCCACGGCCCGGAGGCTTGCCTCGCGGGCGTGCCGGCATTCTGCCGCACGGGCGAGGGGCTGCAAATCTGCTGACAAGGATAGCGCGTGCGCAAAATAGTCGTGGCTGTTGTGGTTGCCCTGGCTCTGGCTGCCGGGGGCGTGTACTGGTGGAGCGGCCGCCCCCTGCATCTCTCGCATCCCGTGGTGGATCTGCAGGTGCACACGGGCGATGGCCCTGATGAAATCAGCCGCGCGGCCGTGGCCGGAGGGGTGCAGGTTTCCCCCGAGGTGCTGAAGTGGTGGCTGCGGCTTGGTTCGCGCACCACCGGATTCAAGGCCGGCCCTTATGAAGTCCGCAGGGGCGATTCCCTGCGTTCCCTGCTGCGCCGGCTCATGCGCGGCGAATTCGCCATGCGCAAGGTGCGTCTGGGCGAGGGCTGGAACTTCAGACAGGTGCGTGCAGCGCTGGCCGCCGCAGATGCCCTGCGGCACGATACTGCCGCCATGAGCGACGCCGACCTGATGAAGGCGCTCGATCGGCCCGACGTGCGCCCCGAGGGGATGTTTTTCCCCGATACCTACAAGTACGTCAAGCACACCTCCGACCTGGACATTCTCAAGCTGTCCCTGCACGCCATGGACCGCAAGGTCGACGACGCCTGGCAGGGCCGCAAGGCCGACCTGCCCCTGCAGACTCCCTACGACCTGCTCAAGCTCGCCAGCATCGTCGAGAAGGAGACGGGGCATTCCGCCGACCGTTCCATGGTGGCGGCCGTGTTTGTCAACCGGCTGCGCAAGGGCATGCGGCTGCAGACCGATCCCAGCGTGATCTATGGCATGGGGACGGCATACGAAGGCACCCTGCGCAAGGAAGACCTCACCCGCGACACTCCCTACAACACCTACACCCGCGCCGGTCTGCCCCCGACCCCCATCTCCCTGTCCAGCGAGGCCTCGCTCGAAGCCGCAGCCCACCCGGCCGATTCCAGCGCGCTGTACTTTGTGTCGCGCGGCGATGGCACCAGCGAATTCAGTGATTCGCTGCACCAGCACAACCAGGCCGTGAACAAGTACATCCGCGGAAAGAACTGACCCATGAGCAACCTGTCCCCCATCCGCAAGGGCCTGTTCATCAGCTTCGAGGGCATCGACGGTGCTGGCAAGACCACCCATGTCGAAGCCCTGGTGGAGGCTTTCCGTAAAGCGGGCCGCACTGTGGTGCAGACCCGCGAGCCGGGCGGCACGCCGCTTGCCGAGGAGCTGCGCGCCCTGGTGCTCCACCGTGACATGGACCCCGTGGCCGAGGCACTGCTCGTCTTTGCGGCTCGCCGCAACCATGTGCTGGAGGTGATCGGCCCCGCGCTGGCGCGTGGAGACGTGGTGATCAGCGACCGCTTTGCCGATGCGAGCTTTGCCTATCAGGGCGGCGGGCGCAGAGTCGACTGGACCTTTCTGCAGCGGCTGGAGGCCGAGGTCGTCCGGCTCCCCGGCCAGCCGGATGCACAGCCCGATCTGACCCTGTGGTTCGATCTGCCCTCCGCCATGGCGGCCCAGCGCCTGGCGGGCACGCGCGCGCCCGACCGATTCGAGGCCGAGACCTCTGCCTTCTTCGATCGGGTGGCCCAGGCCTACCGGCGTCGGGCGCAGGAATGTGCGGCCCGTTTTGTCCGCATCGACGCCACCCGTGCGCCCCACGACGTCTGGGAGCAGGTGCATGCCAGCCTGCGGGCACAGGGGTGGCTGGCATGAGCACGGCAGCACGCTCTGTGGCTCCGGCGGACAGGAGTGCCGGGGGGCTGGCGACCCCTGGCGTGCAGAAGGCTCCCTGGCTGCAGCGCCAGCTGGGAGAGCTCCTGCAGCAGCGTGGACACGCCTGGCTGCTGCAGGGGCCTTCGGGACTGGGGCAGTACGCTCTGGCGCAGGCCCTGGCCGAAGCCTGGCTGTGCGACAGTCCCCAGCCGGACGCGACCGCCTGTGGCCATTGCGAGAGCTGCCATGCCATCGCCGTGCGCACGCACCCGGATCTGTGCGTGCTGATGCCAGAGACCCAGATGCTCGAACGCGGCTGGCCGCTCGACGAGAAACTCCAAAAGGAGCTCGACGACAAAAAGCGCAAGCCCAGCAAGGAAATCCGCGTCGAAGCCATGCGTGACACCATCGAGTTCTCGCAGCGCACGAGCAGCCGTGGGCGTGGCAAGGTGGTGGTGGTGTATCCCGCCGAGCGCATGAATCCGGTCACGGCCAACGCCCTGCTCAAGACCCTGGAAGAGCCTCCGGGCGACGTGCGCTTCGTGCTGGCCAGTGAGGCTGCGCACCTGCTGTTGCCCACCATCCGCAGCCGCTGCATGACCCACACCATGCGCTGGCCTACCGAGCAGGAATCGCTGGCATGGCTGCAGCTGCAGGGGCTGGCCGAAGTCGATGCCTCCGGCCTGCTGCACGCAGCGGGCGGACGCCCAGACGATGCCCTGGCCTGGCACCGTGCCGGCATGACGGCTCGCACCTGGCAGGCGCTGCCCGAAGCAGCCCGCGCCGGACAGGTGCAGCCCTTTGCGCAGCTGTCTCCAGCGCAGGTCATCGGTGTGCTCCAGAAGCTCTGCCATGACGCCCTGAGTGTGCGTGGAGGAGGTACGCCCCGGTTTTTCGACGCAGCCGCGCTGCCTGCCGCCACGGCTCTGCCGGACTGGCGCCGGCTCACCCAGTGGGGCAAGGATCTGGCACAGGATCTGCGCTCGGCCGAGCACCCCTATCAGCCCGGGCTCTTTCTGGAAGACCTGGTGGGCAAGGCCGCACAGGTCCTGCGTGGTACGGGACGGCCTGCCGCCCGATCCACGCGGTAGTCTCAGCCAGCCATCGCCTGATGTCGCCAGACGCTGCCTGAGCGCGAGCGCCCCCTCGGCACACGGAAAGACGTGGCAGGGGCAAGGCAAAGAAAGCAGGGGAGAGCAGAAAAAGAGCATGGGATGCAGGGCTGGTAGAGTGCAGGGCCCGGGACGGGACATTCATCGTTCCCTGCATGTCCTTCGCAGATCACCGTCGCTGGTTTTCCGCTCCTTGTTCCCTGCGCCAGTTTGCCTTGAGCGTGAACGTGCATTTCTGCCTCGCTGCGTCCCGCACAGGCGGGGCTGGGCGTTCACCCTGCAGGGGTTTTTGTTAGCATGGGTGCATGCGCGGGCCGCACGATGGCCACTCCTCACATCGGGGTCGTCTTTCCTTCCGAAGGTTGTTGCCGTATTCATGGAATCATCTGCTCCCTCTCTCTCGCCAGACTCCACGCTGTCTCCCACCGACAGAGCCGTGGTCATTCCCTTCCACATCAAGGAAAAGGGACTGCTCTACGCCACTTACATGTCGATGATCAAGGGCGGTGGCGTCTTTGTGCCCACCAACAAGGAACTCCGGCTGGGCGACGAGGTGTTCATCATGCTGGCCCTGCCCGAAGCCCTGGCTGGCGACGAGCGCTACCCCATTCACGGCAAAGTGGTGTGGTGGACGCCGCCTCGCGCCATGCACAAGCGTGTGCAGGGCGTGGGGGTGCAGTTTCCGCCGGGCGAACTCTCGGAGCGCCTCTGCGCCAAGATCGAAAGCATCCTCGGCGCCCATCTGGGCTCTGAGCGCGAAACCCAGACCATGTGACAGAACGGGGCCGGCCATCAGCAAGCCGCCTGTCTGCCAAGCCCCGCGGGTTGATTTAGGCCCTCACCCGGCATCCACGCACGGCGCCATCTCCACCCTCGCAGTCACCGCCCGCGCGAGGACGGGCAGCGGAGGGCAGGGCAGCTTCAGGCCGTCGTGTCCCCGCGCCCGTCTCCGTTCCGTATGCGTCCGGCGCAGGATAATCAAAATCCCTGCACCACTCTCCTCGGGCACTGTGACGCAGCCCGCCCTTGCTTCATTTTCAGTTCGTGTCTGCCATGTACGTCGATTCCCATTGCCATCTCAATGATCCCTCCCTGCGTCACCAGATGGGCGCCATCCGCGAAGCCATGGCACAGGCCCAGGTCGATCGGGCCCTGATCGTCAGCACCACGCTGGAGGAATTCGACGAGGTGCATGCACTCGCCCTGCAATACGACAACTTCTGGGCCACCGTGGGCCTGCACCCCGATCCCGACACCGACGACGCCCGCGAAGCCACCCTGCCGGAGCTGGTGGCACTGGGCAGCCTGCCCCGAGTGCTCGCCGTCGGCGAAACCGGGCTCGACTACTACCGGCTCGAAGGACGCAGCATCGCCGACATGGAATGGCAGCGCGACCGTTTCCGTACCCACATCCGGGCCGCACGCCAGCTTGGCAAGCCGCTCGTCATCCATACCCGCAGCGCCTCGGACGACACCCTCGCCATCCTGCGGGAAGAGGGCGAGGACGGGAGCACCGGCGCGGCCGGTGGCGTGTTCCATTGCTTCACCGAAACCGAAGCCGTGGCCCGCGCCGCGCTGGAACTCGGGTTCTACATCTCGTTTTCCGGCATCGTCACCTTCAAGAACGCCCAGCACCTGCGCGACGTGGCACGCTGGGTCCCGGCCGACCGGCTCCTGATCGAAACCGACAGCCCCTATCTGGCCCCCGTGCCCTACCGGGGCAAGGTCAATACCCCCGCCTGGGTGCCCTTTGTGGCGCAGCAGCTTGCCGAAGTGCGCGAAGAAAGCGTGGAGCACATTGCCGAAGTCACCTCCGCCAATTTCGACCGCCTTTTCCGTCCCCGGGCCTGAGCGCTTTTTGCGTTCCGCCTGCCTTTCCTTCAGTCCAGGATGCCTCCCATGAAGAAACTCCTCTGTGCCCTACTTGCTGCAGGCAGCGTATCGCTCGCGCTCGCCGGCCCGGTGGATGACCTTGTCACCGCCACCCGCCGCGACAGCGATGTCACCGTGCAGAACCTGCTCGGGCAGGGCGTCGATGTCAACGCCGTCGACTCCGAAGGCCACACCGCCCTCACCATCGCCATCCACGAAAAATCCATGAAGGTCCTGCCCGTGCTGCTCGGCTGGCGCGGCACCCGGCTCAACGCGGCCAACCGCGCGGGCGAGACCCCGCTCATGATGGCCATCATCACCGACCAGACTGACCTGGCCCGTGAACTCATCCTCAAGGGAGCCGCCACCAACAAGCCCGGCTGGTCGCCCCTGCACTACGCCGCCACGCGCTCCAACCTCGACATCATGCAGATGCTGCTCGCGCGCGATGCCTACATCGACGCCATGTCGCCCAACGAAACCACCCCCCTCATGATGGCTGCCCGCTACGGCGGCAGCGAGGGCGTGCAGTTCCTGCTCGACAAGGGCGCCGATCCCTGGACCCGCAACCGACTCGGCCTCACCGCGCTCGACTTTGCCAGGATGGGCGGCAACGCCGAAAGCATCGACCTCATCACCCGCGCCCAGGCCCGCCGCCCCGACCCCGGCACCCACGTCCGCCCCCTGGCTCCCCTCACCCCCGCCCAGGAAGCCGTGCTCAAGGGCGAACAAATCCCCCTCGACTCCGCCCCCGTGCCCCTGATCTACCCCGAAGGTCAGGAACCGCCCCCGCAGCAACCAGCGCTGCCAGTGGCTCCAGCGGTGGCGCCTGCGGCAAGTGCTAGCCGTTAAGTTTTGCGTCTCCAGAGGCTTGCAGTGATACGCATGCTTGTTGGAATCGTGCCATCGAATAGCGATTTCGTTGTGGTTTGTTAAGGCATGAGCCCTATGCAAAATGCCAATTAGTTCGAAAAAATAATCACCTCCACACTCATTGGAACAATTTTTGACTGGATTCCTAAATGCAGTTTGTCCGCAGCGGTCCTGAAATTCCTGAACGCTTGTTACAGGCGCACGAAGACGGACGTGTCGTGTTTTTCTGCGGTGCAGGCATTTCCTACCCCGCAGGGCTACCCGGATTTTCCGGGCTGGTGGACAAGCTCTATGAGGCCCTTTCGGTCGAGCCTGATCCAGTCCAGTTGTCCGCGATCAAGGCCGGGCAGTTCGACACCGCCATTGGCCTGTTGGAAGCGGATGTCGTCGGTGGCCGAGGAAAAGTGCGTAGTGCACTGGCAAAGATTCTTACGCCTGACAACCCCATGGCCCCGAACGCGACGGCTACACACGAAGCCATACTGACATTGGCCCAGAATCGCGAGGGTTGCACACGACTCATTACAACCAATTTCGACCGCCTGTTCGAGGAAGTCAGGGCGGCGAAATCGCTATCGTTTCCAGCCTTCAAGGCGCCCCTGCTCCCAGTACCGAAGACCAGATGGGACGGCTTGGTGTATCTGCACGGTCTGTTGCCCCCCAAGGAAACAACTGCAAACGATCTGGATCGGCTCGTGGTTTCCAGCGGGGACTTTGGGCTGGCCTACCTGACAGAACGCTGGGCCGCTCGTTTCGTGAGCGAGTTGTTCCGCAACTTCACCGTCTGCTTCGTTGGATACAGCATCAACGATCCCGTGTTGCGCTACATGATGGATGCATTGGCCGCCGACCGTTTACTGGGGGAATCTCCGCCGGAGATGTTCGCCTTCGGCAGCTATTCCAGAGGCAAGGAGGTCGATCGCGCCAGCGAATGGAAGGCGAAGAATGTCACCCCTATTCTCTACCGCGAGCACTGGCATCACGCCTATTTACACAAGACCCTGTGCGCTTGGGCCAATACTTATCGCGACGGCGTTCGCGGCAAGGAACGTATCGTTGTCGAATGCTCCATGGCCAAGCCCTTGGCGAGCACGAAGCAGGACAATTTCGTCGGACGGATGCTGTGGGCGCTGAGTGATCCGGGGGGCTTACCCGCAAAGCGGTTTGCAGAGCTCAATCCCGTACCGTCGCTGGAATGGTTGGGGCCATTGTGTGAGGAACTTTATCACCATGTCGATTTAGTACGATTCAACGTGACGCCCCAAACGCATGTGGACGATCAGCTCGCCTACAGCTTGATCAACAGGCCTACTCCGTACTCACTCGCGCCGTGGATGAGCATTGTTGATGTTGGACATCGCAGCAAGGATTGGGATTCGGTGATGAACCAACTGGCCCGTTGGCTGCTCCGTCACCTCGACGACCCAAAGCTGTTGATCTGGCTGGTCAAGCGAGGTAGCCAATTGCACAACCGATTGATCGGGTTGATCGAATACCGTTTCGATGAACTGGATAAGCTCGTCAACGACGGCAACACTGCCGAATTAGATCGCATTCAAGTAAATGCACCACACGCCATTCCCCGTCCTGCGATGCGAACTCTCTGGCGCTTGTTGCTCAATGGGCTTGTGAAATCCAGGATGCGGAATCTAAGCCTCTACCGTTGGCGCGATCAATTCAAGCGCGATGGGTTGACCGCCAGCGTGCGCTTGGCTCTTCGGGAGACATTGACACCTTGCCTGTCGCTGCGTGAGCCGTTCCGCTGGCCTGGCACGGACGGCGACGACGATGACGAAGCGCAGGATCACATCAAGGGTATTGTGGAATGGGAAATCGTGCTGGCATCAGATCATGTTCATTATGCTCTGCGGGACATGTCCAAGAACGAACAGTGGATGGCGGCACTGCCGGAACTGCTGGACGACTTCAGCGCCTTGCTGCGCGATGCATTCGATCTGATGCGTGATCTTGGTGGTGTGGATAGCGAAAATGATCATTCGTATGTCCATCAACCTTCGATTTCAGATCACTCACAGAACAAGGATTTTCACGACTGGACAGCGTTAATCGAACTGACCCGCGATGCGTGGTTGGCTGCCGCCATGAAGTCGCCTGAACGGGCGCGAATCGTGGCGGAGACCTGGGCGCACGGGGCATATCCAGTATTCCGACGCCTCGCGCTGTTTGCCGCCGCGCAGGAGCGTGTCATTCCGCTTCGACAGGCGCTTGATTGGCTATTGGCGGATGAGCGGCGGTGGCTCTGGTCGGAAGAAACCAGGCGCGAAACCATGCGTCTGCTGGTTTCTTTGGCATCGCAACTGGATGCCAAGATGTTGGCCGAGCTGGAGCAGGCCATTCTTTTTGGGCCGCCACGCGATCTGTACCGCACAGATATCGAGCCCGGTGTTTGGAACAACATCGTCGATCGCGGCGTATGGCTGCGGCTTGCGAAAATGGCCCAAGCAGGCGCAACGCTCAGTCAAGCAGCACGGTCGCAGCTCGACTCCCTTTCAGCGCAGTACCCCTGGCAGCTTGCAGTGGATGAGAGTGACGAATTTCCTATCTGGGTGGGAGATATTTTTATCGGTGATCACGATCCGTGGAAGCAGTTCACTCCTATTCCACGCACGAGGCGTGGGGTGCTGAACTATCTGTTGGCTCATCCCGTTCTGGAAGACTCGCAGCAGGACGACTGGCGCAAGCTGTGCTCGGAGATGTTTCAGGCAACGGCCTACGCCTTGTGCAAGCTCGCGCAGCAGAACAATTGGCCGGTCGAACGCTGGCGCGATGCGCTGCAAGCCTGGGCGGAAGAAAAGCTGCGCGATCGCTCGTGGCACTTCATGGCCCCAGTTGTCGTCGGCGCCCCTGATGACTTGGTGCAAGCCTTGTCTCACGGCATCGGTTGGTGGTTGCAAGCCGTGGCGAAAACCTTCGAGGGCCACGAGGATCACTTCCTGATGCTGGCCCAATGCATCTTGCAGTTGGATTTTAATAATGACGAAAACACTGATGATCCGGTCTTACATGCTCTCAATCACCCTATTGGCTATGTGACGCGGGCATTGCTGGATTGGTGGAGCCGCAGAAAACCAGAAAATGAACAAGGGTTGCCAGAATCAATCAAATCAATTTTGACGGAGCTTTGCGATACGCAGGTTACCAAGTTCAGGCACGGTCGGGTATGGTTGGCGGCACATGCTCTCTTATTGTTTCAAGTGGATCAGGCTTGGTCAGAGCAGTATCTCCTACCGCTGTTTGACTGGAATCGTTCCGAAACCGAAGCGCAGGCTGCGTGGCAAGGTTTCCTTTGGTCACCACGGCTTTATCGCCCATGGATGGAAGCGATCAAGCCTGCTCTGCTTGATACAGTGAATCATTATTCGCAGCTTGGCGAACAAAAATATCAGTTCGCAGAGTTCCTGACATTTGCTGCACTTGATTTTTGTGAAATATTCACCATAAAGCAGCTGGCTACAGCCATTCGCGCACTTCCTGCCGATGGTTTGCGTGCCTCGGCTCATGCACTAGAGAGAGCGCAGGAAAGTGCAGGAGATCAACGCGAAAATTATTGGAAGAACCGAGTTTTTCCTTTTTGGGAAAAGATCTGGCCAAATTCGAATGATCAGGTGGTGAATGCTAATGCGGCGTTGCTGGCTCGCCTTTGCATCAAGACAGGGACAGAGTTCCCATCGGCGATGAAGGCAGTCGGAAATTGGTTGCGAGTCGTACAAGATCCCAACGATGTGATTCATCAGTTACAGAAATATGGCCTATCCGCCCGTTTTCCAGAAGACGCGCTGCAGTTATTATTTATCATCTTAGGTGACGACCCTGCGTGGTTGCCATCGGAACTTCGTAACTGTCTTGATGATATCGGCAACGCAGCGCCCAATTTGCTAAAAGATCGCAGACTCAAAAAGCTCAATGAAATCGCACGACGATTTAATATTTAAAATTCCACGTGTGCACTGATCAAACGGAGAAAATGCTGAGGTGAAAGTTATAAAGAATCCAGTTTTGCTGGTAGGTGAAATATTTAAATATGCTTGAATTTGTATCAGCGCTGGTGGTGACCACCGCATATAAAGAAAAAGCCAGCGCAAGGCTGGCTTTCTTAAATTGGTGGGCCCCCCGAGAGTCGAACTCGGCACCAACGGATTATGAGTCCGCTGCTCTAACCAGGCATGAGCTAGAGGCCCTGGGTGGGGTTGCCGCGCTCCGTGAGGTGCTGGATAGGGACGCCTGACGGAGGGGCGGCGGGGCATGGGGCCGCGCGGGTGGCTGGTCATGCCGCTGGTTTCTGCAGTGCCTGCGCCTTGTGGGCGCGGGAAAGGAAGAAATCAGATCAACTGTGCATTGTAAGGGATGCGGAAGGCAGGAACCGGCATAAGGCGCGTCAGCGTGGGGGCGTTGCCTGTCTGGTTCAGCTGCTGCTCTGTCCGAGGGCGGCGAGCGGGGAGAGGGGGGCGGTGGTGGCAGAGGCTTCGGGGGTGCGGGTGACCATGACCTGGTCGATGCGGTAGCTGTCGACGTCCATGACTTCGAAGGTGTAGTTCTCGAACTGGACGCAGTCGGTGCGCTTGGGCAGGCGGCGCAGCATGGTCATGAGGAAGCCGGCCAGGGTTTCGTAGCTGCCTTCGTGGGGCAGGCTGTCGATGCCGAGGGCGCGCATGACGTCGGAGATGGGGGTGATGCCGTCGATGAGCCAGGAGTTGTCGTCGCGGCGCACGATGAGTTCTTCTTCGTCGAGGGAGACGAGGTCGCCCATGACGGTGCTCATGACGTCGTTGAGGGTGACGACGCCGACGATGATGCTGTATTCGTTGATGACGACGGCGAAGTCCTCGTGCACCTGCCGGAACTGGGTGAGGACTTCGGAGAGGGTGAGCTGGTCGGGGACGATGAGGACCTTGTGGAGCAGGTTGGGCTCGTGCAGGGAGAGGGGTTCGTTCTTGAGGGCGCGCTGGAAGAGGTCCTTGGCGTCGACGTAGCCGACCACGTGGTCGAGGTCGCCGTCGACCACGGGGTAGGTGGAGAAGGGCTCCTCGGTGATGCGGGCGCGGATGAGGGCGTCGGAGTCGTTGAGGTCGAACCAGGCGATGCGGTCGCGGGTGGTCATGGCGCTGGCCACGGTGATGCTGTCGAGCTCGAAGACGTTTTCGATGACCTGCTGCTCGCTGCGGTCGAGCGTGCCGGACTGGGCGCCGGCTTCGGCCAGGGAGAGGATGTCGTCGGGGGTGACGCGGTCGTCGCGCTGGGTGGGGATGCCCCACAGGCGCAGAAAGAGGTCGGCGGTGCGGCTGTAGAGCCAGACGAGCGGCATGAGCAGCCGCACGACGACGTGCATGGGGCCGATGAGCCAGACGGCCAGCACTTCGGGTTCGGTCATGCCGATGCGCTTGGGGAGCAGGTCGGCAAACAGGATGAAGCACGATGTGACGAGCACGAAGGAGAGCGTGGCGCTGACGGGGCCGATCAGGTGGGCTGGCAGCGAGGTGTAGGAGAGCATCGAGTCGAGCCAGGGGGAGAGGCTGCCTTCGCCTACCACGCCGGCCAGGATGGCGATGGCGTTGACGCCGACCTGCACGGCGGTGAAGTAGTAGCCGGGCTGCTCCTGCACGGTCAGGACCCGCTCTGCGCGTGCATCTCCGTCATCGGCCAGTTGTCGCAGGCGCACGCGGCGCGAGGCGGCAAGCGAGATTTCGGCGATGGCAAAGAACGCCGAGGCGATGATGAGGGCAAAGATGACGAGCAGGTCCTGAAGAAAAGTCATGTAATCACAATGTGGAAGGGGCCGGGGGCCCCGGGATCATGGCCCGGGCTGCCCGCAAGGAGACTTGCGAGAAACCTGCCATGGCGGATGGTGGAGGGTGAATGAGAGAACGAGGAATAGAGGGGGAGCGGGAACCCGCCATGCCCTCTCGTCCAGAGAACAAGGCTACCCGCGACCACGCGATGCCGCAAGAGGAAATGCCAGCGGCTGCGGAGCTGGCATGGGGAACGGAGTGGCCGGGTTGCCTCGTTCCGTTCCGTTCTGCCACATTCTGCCGTGACCACCGCCCGGATGTCCCGATGCACGGTAAGCAGTGCATGGCTGGAGGGGCGGCACAGGTGACGCCAGCGGGGCGCGGAACAGAACAGAAGAGGGCGGCAGCAGAATCAGGCGGCCTTGGGCTGGAGCAGCTGCTGGAGTTCGCCGCTTTCGTACATTTCCATCATGATGTCCGAGCCGCCGATGAATTCGCCGTTCACGAAGAGCTGGGGAATGGTGGGCCAGTTGCTGTATTCCTTGATGCCCTGGCGGATGGCGTCGTCTTCGAGCACGTTGACGGTCTGGATCTGCTTGGTGTCGACGCCGCAGGCCTTGAGAATCTGGATGGCGCGCCCCGAGAAGCCGCACATGGGGAAGCTGGCGGTGCCCTTCATGAACAGCACGATGGGGTGGGTCTTGACGAGGGTGTCGATGCGTTGCTGGGTGTCGCTCATGGTGTGTGGTGCAGGATAGAAAAAGAAGGAAAAAGCCTGTAGTGTCCGGCGCAGACGGCAGGACCACGAGCAGGCACGGGCATGGTGCGCGGAACCCTGGGGGTTCACGGCGGCCCGAATGCACGGGGTGCTGCGGGCGTGCTGCAGGCCGGGCAAGGACCCGTGCCGGCGCAGACGCGGCATGCTCCATTATCGTGGATCGGCAATACAGCTGTGGCGCGAGGGCTTGTCTGCCGTCAGTTGCGGGGCTGCTTCAGCCGATTTGGCCGCCGGTGCAGCGTGCGATGCCGGCCAGGTCGGTGCGGCTCTGCACTCTGGAGTATCCGGCCTCGTGCAGCAGATGCTGCACGGCGGGGGCCTGATCGTAGCCGTGTTCCAGGAGCAGCCAGCCGCCGGGGGCGAGCCGCGCTGGGGCCTGGGAGATGAGGGAACGGATGTCGTCGAGCCCATCCGCCCCGCTGGCCAGGGCCGACAGGGGCTCGTGACGCAGGGCAGCGAGGTGGGGATCGTCAGCGCGGATGTAGGGCGGATTGCTCACGATGAGCGACAGCGCAGAGGCGATGCGCCCATCGAGCGCCTGGAGCCAGGAGCCCTGGGCGAACTGGATGGGGAGATGCAGGCGCTGCGCGTTGCTGCGGGCGACGGCGAGGGCATCGGCGCTGGCATCGGTGGCCCAGACGGTGGCCTGCGGGGCATGGTGTGCCAGGGCGCAGGCAATGGCGCCGCTGCCGGTGCCCAGGTCGGCGACCACGGGAGCAGGGCCCAGGTCGGGCAGCAGTTCCAGCGCCCAGTCCACCAGGGTTTCGGTGTCGGGGCGGGGGTCGAGCACACGGGCATCGACGTGCAGCAGGAGGCCGTAGAACTCGTGGCGCCCGAGCAGGTAGGCCACGGGTTCGCCATCGAGCCGCCGCACAAGAAGGTTCTGCCAGCGGGCAAGGGCCTCTGGGGGCAGTACGTCGGTGTCATGTGCCAGCAGCCAGGCGCGCCCGGTGTCCGCAGGCTGCCCGAGTGCTTCGAGCAGCAGGAGCTGTGCATCGAGCCGGGCCAGTCCCTGTCGGGCAGCATCCTGCAGGGTGGCGGCGATGGTGGGGGAGGGCGTCATGGGCATGGGGCGGGCGACAGGGACAGGAGAGCAGGCCCCCTGGAGAGGGGGCCCGCTTCGGGGTGGGAGCCGATGCGATCGGAGCCTTCAGTGTCCCCCGCCTGGCGCACCGCCGATCTTGGGCGTGAAGGGAGGCTTGGTGAGCCAGATGAGCGGAATCAGCAGCAGGAAGACCCAGCCCAGGGCGTGGAACAGCTCATTGAACGAGAGCTGGTAGGCCTGCTGGGTGATGAGCTGGTTGACCAGCGCGAGCGCCCCCGGCTGCCCCATCTGGGTGGAGAGCTGCTGCACGGTCTGGCTGGCCACGGGATCATAGACCGAGATGTGTTCGGCCAGGTGTGCATGGTGGGTGATGGCGCGGTGGTCCCACATGAAGCTGATGATGCTGGCCGAGAAGCTGCCGCCCAGCGTGCGCAGGAAGGTGGAGAGGCCGGAGCCGGCCGGAATTTCCCGCAGGGACAGGTCGGACAGCAGGATGGTCATCATCGGCATGAAGAACAGTGCCACGCCCATGCCCAGCATGAACGACGCCATGGCGACGTGGAAGAAATCCACCTCGGTGTAGAACGTGGCCCGGTAGAACGAGGTCAGCGACATGACGATGAAGGCACAGGTGGCCAGCAGCCGCAGGTCGGTGCGGGTGGCGTACTTGCCCACGAAGGGGGTGAGCAGGATGGGCAGCACCCCGATGGGGGCCGTGGCCATGCCGGACCACATGCTGTTGTAGCCCATGATGCGCTGCACCCACAGCGGCACGATGAGGCCGATGGCAAAGAAGCCCGAGAAGGCCACCACAAGCGCAATGGTGCCGTTGCGGAAGTTGCGGTGCTTGAACAGGCGCAGGTCGACGATGGGGTCTTCCTGCGTGAGTTCCCAGATGAGGAACACGGTCAGGCTGACGACCGAGACGACCGTGAGCAGGATGACCTGCGTGGAGTTGAACCAGTCATGGTCGTTGCCGATGTCGAGCACGATCTGCAGGGCTCCGACGCCGAGCACCAGGGTGGCAAGACCCACGTAGTCCATCCGGGGACGTTCGGTGACGACCTTGCGGTGGCTCATCTGCCACGCGATGACAGCGCTGGCGAACAGGCCGATGGGCACGTTGATGATGAAGATCCATTCCCACGAGTAGTTGTCCGTGATCCAGCCGCCGAGCAGTGGGCCGGCAATCGGCGCCACCACCGTCACCATGGCAAGAAGCGCCATGGCCATGCCTCGCTTGGAGGGCGCGAACAGGGAGATCAGCAGCGTCTGGGTGATGGGGTACATGGGGCCGGCCACCGCACCCTGCAGGGCACGGAAGAAGATCAGCTCCGTCATGTTGGTCGAGATGCCGCACAGGAACGAGGCGAGCGAGAACAGCATCGTGGCCCAGACAAAGAGCCGCACTTCGCCGAACCGCCGGCTCAGGAAGCCGGTGAGCGGCAGCGCGATGGCATTGGAGACGGCAAACGAGGTGATGACCCAGGTGCCCTGGCTGATGCTCACGCCAAGGTTACCTGCGATGGTGGGCAGGGACACGTTGGCGATGGTGGTGTCGAGCACCTGCATGAAGGTGGCCAGACACAGCCCGAAAGCCGTGAGCCCGAAGTTGGCTGGCACGAAGGCCGGCACGTCGGCATGCAGGCCGTGCGCCGGCTCTGCATGGCCCCGCTGGTCTGCCGGGGGGGCCGGTGCAGGGGCGGCGTTGTCGGCGGTCGCTTGAGCGGCGGACACGTCACTTCCCCTTGCCGGCGCCGGGCTGGTTGTCGCGGATGATCTGCGCGATCAGGGCATCGGCCTGCTGCAGCTGCTTCTGGTAGACATCGGTCTGCTGGGCGGGCTGCACGGGGGGCTTCTGGGCCAGCATGGGGCCGTTCTGGTCGTGGATGTCGACATCGACGGTGACCGACATGCCCAGACGCAAGGGATATTTCTGCAGCTGCGCCGCATCCTCGATGTTCACCCGCACGGGAATGCGCTGCACGATCTTGATCCAGTTGCCGGTGGCGTTCTGGGCCGGCAGGAGCGAGAACACGCTGCCCGTGCCCACGCCGAGGCTGACCACGCGGGCCTTGTAGGTGACCTTGCTGCCGTACACATCGCTCACGATGGTGGCGGTCTGGCCGATGCGCAGCTTGTGGAGCTGGGTTTCCTTGAAGTTGGCATCCACCCACACGTCCTGCAGCGGCACGACCGCCATCAGGGCCTGACCGGGCTGCACGCGCTGTCCCACCTGGGCGCTGCGCTTGGCCACGTAGCCGGTGAGCGGGCTGAGGATGGCGTTGCGCTGGGCGTTGAGGTAGGCCACGCGCACCTTGGCGGCGGCCATCTCCACGGCTGGCTGGGTGCTGACCCGCGTGCCCTGCACCAGCACGTTGCTGGCGCTGTAGTGCTCCTGCGCCACGGTGTAGGCGCTCTGGGCGGCGTCATAGGCCTGACGGGCATGGTCGAGTTCTTCGGCCGAGACAGCGCCTGTCTTGGCCAGGGCCTGCCGGCGCTCGTAGTCGTTGCGGGCAATCTGGTAGGCCTGGCGGCGGGCGGTGAGCTCGCTGCTGGCACTGGTGGCCTGGTTGTAGAGGCCATGGGATTGCCGCACCGCGTTGGCCAGGCCCGCCTTGGCTTCGGCCAGAGCGAGTTCGGTGTCGGCGGGGTCGAGCTGGGCCAGCCGGTCGCCTGCCACGACCTTGTCGCCGTCGCGCACCTGCACGCTCACGAGCGTGCCTGGCACCAGGCTGCTGATCTGGGCGATGTCGCCCTGCACGTAGGCGTCGTCGGTGGATTCGTTCCACTCGGCAAAGAGCAGGTACCAGGCCAGCACTCCCACGCCTGCCACGAGCAGCACCATGCCCAGGATCACCAGGGCCTTGCGGCGCTTCTGGCTGCGGCTCAGGTGTTCATGGAATGCAGTGGCTCCGGCGGCAGAGGGCGGGCTCTGGGGCGCAGCGGCAGTCTTGTCCGTCTCGGGGGGCGTGGCAGCAGAGGGGGCAGGGGCTGCCAGGGGAGGGGTCTCTTCGGGTGATTTTTCTTGTGTCATGGAGAGCCTGCGGTTTCCGGAAGAAGGAGGGGAAAAGAGGAAAACGAAAAATGGAGATCAGCGCGCGGCAGTGCCGTGCTGGTCGGTGCTGCTGTCATGGCCGATGCCTGCAGCCGGCGCATGGGACGCATCGGCGGCATAGCCACCCCCGAGTGCATAGGTCAGGGCGATGGCGTTGTCCATGCGCTGTGCCTGCAGCTGGGCCAGGCGCTGCTGGGCTCCGAGCAGCTGCTGCTGCACCTGGAGCACCTGAATGGAATTGAGCAAGCCGCTGTCGCGGCGCTGGCGGGTCAGTGTCCAGGCCTGCTGGGCAGCGGTGACGGACTGGCGCGCCTCGTCCACCTGCTGCTTCAGGGCATGGGCGCTCTGGACGCTGTCGGCCACCTGGTGGGCAGCTCCCAGCAGGGTCTGGTGGTATTGCGCCACGGCCGCTTCATAGCGTGCGTCCTGGGCGTCGAGGTTGGCCCGCAGGCGGCCGTTCTCGAAGATGGGCAGACTGATGCTTGGCCCGAACTGGTAGAACACATTGCTGAGATGGAACAGATCAAAGTTCTCGTTTCCCAGTGCGCCGGCCAGTGCCCCCAGGCTGATGTTGGGCAGAAAGCGCGCCTTGGCCGCGTCGATCTGCCTGCTGCTGGCCTGTACGCGGAGCAGGGCGGCCTGCACGTCCGGGCGGTGTGCCATGAGGGAGACGGAGGCATCGTCAGGCACAGCCTCGGCAAAGCGCATGCTCTCGGGCGTGAGCCGGGGGCGCTTCAGGGTGAGCGCGCTGTCGGGCCCCATGGCGGCGAGCTGGGCCAGCGCGAGCTGCAGATGGGTGATGCTCTGGGCTGCCTGCTCGCGACGCTGTTCGGCCGCACGCAGCTCGGATTCGAACTGCTGGAGCGTGATGCGGTTGTCGAGACCCGTCTTCACGCGCTGGGACTGGAGTGCCACCATCTGGCGGTTGCGGGCCACATCGGCCGTGGCCACATCCTGCAGCATCCAAGCACCGGCCAGCTGGGCATAGGTGCGGGCAATGGCCGTGCTCAGGGTGATGCGGGCGGCCTCGGCATCGATGGCGCTGGCCTGGGCCTCGCCGGCCAGGGCTTCCCAGGCGCTGCGCTTGCCGCCCCACAGATCCACGTCCCACTTGAACTGGCCCAGGGTGTCGCTCTTGTAGCCGAACTTGCCTCCGCCGAAATTGGCGGGCAGCAGGGCGTCGGGCAGACGCACCCCGCTGTAGCCAGCAGAGGCTGTCACGGTGGGACCGCGATCCGCATCGGCATAACCGGCCTGGGCCTCGGCAGCGTGGACGCGGGCCAGGGCCTGTGCCAGGGTGGGGCTCTGCCGCAGCCCCTGTTCGATCAGAGTGTCGAGCTGGGCGTCATGCCAGCCGCGCCACCAGTCCTTCTGGGGCCACGCCTCGGTGACGGACAGACCGGAGCGGCGCACCACCTGCCGGGCATCGAGCTGCGAGGCGTCAGGAGCCGTCTGCGCATGGGGCGTGAGCCCCCCGCTGTTGGCGCAGCCGGCCAGCACGGCTGCCGTCACCAGCAGAGCCCCTGTGGGCAGGGTACGCAGGGAAGAGGGAGCAAAGGGAAAAAGAGGCGTCTTGGGCATGGTCAGACCTGATGGGAATCCGTGGGGTTTTGCAGGGAATGCAGCATGCGCTGCATGAAGTCCATGAGCTGTTCGCGTTCCGCATCCTGCAGCCCCGCCAGCAGGCGGGACATGACTTTCATGCGGGTGGCATGCAGGCGCCGCTGCACCAGCATGCCCTGCGGGGTGAGGGCGATGCGCAGGGCGCGGCGATCCGATTCGTGGGGTTGGCGCTCGACCAGCCCCTTGTGCTGCAGCTGGTCGATGATGCGGGTGAGGGCGCCAGGATCGTGCCCGATGGAACGCGCCAGATCGCCCGCCGTCATGGCCCCCTGGCAGGCCAGTCGCAGCACCACCTGGGCCTGCGTCATGCGCAGCTCGCTGGGGTCTGCGGCCAGCTCCTTCTCCATCTCGTGCACCAGGATGGAACGCAGCAGAAACAGCATGCTGCCGAGCTGTTCGGCGTGGTGTTCGGAAACGGGAGAGGACGCAGACATGGAAAAAATGGTTGCCAGACAAAAAATTGCTTCGGCAATTATTATGGCATTCCAAATCCCTCATCTGCGCAGGGGATTTCCCGGAGCGGCCCGTGTGTCAGGCCTCGCTGCCATGCCATGCCGTGCCGTGCCGTGCCGTGCCGTGCCGTGCCGTGCCGTGCCGTGCCGTGCCGTGCCGTGCCGTGCCGTGTGCGCGGTCGCGGGCAGGGCACAGCTCCGATTGCGGTATCAGCACCAGCACCAGCACCCTGTTGCCCGCTTCAGGCGATGCGTGCGGATGAGGCTTACTGATTGACTTCCAGCTCGGCCAGCTGCTCGGCCTCGTGCGCATGGCGCAGGGCCTGCAGCACCTCGTGCAGATCACCTTCCATGACCTGGGAGAGCTTGTAGATAGTGAGGTTGATGCGGTGATCCGTCAGCCGTCCCTGCGGAAAGTTGTAGGTGCGGATGCGGTCGCTGCGGTCGCCGCTGCCTACCAGCCCCTTGCGCAGCGCGGCTTCCCTGGCGGCACGCTCGCTGCGTTCCTTTTCCTGGATGCGCGCCTGCAGCACCTGCAGTGCCTTGGCCTTGTTGCTGTGCTGGCTGCGGCCGTCCTGGCATTCGGCCACGATCCCGGTGGGCAGGTGCACCACGCGCACGGCGGAATCCGTCTTGTTGATGTGCTGCCCTCCGGCGCCGCTGGCGCGGAAGGTGTCCACCCGGATGTCGGCCATGTTGAGCGTCACGGCACGGGCAGGGTCTGGCTCCGGCATTACAGCTACCGTGCAGGCGCTGGTGTGCACCCGCCCCTGGGACTCGGTGACCGGCACTCGCTGTACCCGGTGTCCGCCCGACTCGAACATGAGCGTGCCGTAGACTCCCGTGCCGGTATCGGTGCTGTCGGGACCTTCCATGCGCAGCACGATCTCGCGGTAACCGCCAAGCTCGGCGGGACTTTCGCTCAGGGTCTCGACCCGCCACCCCTGGGATTCGGCGTAGCGCATGTACATGCGGGCCAGATCGCCCGCGAACAGGGCTGATTCATCGCCCCCCGTGCCGGCCCGGATCTCGACGAAGGCCGGACGCGCCTCGTCCGGATCGCGGGGCAGCAGCAGGCGCTGCAGTTCCTGCTCCAGGGTGGTCAGTTCTCCCTCTCCGGCCGTGATTTCCTCTTCGGCCAGGTCGGCCATCTCGGGGTCTTCCAGCATGTCGCGTGCCGTGGCCACATCCTGCTCCACCTGCTGGTAGCGCTGCCAGCGCCCCGCGATCTGGGTCACTTCATTGTGTTCGCGCGACAGGGCCAGGAACCGGTCCATGTCCTGCATGATGTCCTCCCGGCTGAGGAGAAAATCGAGTTCGTGCTGGCGCTCTGCAAAGCGCTGGAGCTGGGATCGGAGAAAGGGTTTCACGGAAGCATCGCAGAAGAAGTCCGGCACCGCCCTCAGGCGGGCAGGAATGGATCAGACGGAAGGGGAGGGCAGTGCGCTGCCCATTCGGCGCAGGAGCCACGCACGCTTCAGCAGGCGCATGCCGCGCGGGGTGACGTGACGTGTCCCCCGCCGGAGAACGGGAAGGGCTGAACGAGACGGCTAATGCTTGCCGCGCAGAAAGATGCGCTGCACCGTCTCGGCCGCCTGGGTCTGGTGGGCCAGATCGGGGTGGTGCAGCTCGGAGAGCGCTCCGTGCAGCATCTTCTGGGTCAGTCCCCTCGAGAGGGCTTCCAGCACGGCATCCACGTCTTCGCCCTTGGCCAGACGCTTGCGGGCCTTGGCCAGTTCCATTTCGCGCCAGGCATCGGCCTGCTGGTTGACCTCGCGGATGAGCGACACGACCCCGTAATGGGGGTCACGCTGCCGCATCCACTGCATGAAGCTCTGCACGCCTTCGTCGATGATGGCCTCGGCCTGTTCCACGGCCGCCTGCCGCTGGGCCTGTCCGGTCTGTACCACGGTGGCCAGATCATCCACGGTGTAGAGATAGGCATCGTCGAGGGCCTTGACCTCGGGTTCGATGTCGCGCGGCACGGCCAGATCGACCATGAACATGGGCCGGTGGCGGCGCTTGCGGAGGGCGCGCTCCACCGCTCCCAGCCCGATGATGGGCAGGGTGCTGGCGGTGCAGCTGATCACCGCGTCGAATTCGTGCAGCCGCTCGGGCATGTCGGCGAGCGGCATCACGCTGGCGCCGAACCGTGCCGCCAGGGCCTCGCCCTTTTCCATGGTGCGGTTGGCAATCACGATCTGCTTGGGAGACCGCGCCGCAAAGTGGGTGGTGGCGAGCTCGATCATTTCGCCCGCCCCCACGAACAGGATGCGGATCTGCCCCAGGTCCTCGAACAGCTGCGATGCCAGACGCACCGCCGCCGCAGCCATGCTGATGCTGTGCGCACCAATCTCGGTGCTGCTGCGCACTTCCTTGGCAACGGAGAAGCTGCGCTGGAACAGCTGGTTGAGCGTGGTGCCGAGGCTGCCGGCCGCCTCGGCGGCCCGCACGGCATTCTTCATCTGCCCCAATATCTGGGCCTCGCCCAGCACCATGCTGTCGAGTCCACTGGCCACGCGGAAGGCGTGGCGGGCCGCCGTGTCGTCCTGCAGCGTGTAGGTGTAGTCGCGCAGGGCATGCATGGGCACACCGCCAGCCTGGGCGAGCCAGTTGAGTGTGTGATCCACGTCCACACGGTCGCTCGCGCAGTACACCTCGGTGCGGTTGCAGGTCGAGAGAATGGCCGCTTCCGGATGGTGGGCAAAAGTCTGCCGTAGCCCGTGCAGGGCGGGGCCCATCTGCTCAAGCGCAAATGAGAAACGGCCCCGCAAATCGAGCGGGGCGGTATGATGGTTGATGCCCAGAGTCCATACTGACATGGCGGTGATTATAAAATTGATCTTTCCGCATTGTCTTGATCCACGACGGGCCTTGTGCACATGTGTCTTTGGCATGTGTGCCGTGCGGGCGGGAGTTGCCTGTGTTGCCTGCCCCCTTCCCGGGTGAGCAGGTACGTGGCTCCCGTACCCGGATGCCCATTGTTCCAGCTGATTCCATGGGTTTTCTCGCACTGATCGATCACCTCTTCAATCTGGCCCTGCCTGCGCTCTGGATGGCTACCACTCTGGTGGCGCTGCAGCGGCTTGCCGGCTGGCGCCATCCGCTGCGCCTCGGGTGGGGGCGCCAGTGGATGTGGCTTTTCCTGACCGGGCTGGCCGTGATCGTGGCCGGCTGGCTGGTTCTGCAGCGTGACGGCGCCATGCTGACCTACCTGGCGCTGGTGGTCGCGACGGGGGCAGTGCAGGCGTGGCTCGTGCATCGGTACCGCAGTGCGTCCCAGGACGCTTCCCGATCCTGATCTTTCTCCCTCTCCACGGGGGTGCTGCGCAGTCCCTTCATCGAATGGGGAATCAGGCCGCTGCAATAGAATCCCCCTTCGTGATCCCATCACCCGCGTGCCGCACCAGAATGGCGCGCAGTCGAGGTTAGACACATCCATGAACGCTCCCGCACTCCGTAACCACCTGCTGGCGGCCATGCCCGCCAGCCAGCGCATCCGTGAAATTCCCTACAACTACACCAGCTTCTCCGATGCCGAGATCGTGGAACGTCTGCTGGGCAAGCGGTGCTGGGACCTTCTGAGCGTGCTGCGCGACGAGCGGGACACGGGGCGTTCCGCTCGCATGCTCTACGAAGTGCTGGGTGACATGTGGGTCATCAAGCGCAACCCCTATGTGCAGGACGACCTGCTCGACAATCCCAAGCGCCGTGCACTGCTGGTCGAGGCCATGCGCCATCGTCTGCGCGAAATCGACAAGCGCCGCAACGCCAGCGTGGACAAGGCCCGTGACGAGGCGGTCGGCGAGGTGCTCGCCCAGGCCAATGAGGCGGTGAACAGCTTCGAGCGGTCCTTCGGCGTCACGCTCGATCTGCGCCACCGGATCCAGCGCCGTCTGGGCAAGCATACCCGCCAGGACAACATCAAGTTCGACGCGCTCAGCCGCGTGAGCCATGTCACCGACGCCACCGACTGGCGGGTCGAATATCCGTTCGTCGTGCTCACGCCCGACACCGAGGCCGAGATGGCCGAGCTGGTGAAGGGCTGCGTCGAGCTGGGCCTCACCATCGTTCCGCGCGGCGGCGGCACCGGCTACACGGGAGGCGCCATTCCGCTGGCCTGGCAGAGCGCCGTGATCAACACTGAAAAGCTCGACCACCTCAGCGAGGTCGAAATGGTGCAGCTGCCCGGACTCGACCATCCCGTGCCCACCGTGTGGAGCGAAGCGGGCGTCGTGACCATTCGGGTGGCCGAGGCCGCCGAGCGTGCGGGTTATGTGTTCGCAGTTGATCCCACCAGCATCGAAGCCTCGTGCATCGGGGGCAACATCGCGATGAACGCGGGGGGCAAGAAGGCTGTGCTCTGGGGTACCGCACTCGACAACCTCGCGAGCTGGCGCATGGTGACACCGGACGCGCAGTGGCTGGAAGTGCATCGTCTGCAGCACAACTTCGGCAAGATCCATGACGTGGACCTGGTCAGCTTCGAGCTGCGCTACTTCGAAGCCGACGGCAAGACACCGATCCGGACCGAGCGGCTCGACATTCCCGGCTCCACCTTCCGCAAGGAAGGACTGGGCAAGGATGTGACGGACAAGTTCCTCAGCGGTCTGCCGGGCGTGCAGAAGGAAGGCTGTGACGGTCTCATCACCAGCGCACGCTGGGTGGTGCACCGCATGCCGAGCCACAGCCGCACCGTCTGTCTCGAATTCTTCGGCAGCGCCAAGCTGGCAGTGCCAAGCATCGTGGAAATCCGCGACTTCATGTTTGCCGAGCGCAAGCGCACCGGGGTGCTGCTTGCGGGCCTCGAACATCTCGACGACCGCTATCTCAAGGCGGTGGGCTATGCCACCAAGAGCAAGCGCGGCGCCAGCGGCGAACTCGGAGGCAGCGGGTTGCCCAAGATGGTGCTCATCGGCGACATCGTGGGAGATGACCCCGACGCCGTGGCCCGTGCCACGAGCGAGGTGGTGCGCATCGCCAACAGCCGCAGTGGCGAGGGCTTCATCGCCACGACACCCGAGGCCGCCAAGAAGTTCTGGGCCGATCGCAAGCGCACGGCAGCCATCAGCCGCCACACCAACGCCTTCAAGATCAACGAGGACGTGGTGATTCCGCTGCCCCGCATGGCCGAATACACCGACGGCATCGAGCGCATCAACATCGAGCTGAGCCTGCGCAACAAGCTGCATCTGTGCGACGAACTGCTTGCCTTCTTCAGCCAGCCGCAGCTGCCGCTGGGCAAGGTGTCGGTCGAAGAAGACATCGTCGAGCTCGATACCCCCGAAGAACTGGCGGCCCGCGTGGCGAGTGCCCGGGAACTCATCGCCCAGGTCAAGGCCCAGTGGCAGACCTGGTATGACCACCTGGACGAGTACTTCGAGCGGCTGCAGGACCACAGCCTGCGTGCGAGCTGGAAGATCCAGCTCCGCAACCCGCTCCGGGGCATCTTTGTGGGCAGCGCCTACCGTTCCCTGCTGGAAGCCGTGCAGGACGTGCACAGGAAGGTGCTCAAGGGCAAGGTCTGGGTGGCCCTGCACATGCATGCCGGTGACGGCAACGTGCATACCAACATTCCCGTCAACAGCGACGACTACGAGATGCTGCAGCTCGCCCACGAGGCCGTCAAGCGCATCATGGCGCTCGCACGCAGTCTGGACGGAGTGATCTCCGGCGAGCACGGCATCGGCATCACCAAGCTCGAATTCCTCAGCGATGCCGAGCTGGCTCCGTTTGCCGCCTACAAGGCCAGGATCGATCCCGAGGGGCGCTTCAACCGCGGCAAGCTTCTGCGGCCGGTGGTGATGAGCGAGAAGCAGCGTGCCGTCTACGCAGGCACCACGGCGCTTGCCGACCTCACCAATGCGTATACCCCGAGCTTCGGCCTCATGGGGCACGAGTCGATCATCATGCAGCAAAGCGATCTCGGCTCGATCGTCGACAGCGTCAAGGACTGCCTGCGCTGTGGCAAGTGCAAGCCGGTGTGCGCGACCCACGTCCCGCGCGCCAACCTGCTCTACAGCCCCCGCAACAAGATTCTCTCGGTATCCCTGCTCGCCGAAGCCTTCCTGTACGAAGAGCAGACCCGCCGTGGCGTCAGCGTGCGACACTGGCAGGAATTCGAGGATGTGGGCGAGCATTGCACCGTCTGCCACAAGTGCTTCGCTCCGTGTCCGGTGGACATCGACTTCGGCGATGTCAGCATGAACATGCGCAATCTCCTGCGCAAGATGGACAAGCAGAGCTTCCGTCCGGGCAAGGCCCTGGCCATGACCATGCTCAACGCCACCGAACCTTCGCGCATCAACCTGTTGCGCACAGGCATGGTCAACATCGGCTTCAAGGCCCAGCGTGCGGCGGTGGACATGTTCCGTGTGGCCGGACGGCACCAGACGGCCCATCCACCCGCCACCGTGGGCTCTGCACCGCTCAAGGAAGAAATCGTCCACTTCGTCAACAAGAAGCTGCCCGGCGGACTCCCGACCAAGACGGCACGCGCGCTCCTCGACATCCAGGATCGTCAGTACGTCCCCGTCATTCGTGATCCCGGACATACCACAGTGGACAGCGAAGCCGTGTTCTACTTTCCGGGCTGTGGGTCCGAGCGGCTCTTCAGCCAGGTGGGATTGGCCACCCAGGCCATGCTCTGGCATGCCGGCGTGCAGACTGTGCTGCCGCCAGGATATGTCTGCTGCGGCTACCCGCAGCGCGGGGCAGGGCAGTACGATGTGGCCGAGAAGATGATCACCGACAACCGCGTGCTGTTCCACCGCGTGGCCACCACGCTCAACTACCTCGACATCAAGACCGTGGTCGTGAGCTGCGGTACCTGCTATGACCAGCTGCAGGATTACCACTTCGACAAGATCTTCCCCGGATGCCGCATCATCGACATCCACGAGTTCCTGCTCGAAAAGGGCATCACCCTGCCTCGCCCCGAAGGCTACCTCTACCATGACCCCTGCCATACGCCGCTCAAGCAGCAGGACCCCATGAAGACGGTCAAGGGCCTCCTGGGCGATGCCGTCATCCGCAGCGACCGCTGCTGCGGGGAATCGGGCACGCTGGGCGTGAGCCGACCCGACATTTCGACGCAGGTGCGCTTCCGCAAAACGGAGGAAATCCGCAAGAATGCCGACCAGCTCCGAAAGCTCCAGACCGAAAATGGTCTGTCGCTGCCCCGTGGCAAGCATGGCGAGCAGAAGGTCAAGATGCTCACCACCTGCCCGAGCTGCTTCCAGGGGCTGAGCCGCTACGGTGAAGATCTGCCGCACGGTCTCATGGAAACGGACTACATCGTGGTGGAAATGGCGCGCCAGATTCTGGGCGAGGGCTGGATGAAGGACTACGTCGATGCCGCCAATGCAGGGGGCATCGAGCGGGTGCTGGTCTGACGGCTGCGCCCGATGATGCAGCAGTGGGAAAGGTCGAGCCCTGTGACCTTCCCACTACCCTGAAAGCGCTGCCCTGCAGACTGGCAGTGCGCATGCAGAGGCGCAGATTCACAGCAGTAGCGGCAGGAATGAAGCCATGGCAGCGTGGATCGGACAGCACACCGCCTTCTTCTGCAGTTCAGCGCATGAACTGCATCACTGCGCCTGCTTGCCTGCCTGGTAGCGCTTCCAGCTGGTCGAGAGAAATCCATACCCGGCTGCCAGGGCGCCGCCCACCAAGGCACCCAGGAGCCCCAGTACGCCCTTGGAGAGCCCGACAGGCTGAGGGGATACGCCTGCCACAGGCCCGACCGCCATCTCGCCAATCAGCTTGGAGAGCCCGACAGGCTGAGGGGATACGCCTGCGGGTTCTATCAATCCGGCAGGACGGGTGGTGGGAGGCATCAGCAGAGCCTGCTGCTCCATGAGCTTTTGCTTGGCCATGGCATAGGCTGTGGCATTGGCCGAGCGGGCCACTGCCTGCAGAGCCATATCCGTGGCGGAAAGTGCATGAGCGGAAGAAGCGGCTGTCTTGTTCTGGACATCCAGACTGCTGACCATGGCCTGCGCGTCATGGATATACGCCTGGATCTGATGCCGGCGCTGCGTCAGAAGCACATTCTGCTGTTCGGTCAGAACGGATGCGACCTGATTGATGACAGCCAGGCCCAGCGTGGGGGAGGGGGCCTGAATGGTGACTTCGATGTACTTGGCGTCCTTGACGGGGGTGAAGATGGCTTTCTGCCCCAGTTGCTTGAGCCACTTCAGACGGTCAGACTCTCCCAGTGTGCCGCCATGAATCAGGCGGTCGACCACTCTGGCACGAAAGGAGAACGACTGCAGGCGGGCCATGGTATCTGGCACGCTTTCGAGCAGGTTGTCGGATTGCGCAAGCTGCAGCACGCCATGCGCCTCGTATTTGGGGGGCAGCAGGAATCCGGCACCCACCCCCAGGCAGGCTCCCACCACCATTCCGGCCGTCCAGGTGCGCCAGGAGGAGAGCAGGGCATCTGCAATCTGCATCACGTCCAGTTCGTTTTCTTCCTGCTGGCGCGAATCGACATAGCGCACACATTGCAAATCGCTGCCATGCGCGGGACGAGAAGATGGCTGAGAGGAAAGGTCTGAAGTAGGCATCCACCGATTATAGGAAAGGTGCTATTTCTTCCCTTCTGGAAACTACTACCTCTGTGCCATTTTCCCGTTGTTGTGGCTGGGCATGGCAGCGGGGCCAAGCATCTCCTCAGGCATTCATGCGAGCCGGCGACCGATCCAGCGGGTCACGAAGGCATGTCCTTCATGCCCTGCGCCTTCGGTCAGGGTGGTGTCGCACTCCTGTCCCAGGAGTTCTTCCATGCCGTCCGCAAAGTCCGTACGCAGCATGTCCAGGGTGTACAGCATGTCCGGATCCTTGGGGCCGCCGCTGTGAAATTCGAGCTGGCGGGGATGGAAGGTTTCCAGAATGAGGATGCCTCCAGGCTGCAGGGCGCGCACTACCTTGTGGTGCACGGCCACACGCAGCGCAGGCGGCAGATGCAGATAGATGATGGCTGCGCCCCTAAACCCCGCAGGGGCAGGTTCCCATTCGGCCAGATCGACCTGCTGGGCATCCAGGGAAACGCCACGCCGTTCGGCGAGTGCGCGCGCCTTGGCTACACCCACCCCGGATCCATCAAGCGTGTGAACCTCGAAGCCCTGCTCGGCCAGCCATACTCCATTGCGGCCCTCTCCATCTCCAGGCACCAGCACACAGCCTGGACGAGCCAGGCGATGGGCTTCCTGCACCAGAAACGCATTGGGCGTCTCGCCGTATTTGTATCCTTCTGCCTGACTGTAGTTCTGATCCCAGAAGCTCGACATGCACATTCCTCCATGCGGGTCATGATGTGCGGCAGCCATGCCGTGGCTCCGCTTGCCTGCATTGTCGCAGCTGCATCGGGCCATGTTTCCGGCAGGGACATGGCAGGGCAACAGACGGTGCAATCCAACCGCCCGGACTGGAGCGAAAAGGGGAATGAAACGGCCCTCAGGGAGCGGGGGCAAGAGTGACATCGAGCCCATCGTGACGCACTGCGATGGTCTTGGGCAGGTAGTGGTACTGCCTGGCCTTGGCCAGATCCGAGGCCGAAAAGCGGTAGATGGGATAGTCGTTGAACGCGCGTTCTCCCATGGCCACCAGTGCGCGGCCCAGCTGGGGATTGGCGGGTGCGCCGCCCTGACGCAGATCGAGTGCCTGCACATGCACCTGTGTCATGCGCACGCTGTAGTCGGTGGTGTCGAAGCGCAGACCATAGGTCACCAGGGCCGTGCCATGGATGGCTGGCAACCAGCCTCCAGCGGAAGGAACATCGACCACCAGCTCGGTTCCGAGTCGGTTGTTGGGCGCATCGAAGTGCAGCCTGGGCTGGCTGAGCGTCACGGCAAACAGCCCCAGTGCCTCTTTGTGCATGGGAAAACGGTCATTGAGTTTCTGCTGCAGCTTGCCTCCATCGACATGCAGGGTATGCTCGCCGGCCCAGTTGGCCGAACAGCCCGTCATGCCCAGAGCCCACATCACCCCTGCCACCGCCAGCCGATGCCAGGTACGGCGGTGCACAGAGGGAACAGGATGCAGGACAGGAGAAGAGAAGTTCGTGGACGACATGGAAGGAAGGCGAGCGGAGGCCGAATGCAGCGGGGCTTCAGGGCATGGCATGATGGCAGGACACCCGACTTGGCCGGAAGGCGACACAGGCACACCATCGAAGCATGTGGCGATTGTGCCTCTTCTGACCGGAAGGGAATGCATCCGTTTGTATGAGCCCGCGCCTGAAAAAGGAGACCCCTGAATGCCTGACCTTTCTGCCCCCGTCTGTTCTGAAACCGTGTCCTGCCCACTGTGTGCGTCAGCAGGAGGAGAAGTGGTGTGGCAGGGGGCGCGCTGGAGGCTGGTGCACGCCGAGGAAAAGGGATTCCCGGGGTTCTATCGCCTGATCTGGAATCGCCATGTGGAAGAGTGGAGCGATCTCGATCACACGGAGCGCATGGAGGCCATGGAAGCCCTTACCCAGATCGAGAAGGCCATGCGCGAGCATCTGCAGCCTTGCAAGATGAATCTGGCGACACTGGGCAATGTGGTGCCGCATCTGCATTGGCACGCGATTGCGCGCTTCGAGTGGGACAGCCATTTTCCCAGGCCCGTATGGGCCGATCCGCTGCGCGAGCCGGCTCCCGAACAGCTGGCCGAAGTGGAGCGCCGGAGGGGGGCCCTGGAGCGCCATCTGGCGGTCATTCTGGAGACCCTGGACCCTCTGGCAACGGGGGCGCTGCAGCGATAGCCTTCTGCTGTGGCAGAAGGGGGAAGGGGCGGCGCCTTGGCCCGGCTGGCTGCCAGCGTGTACAGCCCGCGCGGAACAGCGAGTCGAGCGGCACAGACGCTCTCGGTGTGCCTTGGTGTGCCCCTCTCTGCTGCGGATGGACGCATGAGCCGTAGAGCATCGCTGCACCGCAGAGGCTGAAGGGGCTTGGTCCTTCCGTGCCGCTGGCTGCTCAATCGTCTGCAGTGCTGCGCTTGCGGGCCTTGGGCCCCTTCTTGTTCTTGTGGGCATCGTCAGAGGATGTCCGGTCTTCACTGGCGCGCCTGTCTTTGGTGGCCGACTTGGTCGCCGTGGCTTTTCTGGATTTGGCAGAAGGTGCGTCTTCCTCTTCGGCGCGTGCCTTGCGCCCGGCTGCCTTGGCGTTGCGGGACTTGGCCTTGCCTGTATCGCGGGCGTCTTCGTCCTCCCTGTCTTTGCCTGCAGTGCGGCGCTTGCCTGTCTGCGAGCGGGAGTCGGCAGCAGCCGCCTTGTCGGCTTCCTTCTTGTTCACGGCCTTGCGGCGGGTGCTGCTGGGTGCGGGAGCTTCGGCATCGTCCTCGGTTGCACGGGACTTCCTGCGGTGGTCTGCCGCCTTGGCTGCAGACTTGCGGGAGGTCTTGGCGTCATCTTCCTCATCGGTCTGACGGCCACGCTGAGCTGCAAGAGCGCTGCCTTTGCGGCTCTTCACGCCATTGCGTCGATCGCGGCTGTTGTCCTCTTCCTCGGTGGCCTGTGCCTTGCCGTGTCCGGCAGTGGCCGGTTTGCCCTTGCGGGAAGTGGATGTGGGTGCCTGTTCTGCCGCTGCGTCCTTGCGGCTGCGTCGGTCCTTGCGAGAACCCTTGGCCGGTGCGGTGTCCTGTTCGTCCGCAGTGTCGCGTCCCGCCTTGGAACGGGTCTTGCCGTGCACCGGTTTCTTGGCGGTGTCCTCGTCGTCCTGGGTGTCGGCCGGATGCCGGCGCTGCTTGGTGAGCTGCCGGGTGCGGGTGGGCGCTTCGGTGTCCTGTTCCTCGTTTCGGGAGGCAGCGGTACGGCGGCGACGGGCACGGCGTGCATCCTCTTCCTCGCGCTGGGCTTCGAGGCGGGCCTTGCGCCGCGCCTGCTCGGCTTCCATCTGGGCCTTGCGTGCCTCGCGGGCAGCCTCCGCCTGTTCCTCGCGTTCCTGCTTCTGCAGGCGATTGAGCTGTGCACGCGACACATTCACCACCACGGGCTGGTTGTCGTACAGGGGGGCGCGGAGATCGGTGTGATTCCAGGCGGCGACGTTTTCAGGCGGCAGGCCGTAGCGTGCGGCAAAGGAGCCTAGCGTGTCTCCCCTGCGGGCCTTGATGGTGCCGCGCACCAGCACGATTTCGGGCGTGAAACTGAGGCTTCCGGTCTGGGCCACCAGACTGGAAATGTCCGATGTCTGTCCTTCGGTGCGGGGCACGAGCAGGGTGGAGCCGCCCTTGACCATCATGCGCGGAGGAATGCGGTTCACCGAGCGCAGCACGCCTTCATCCACGCCGCTGGACTTGGCCGCCTGTGCCACCGTCATGTTGCTGGGCACGGTCCACACTGTCCAGCTCGACAGGGACTTGCTGCTAGCCTGGGCCAGGTTCTGGCGGAACGCATCCACGTTCTTCCAGGGCAGCAGAATGCGAGGCGTCAGCGAAGCGATGACCAGCGGCTTGTTGAGCGCGGGGTTGAGGGCGCGGAAATCGTCCTCCGAGATGCCCGCGAGCTGGGCGACCATGGATACGTCGATGTCGCGGTTGATGTCGACACGGTCGAAATAGGGGTGGTTGGCCACATTGGGCAGCGAGGCATTGAAGGTGGCCGGATTGCGGACGATGTTCTTGATGGCCTGCAGGCGCGGCACGTACTGGCGCGTTTCGAGCGGCATCTTCAGATCCTGATAGCGGGCGCCCGGGTTGCGCTGCAGGGCCCGCTGCAGATTGCCCTCGCCCCAGTTGTAGGCGGCCAGTGCCAGCTGCCAGTCACCGAACATGGTGTAGAGGCGCTGCAGGTAATCGAGGGCTGCCCGTGTGGATCGCAGCACATCGCGGCGGTCATCCAGGAACATGTTCTGCCGCAGGGAATAGTGCTTGCCAGTGCTGGGAATGAACTGCCAGATGCCGGCAGCCTTGGCGCTGCTGATGGCCTGGGGATTGAAGGAGCTTTCGACAAAGGGCAGCAGGGCCAGCTCGGTGGGCATGTGGCGACGTTCGAGCTCCTCGACGATGTGGTAGAGGTATTTGTTGGAACGCGTGAAGAGCCGCTCCACCTGCTCGGGATGGGATGCATACCACGATTCCCGCGTGCGCACGAAATCGTCATCGAGATCGGGAATGGCAAATCCCTGGCGAATGCGGTCCCACAGATCGGTGGGAACGCTCAGCCCGGAGCCACCGGCCAGTCCTGCCGTTTCGCCCTGGCCGGACAGTGCTCCAGCAGAAAGGTCGGACATGCGGATGCCGACGGAGCCATTGTTCTTGTCACTGGCACAGCCCGCCAGAACGGCAATGGCAATACCTACGATCATCAGACGGATGAAATGCATGGGAAGACTACGGGGAAAAGGGGCGGTCAGAAGTGGTCTTTCCAGGCCCTGAGAGCAGCAAAGACCTCGTCGGGGCGCTGTGCCCCGGGTGCATGTGCATGCCGTTGAACGGAGAGAAGAACCTCGGGTTCTCCGGTGCGCAGAAACGGGTTGATGGCTCGTTCCAGGGACACCGTGGAAGGCAGGGTGGGCAAACCCTGGGCACGCAGGGCCTCACAGGTTTGCGCATGGGCCAGCAAGAGGAGATTGCCGGGCTCGACCACCCGCGCAAAGCGCAGGTTGGCCAGGGTGTATTCGTGGGCTGGACAGACCCGCGTGTCCGGAGGCAGGGCAGCCAGCTTCTGCAGAGAGGCAAGCATCTGGGCCGCGGTGCCCTCGAACAGCCGCCCACATCCTGCCGAAAACAGGGTGTCGCCGCAGAACAGCACAGGGGCTGCTGTCCGGGAGGCAGGGGCATCGAAGGTGCAGACGTAGGCCACATGATCAGCCGTGTGGCCAGGCACATCCAGCACCCGTGCCTGAAATCCGGGGAAGGTCATGACATCCCCTTCCTGCACCAGACGCACACGTTCCGGGGCACAGGCGGCATAGGCCGCCGGAGGCACGCCATCGGCAGCGGGCAGGCACAGCAGGGGGGCATCCGATGCGCGGGCCTTGCACAGGGCATTGATGCCCCCCACATGGTCGGCATGGTGATGCGTGACCAGGATGCCGCCCAGCACGAGCCCGTGCCGGTCGAGGTGCTCCAGCACCGGCACGGCATCCCCCGGATCCACGACCCAGGCGGATAGGGTGTCTTCCAGTATCCAGATATAGTTGTCGGTCAGCGCAGCAAGCGCAATCAGATTCATTGTTGAGCGGGTGGCCCTCAGGCCGGACGATGCATGTCGACGCAGATTATAGATTTTGCACAATGGTTCCAGACACCGGCCGGCCGTTGTCTGCAGGATTGGGAGCTCTCCCAGGGCGATCGCGCCGTGGCGGACTGCTTCGGCTACCAGGCCCTGCAGATAGGGGCGCTGAATCTGCCGCTGCTCAGAAACAGCAGGGTGCGCCATCGCTGGCTCGCTGGGCTGGAAACGCCTCAGGCGGCCTCCGCAGCCGAAGTATCCGCCTGCATGCAAGGCGCAGGCGCCGCATCGCCGCATCTGTTCCTGGAGCCGACCAGCTTGCCGTTTGCCGAGAACAGCCTCGATCTGGTCATCCTGCCCCATACCCTGGAAGCCAGCGCCGACGCCCATGCCACGCTGCGCGAAGTGGCCCGGGTTCTCGTACCCGAAGGGCGGGTGCTGATCTTCGGGTTCAACCCTCTGAGCCTGTGGGGGGGGCAGCAGTGGCACCACCTGTTCATGGATCGGCTCGGGCTGGAAGGCCCTCCCTTCATCCCGGATGTGGACGACTTCATCGGCTACCACCGTCTGCAGGACTGGCTGCACCTGCTCAATCTGGACATCGACGCGGGGCGTTTCGGCTGCTATCGCCCGGGCCTGCACAGCCAGACCTGGTTTGACCGACTAGGCTGGATGGAAAAGGCAGGGGACCGCTGGTGGCCCATTCTGGGCGGTGTGTATTTCCTGCAGGCCGTCAAGCGCGTGCGCGGAGTGCGTATGATTCAGCCCCGCTGGAAGCTGGCCAAGCTGGCGCGTGGCAGCATGCCCGTGGCCCAGCGTCGACCAGCGGCGCGGCGGGACATGACTCCATGAGGAATCGGACATTCAGATGACAGAAACAAGCACGCAGCACGTGACCCTGTATACCGACGGGGCCTGCAAGGGCAATCCGGGACCGGGTGGATGGGGGGTATGGCTCCAGAGCGGTCCGCACAGCAAGGAACTTTTCGGCGGTGAGCTCAACACCACCAACAACCGCATGGAGCTCATGGCGGTGATTCAGGGCCTGTCGGCGCTCAAGCGCCCCTGCCACGTCACCATCTATCTCGACAGCCAGTATGTCCGGCAGGGCATTACCGAATGGATTCATGGCTGGAAGAAAAAAGGCTGGAAGACAGCGGCCAAGCAGCCCGTCAAGAACGCCGAACTGTGGCGCGCGCTCGACGCGCTCGTGCACGACGGCACGCACCGCATCGAGTGGCACTGGGTCAAGGGCCATGCAGGCATCCCCGGCAACGAAAAAGCCGATGAACTGGCCAATCGGGGAGTCGATCAGGCCCTGGCCTCGGGGGCAGGCTCGGCACTGCATTCCTGAATGCTTCATCCTCCTGCCGGAGGTGCGCCTGCCGGGTGGATGTGTCCTCTCTCACGCAGGGCGAGAGAGGGCGTGAACTGTTTCTCCGGGTTTTGGTGGTACGCTTTTCGTGATTTTCCCCTCGCCTTTTCTGTTGGTTTCCCATGTCCAGCTCTGACTCCCCTTCTCTCGTTTTCGTGCTCAACGGTCCCAATCTGAACCTGCTGGGCTCGCGGGAACCCGACATCTACGGCGCTGCCACTCTGGCGGATGTGGAGCGTCTCTGTGCTTCCGCCTGTACCCGGCACGGCTGGACGCTGGACTTCCGGCAAAGCAACCATGAAGGCGATCTGGTCGATGCCATCCACGAGGCCGGGCGTGCCCATGCCGCCGGGCGACTGGTGGGTGTCGTGCTCAATGCAGGGGCCTATACGCACACCAGCGTTGCGCTGCTCGATGCCATCAAGGGCACGTCCATCCCGCTGGTGGAACTGCACATCAGCAACGTGTTTGCGCGGGAGGCCTTCCGCCACCATTCGTACATTTCCCCCGCTGCGCGGGCCGTGATGTGCGGATGGGGCGTGCAGGGATATGCCATGGCCATCGACGGCATGGCCAGCTGGCAGCCGGCATAAGGAGGCGCTTTCCCATGCATACCGAGCCTGTTCTTGCTCCCGCATCCCAGTCCGCTGCCGCATTTTTGCCTGCAGAAGATGGCCGCCCCCTGGACGGACGGCGCATTCTGCTGGGTCTGACCGGCGGCATTGCCTGCTACAAGTCGGCTGAGCTCTGCCGCCTGCTGGTCAAGGCCGGCGCCCAGGTGCAGGTCATGATGACCGAGGCTGCCGGGCAGTTCATCACCCCCGTCACCATGCAGGCCCTCAGCGGCCAGCCGGTGATCCTTTCGCAATGGGATGCGCGCAGTGCGGATCACATGCCGCATATACACCTCGGACGGGATGCGGACGCCATCGTGCTGGCTCCCTGCAGCGCAGACTTCATCGCCCGTCTGGCCCAGGGCCGATCCGACGAACTCGTCAGTCTCACGTGCCTGGCGCGTCCGGCGGGCAAGCCCCTGCTGGTGGCCCCCGCCATGAACCGCGAAATGTGGGCCCATCCTGCCACGGTACGCAATGTGGCCCAGATTGCGGCAGATGGAGCCCAGGTGCTGGGGGTGGGGTGTGGCCCGCAGGCCTGCGGAGAAACCGGAGATGGCCGGATGCTGGAACCGGAGCAGATCCTGGAAGCGCTGGTAGCTCACTTCACTCCCAAGTTGCTGGCAGGCGTGCAGGTGCTGGTCACTGCCGGCCCGACTTTCGAGCCGATCGACCCCGTGCGCGGCATTACCAATCACTCCAGCGGCAAGATGGGGTTTGCCATTGCCGCAGCAGCCGCGCGGGCAGGCGCGCAGGTCACGCTGGTGGCTGGCCCTGTGCAGCTCCCGACACCGGCGGGCGTACAGCGCGTCCAGGTGCAGACAGCCCGGCAGATGCTCGATGCCGTGCAGGCCCATGTACCGGAGCAGGGTGTCTTCATTGCCACGGCAGCCGTGGCGGACTGGCGCCCTGCCGCGTTTTCCGACACCAAGATCAAGAAGGATCCCCAGGCCCAGATCCCGACCCTGCACTTTGTGGAGAATCCCGACATTCTGGCCACCATCGCCCAAAGCCCTCAGGCAAGGGCAGGGCGCCTGTACTGTGTGGGATTTGCCGCAGAGAGCCATGACCTCCTGCGCCATGCACAGGCCAAGCGGCTGCGCAAGCAAGTGCCGCTGCTGGTGGGCAACATCGGCCCCGCCACCTTCGGCAAGGACGACAACGCCCTGCTGCTGGTCTCGGATCACGAAGTGATCGAATTCCCTCGCGCTTCCAAGACGGCTCTGGCCGCCCAGCTCATCACCTATGTCTCGCAGCGGCTTGCAGCCATGGCAGCAAGCTGAGACGGTGCAGCACACCCAGATCGGATGCTGCCTTTACCTTTTCGGCCTTTCGGGCTGAAGCAATGAGAAAGCCACGGGCAAGAGGAGGGCGCTGGCGCCTCACCTCCTGCGAGCCTCACTTGCAGTTGGCAGCAATGGCCTCTTCGGCCCGCTTGAGCTCGGCCGCCTTGGCGGTGTCATCCATGATGATGCGTTCTCCCTTGGCATTCATCGTGGAGACGCGGTAGCCGGACTGCAGCGTGTTGCGATAGCTCTGCGCACGCTGGCAGTTGTCGGCCTTGACCTTGGCTTCCTTCTCGGCGGCAGCCTTTTTCCTGGCTTCCTCTTCCGCATTGCCGCCAGCCGGCTTGGACGCAGCGGCATGTGGAACAGCCGAAGCAGCCGTTCTGGACACGACAGTGTGCAGGCCGTGCGAGCCAGCGCCCGGGCGACGCAGAATGTTCTTGGCCGGCACACTCGATGGCGGCGGACGGTCACTGTAGACCTTGTGCCCTGCGTGATCGATCCATGCCCACTGGGCAAAGGCCCCCGTGGCCGCGCTTGCCGCCAGGACCAGAAAACCCTGCCGCATGATGTGAAGTGTCTTTTGCATGCTGATTCGCATCCTCGTCTTCTTCTTGCGAAGACCCAAGTGTAGCCCTCCGGATGGCGGGCAAAGGCACATCCCGGCCAAGCGGCGCTCTGCACGCGGGTGGCAAGACCGAATTGCAACAGGTACAATCTCTCTTTTGGAGGAATACCCCATGCGTCTGCTCGGCAAAGCGCTCACATTTGACGACGTTCTTCTGGTGCCCGCCTATTCGCAAGTGTTGCCCAAGGACACTTCGCTCCGCACCCAATTCACCCGCGACATCACGCTCAATCTTCCCCTCGTGTCCGCTGCCATGGACACGGTGACCGAGGCCCGTCTGGCCATCGCCATGGCGCAGGAAGGCGGCATCGGCATCGTGCACAAGAACCTGACTGCCCAGGAGCAGGCAGCCCAGGTCGCCAAGGTCAAGCGCCACGAAAGCGGTCTTCTCAAGGACCCCGTGGTCATCACGCCCGACACCACGGTCCTGCAGGTCAAGCAGCTCTCCGACGAGCTGGGCGTGTCCGGCTTTCCCGTGATCGACGGCGGCAAAGTGGTAGGCATCGTCACCAACCGCGACATCCGCTTCGAGACCCGTCTTGATGTGCCCGTGCGCGACATCATGACCCAGCGCGAAAAACTCATCACCGTTCCCGAGGGCACCGCCCCCAAGGACGCCAAGGAGCTGCTCCACAGGCACAAGCTCGAACGCCTGCTGGTCGTCAACGATGCCTTCGAGCTCAAGGGGCTCATCCTCGTCAAGGACATCAACAAGCAGACCAACTTCCCCAATGCAGCCCGTGACGAGAACGGCCGCCTGCTCGTAGGCGCCGCTGTCGGTGTCGGTGCAGGGACCGAAGAGCGGGTGGAAGCCCTGGTCAAGGCCGGGGTCGATGCCCTGGTGGTCGACACGGCCCACGGTCACAGCCATGGCGTCATCGAGCGCGTGCGCTGGGTCAAGCAGCACTATCCCCAGGTGCAGGTCATCGGCGGCAACATCGCCACCGGCGAAGCTGCCAAGGCCCTGGTCGAAGCAGGTGCCGATGCCGTCAAGGTAGGTATTGGCCCCGGCTCGATCTGCACCACCCGCATCGTCGCCGGCGTGGGCGTTCCCCAGGTCACGGCCATCGACAACGTGGCCACGGCACTGCGCGGCACGGGCGTGCCCCTCATTGCCGATGGCGGTGTGCGCTTCAGCGGCGACATTTCCAAGGCCATCGCGGCAGGTGCCAGCACCGTCATGATGGGCGGCATGTTTGCAGGCACCGAGGAAGCTCCCGGTGAGGTCATCCTCTTCCAGGGCCGCAGCTACAAGAGCTATCGCGGCATGGGCTCCATCGGTGCCATGCAGCAGGGCAGTGCCGATCGCTACTTCCAGGAAAGCAGCACCGGCAACCCCAACGCCGACAAGCTGGTTCCCGAAGGCATCGAAGGGCGCGTCCCCTACAAGGGCTCTGTCGTCGCCATCATCTACCAGATGGCTGGCGGCCTGCGGGCCAGCATGGGCTATTGCGGATGCGGCACCATCGAAGACATGCGCAACAAGGCCGAGTTCGTCCAGATCACGGCAGCCGGCATTCGCGAAAGCCATGTGCATGATGTGCAGATCACCAAGGAAGCGCCCAACTACCGCGCAGACTGAGCGTTCTCTGCACGCGTGACGTGACATGACATGACACACGGCCAGTGCCTGCCCGGCGGACACTGGCCGCATTTTTTCCATCCTCTCCATCTTTGGCGGTCATTCCGCCTTCTTGCAGGTAGCACTCCATGCAGCATGACAAGATTCTGATCCTCGACTTCGGCTCCCAGGTAACCCAGCTGATCGCTCGCCGCGTGCGTGAAGCCCATGTCTACTGCGAAGTGCACCCCTGTGACGTCAGCAGCGAATGGGTGCGCGAATTTGCCTCCGACGGCAAGCTCAAGGGCGTGATTCTGTCCGGCAGCCATGCCAGCGCCTACGAGGAAAGCACGGACAAGGCGCCCGATGCCGTGTTCGAGCTTGGCGTGCCGGTGCTGGGCATCTGCTACGGTATGCAGACCATGGCCCTGCAGCTGGGCGGCAAGGTGGAAAGCGGGCGCCAGCGCGAATTCGGCTACGCCGAAGTGCGTGCGCATGGCCACACCAGGCTCCTCGATGCGCTGGCCGACTTCACCACGCCCGAAGGCCACGGCATGCTCAAGGTCTGGATGAGCCATGGCGACAAGGTATCTGCCATGCCCGAGGGGTTCAGCCTCATGGCATCCACCCCGAGCTGCCCCATTGCCGGCATGGCTGACGAAGCACGCGGCTATTATGCGGTGCAGTTTCACCCCGAAGTCACCCATACCGTGCAGGGCAGGGCCATGCTGGAGCGCTTTGTGCTCGGCATCTGCGGCGCAGAACCCGACTGGATCATGCGTGACCATATCGAGGAAGCCGTCAAGGCCATTCGCGCGCAGGTCGGAGACGAAGAAGTCATCCTCGGCCTGTCCGGCGGTGTCGATTCCAGCGTGGCGGCAGCCCTCATCCACCGCGCCATCGGAGACCAGCTCACCTGCGTCTTCGTCGACCATGGCCTGCTGCGTCTCAATGAAGGGGACATGGTCATGGAGATGTTCTCCGGCAAGCTGCAGGCCAAAGTCATCCGTGTCGATGCCAGCGACCTCTTCCTGAACGCCCTGGCCGGCGTCTCCGACCCCGAGCAAAAACGCAAGATCATCGGTCGCCTCTTCGTCGATGTCTTCAAGTCCGAAGCCGAGAAGCTCAAGGCCAGCGGCACCGGCCACAAGGGCGCTACCTTCCTGGCGCAGGGCACCATCTACCCCGACGTCATCGAATCCGGTGGTGCCAAGAGCAAGAAAGCCGTTGTCATCAAGAGCCACCACAACGTGGGCGGCCTCCCCGAACAGCTCGGACTCAAGCTCCTCGAACCCCTGCGCGATCTTTTCAAGGACGAAGTCCGCGAACTCGGTGTGGCGCTCGGTCTTCCCCATGACATGGTCTACCGCCACCCCTTCCCCGGTCCGGGCCTCGGTGTGCGCATCCTCGGTGAAGTCCGCAAGGAATACGCCGACCTCCTGCGTCGTGCCGATGCCATTTTCATCGAGGAGCTCCGTGCCTGCATCGACCACAACAGCGGCAAGAGCTGGTATGACCTGACCAGCCAGGCCTTCACCGTCTTCCTGCCCGTCAAGAGCGTGGGCGTCATGGGCGACGGCCGCACCTACGACTACGTCGTGGCCCTCCGCGCCGTCCAGACCAGCGACTTCATGACCGCCGACTGGGCCGAACTGCCCTACGCCCTCCTCAAGAAAGTCAGCAGCCGCATCATCAACGAAGTCCGCGGCATCAACCGCGTCACCTACGACGTCAGCAGCAAACCGCCTGCTACGATTGAGTGGGAGTAAATTTCTCTCGTTTCAGGACTTCCCATGGCGTGTCGGTTCTTCCGAGAAACGCAGTCCTGACAAGAGGTTAGCGTCCCACTTGGTCCCATGCTGCTTCGCCGGTGCCCGACAGTTCTGTCGGTACCGGTGACGGTATCGGTGAACTGATCCTCCAACTACCGTCCTTGATACCGTCAAGTGGTCTGACGGTATCAACTGACGGTATCAAGTTGGAGGAAAAGATGATTACTGACAAGCAGTTACGGGCGCTGAGACCATCTGAGAAGGTCTACAAGGTCGCCGACCAGCAAGGGCTGTATGCAACGGTCCTGCGAACGGGGAGCATCAGCTTTCGCTACGACTACCGACTCAATGGCCGCCGCGAAACCCTGGTGATCGGACAGTACGATTCGACGCTCGCGGCCAGGAAGCCGCGAGAGGCGTCGACCCTGGAGTACGGCATGTTGGTGTCGCTTGCGGAAGCGCGCCTGCTCCTGGCCAATGCACGGCGCGCTATCGAGCAGGGCGACAGCCCCTCCCGCGCGAAGGTGGAGAAACGGGTCGAGGCCAATGAGGGGGTGACGTTTGGCGGATGGGCTGAAAAGTACTTCGCCGAAGTCAAGCTGGCGGAGTCGACGCGCGCAATGCGCAGGGCCGTCTATGACCGCAACCTGGCCACGGAGTTCGGCCGTCTCAAACTGGAAGAGATCACGCCATCGCGCTTGATGGCGAGATGCGAAAAAATCAAGGAACGAGGAGCGCCCGCGCCGGCAGTCCAGTCGCGGGACATCGTGCTGCAGATCTTCCGCTTCGTCCAGGCGAGAGGGTTGAGGATTGAAAACCCTGCGGAGGCGATTCGTCCGAGCGCCATTGCTGCCTTCAAAGTCAGGGACCGAGCCCTTTCTCCGGAGGAAATCCACAAGTACTTCAACGCGCTCGAGGAGGTCTCATCCGCGGCGACGCTGCGTCTCGCGGTCAAGTTCATGTTGCTGACGATGGTGCGAAAGAGCGAATTCACCCAAGCCAAGTGGGAGGAAGTCGATTTCGAGGCGGGTGTGTGGACGATCCCCAAGGAGCGGATGAAGGCGAGCAGACCACACAACGTCTAGTCGTTGCAGCGCAGCAGGTGCTGGACCACGTTGGTGCCCGAGCCTGCAGCCTGGCCGTAGAGCAACTGGCTGATGGAGGTCAGCGTCGGAGCGATGGGCTCCGGATCGCGCCTCGATTCCTCCGGGTAGTAGATGACGGTGCCGACCATGCTCATGATCAGCTCGCGTTCGGTGTCGTCCAGGTACGCGCCGGTGTCCCTTCATTGACGGGGTGCAGGAGCGTCACCCAGTTGGGCTCGATCCAGAGCCAGCGGCGCTCGCCGCGCGGCATGTCCGGGTGCGCCAGCTCGATCTCGGCGAGACTGCCCTGGACGGAATCGAACAGCTGGATCATGGCGAAGTGGACGGGCATGGCAACGAGGGACGGCGAAGCAATGCCAGTATTTTCCCAGCCACTGCTTCGAGCCCCTGTTTTCGGCTTGGCATCGTGTGCGCCGATGCCAATGCGCTCAAGGTCGCAGGATCGCCTGGGCCTTCGCCCGCGCTTCGCGGTCCTGGTCACGCTCCAGTTCGGGCAGAGCAAGTCCTTCGTCGCCATCGACGTACAGCGGCCCGCCGAAGTCGCTGTCGTAGAACTCGCCATCGTTCGAGCCGCCGTCGTGGCGGGCTGCCAACGTGGAACGCGTCAGGTCTTCACCGCGCGCCAGCGCCACGTACTGCCAGACCCAGGCACGCACCGGATCGTTGTCGGCAAGAGCGTGCTCGGCAGCGTCTCGTAGCCAGTGCATGCTGGCTCGGGGGGCCATGCGTTCTTGGGCCCAGGGGTCACCGAGATCGGCGAGGTCTTCCAAGGCTCGGCGAGAACCCGCCGCGGCGGCCTGGCGCAGCCACCGGGTGCGGGATTCGAGGCTCGTGGCCACCCGCGCCATCTCTTCGGGGTCAACGTGGCCGTCCAAGCGTTCGGCCAGGGCGATGAACTCCGGGCGCTCGAAGACCGTCCCGTACTCCAGCGCAGCGGCGCGCACACCAGCTTCGGCGGCAGCCTTCAAATGAGCCTCATAGCGCACATACAGGGGCGCCAGCAACAGATACTGCTCGACCCAGCCACGTTCGCTGGCGGTGAGCTGGCGCCCCTTCAGCGACTCTTCGTAGAGGTAGGGATTGGGCTTCCTGCAACGGAACAACGCAGCCAGTACCTGATGTGCATGCGGGTTCTTCGTCGCGGCGTGCTCCAGGCTCTCCAGGAGAAGTTCCGAGGAGAGGAGCTGCTCGCGGGGGAGGGCGGTCGCGTTTTCCGATGGACGGGGGGCATCGTCCCAGTCATCCAGGTCTTCATCCGCATCGCCGTCCTCGTCATCCGCGCCAAGTGCTGTGGACTGCGTGGCCATGGGCAGCAGTGGTGCCAGCGTCGTCCAGCGAACCACACCCAATTGCTTGTCGGCGATGAATTCGCTCAGAGCGTCCGCCATGGCCAGCGCCTCGGTTTGACCGTACTGCAGTTGCAGCGCGCGGCCGGCGATCTGCGGCCCAGCGGAAGCCTGCGGGGCCTGACCGACACCATGGTCCGCCAACAGCGCGTCCGTGGTCAGTGCGGCCCAGGTCCTGTAGCCGAAAGCCGCGGCCAGCAGTTCGTGTACGTGGCTGTGGCGGATGTCGCGGCCCGCGCGGGCCTGCAGGGATTGGTGCGCGGCGCGCGCCAGTGCTTTGAAAGTCATGCGTCTTCCTTTCGGTTCACCTCGCCGCATCGGGGCAGACGCACGCGTTTAAGTCCCCGATGACGAGGTCCGGAAGGGAGATCGATAACGATGGAAGAAGAGCCTGTTTCTACTCGCGTGCAAGTACGGCGGGCGCCTGGTCGATAATTATAACTAGATGTCAGGTCCCGGATGATTGCGTACGTTCTTTTCAAACAACGTGGGATGTGACCCCTGCCATCGCTTGAGAGCCTGAACGGGCGTTTCATGCCGCAGGGCTTTCTGTGGAATC